>NZ_KI914784.1:25306-27752 GCF_000520535.1 Arthrobacter sp. H41
CCGCCGCGCCATCGCGGCGAAGCCGCAGGTCCTCGTGCTCGACGATCCGCTCTCGGCGCTCGACGTCCGTACCGAGGAACTGGTCGAGGAGCGCCTGCGCGAGGTACTGCACGGCACCACCACGCTGATCGTCGCGCACCGGCCCTCCACCGTGGCCCTCGCGGACCGCGTCGCGCTGATGCGGGACGGCCGGATCGCTGACGTCGGCACGCACGTCGAACTGCTCGCCCGGAGCAGCCACTACCGCTACGTCATTGCGAGTCTCGACGAACAGCCGGTGGATCTCGACGCGGAGCTCGATGATACGGCGCTCGACGAGTCCGCACGGAACGGATCCGCACGGAACGATGAGGAGGCGCTGGCATGAGCCGGACGACGGCGGGCAGGCCACCCGAGGAGCCGGCACGCGAACCGGCCCCCGAGCAGCAGCACGGTGCAACATCGGCCGGTGTGCACAATGAGGACGACGTCGTCCTCAGCAGGGCCCAGAGCAGGTCGGTGCGGTCGCGATCCTTCCGGCTGCTCGGCTCACTGATCCGCCCCAACCGCCGGCAGTTCATCTGGACGGTGCTGCTCGTGGTGATCTCCCAGGCAGCCCGTGTTGCCGGGCCCGCCATCATCGCATTCGGCATCGACAATGCCTTGCCCGCGCTCATTGCCGGTGACCCCTTCCAGCTGTGGATGGCGGGCGGGGCATACCTCGTCGCGGCGATCCTTGCCTCGGTCCTGACGGCGGGCTATGTGCGGGCGACGGCCCGGCTGAGCCAGGCCATGCTGCTGGATCTTCGCTTGCGCGTGTTCCGGCACACGCAGCGCCTCAGCCTCGAGTTCCACGAGAAGTACACCTCGGGCCGAATCATCTCGCGCCAGACCTCCGACCTCGAAGCGCTCCGTGAACTTCTCGATTCCGGGATCAGCTCCCTCGCGTCCGGCGCCATGTTCATGCTGTTCACCGCCATCACCATCTTCGCGCTGGACTGGCGTACCGGGCTGCTGATCCTGGCCGCCGCCGTGCCGATGTTCTTCCTCGCGCGCTGGTATCAGCGGCACTCACAGCTTGCCTTCCGCGCGTCCCGGGTGGTCTCCGCCAGGCTGATTGTCCACTTCATCGAAACCATGACCGGCATCCGGGCCGTCAAGGCGTTCCGTCGCGAGAGCGTCAACGCCGAGCGCTATGACGAGCTCGCCGAGGACTACCGAAAAGTGACGGTTCGTTCGATCAACCTGAACGGCATCTTCCAGCCGGGCCTCGTGCTGATCGGCAACGTCACCGTCGCCGTGGTGCTGCTGGTGGGCGGTTTCCGCGCCCTGGACGGTTCACTGGAGGTCGGCGCCCTTCTCGCCCTCCTCCTCTACAGCAAGCGCTTCTTCCAGCCCGTGGACCAGATGGCAATGTTCTACAACTCGTTCCAGTCGGCGTCGGCTGCGCTGGAAAAAGTGTCGGGCCTCCTCGAGGAGGTTCCGACCGTGCGCCCTCCGAAGAACCCGGTGGCGTTGACGGACCCCCGCGGGGCCGTCGGATTCCATGACGTGGGCTTCCGCTACGGCAACGGCCCGCAGGTGATTCCGCCCCTGAACCTCGATATTCCGGCGGGCCAGACAGTGGCGCTCGTAGGGCAGACGGGAGCGGGGAAGTCGACGCTCGCGAAACTCATCGCCCGCTTCTACGACGTGTCCGAGGGGCGCCTTACGCTCGACGGCGTGGACCTGCGGGACCTCGAGCAGAGGGACCTGCGGCGCGCCGTCGTCATGGTGACGCAGGAGGCGTTCCTTTTCAGCGGATCGGTTGCCGACAACATCGCCCTGGGCAAGCCGGAAGCGACCCGGCACGAGATCGAGTCGGCAGCCCGTGCCGTAGGTGCCGAGGAGTTCATCCTCGAGCTTCCGGAGGGTTACGACACCGACGTCAACAAGCGGGGCGGCAGGGTGTCCTCGGGCCAGCGCCAGCTCATCAGCTTTGCGCGTGCGTTCCTCGCCGATCCGGCGGTGCTGATCCTCGACGAAGCGACGTCGTCGCTCGATATCCCGAGCGAACGCCTCGTGCAGCAGGGGCTGCAGAAGCTGCTCGGGGAACGTACCGCGCTGATCATCGCACACCGGTTGTCCACGGTCGCGATCGCGGACCGCGTGCTGGTGGTGCACGACGGCGAGGTGGTGGAGGACGGCACGCCGGAGGAGCTCATCGGCGGGACGGGCCGTTTCGCGACGCTGCATGCGGCGTGGAAGGACTCCCTCGTCTAGGGTCTTCTTCGGTTCCTCGTGCAGTTTCGCTTGCGCCCGATACCTCGGCTATCCTTGAGAGGTTGCCTCACGCGTCGGTTACGGCCGGTGGTGGAGGGGACGATCGGGGTGTGGCGCAGCTTGGTAGCGCGCGTCGTTCGGGACGACGAGGTCGCAGGTTCAATTCCTGTCACCCCGACCATGTATGGACGAAGGGCTCCAGCCG
>NZ_KI914784.1:27852-34911 GCF_000520535.1 Arthrobacter sp. H41
TGTATGGACGAAGGGCTCCAGCCGTTTGGCTGGAGCCCTTCGTCTTGGCCCCACGGATTCTTGAACCCACGAGCGCCGATCGGTCGCCTGGGTCACCATGGGCTCCTTCCTAGCAGGCACCGTAAGGCCGGGGTGTCCGTTACGCTGGCTGTCGGCAGCGTGGTTCCGCGGGGCCCTGGAACGTGCGCCGGTACGCGGCCGGACTGACGCCGAGCGCTTTGTGGAAATGATGCCTGAGGAGCACGGCCTGCCCGAACCCGCTGGCCCTGGCCACCGCATCGATGCTCAGCGATGAGTCCTCCAGGAGCGCTTGCGCACTCGAGAGTCGCTGCGCGTTCACCCACGCCCCGGGCGTCGTCCCCGTCGCAGCACGGAATCTGCGTGCGAAGGTGCGGTCGGACATGTGCACCCTGCCTGCAAGGTCGGAGACGGAGAAGTCCTCGTCGAGGTGATCGTTCAGCCATACGAGCAGTTCTTCCAGGGGGTCACCGCGTCGAAGCGGCAGCGGCCGTTCAATATACTGCGCTTGCCCTCCATCACGGTGGGGAGGGACCACCATAGCTCGCGCGATGGCGGTTGCGGCCCTGACACCGAATTCGTGCCGGACGAGGTGGAGGCAGGCATCGATTCCTGACGCAGTCCCCGCACTGGTGATGATCGTGCCGTCCTCGACGTAGAGGACGTTCTCATCAACACTCACGCGCGGATACTGCGCGGCGAGCTGGCGTGAGTGCTTCCAGTGCGTCGTCGCCCGGCGACCATCGAGTAAACCTGCCTCGGCCAGGGCGAACGCCGCAGAGCAGATCGAGAGGATGCGGGTGCCGCGCTGGAATGCCGTCTGCAGCAGCGCGACGACACCGGCCGGAAGAGGTGTCCCGGAGTGCGACGGCGTCATGATCAGCAGGTCGGCGTCGGCTGCCGCGGAGAGATCCTCGCCCACGGCGACGGAGAATCCCGTCGTGGTCGGAAGCAGACCCGGTTCGGGCGTGCAGACCACGAAATCGAACGCGGGAAGCCCCACCCCCAGACTCGACCGATCCGTCCCGAAGACCTCGCAGGGCACCGTGAATTCAAAGGGGGACAGGCCCGGCAGGACGACGACGGCCACTTTCTGGATCATGCACCAATTATGGCAGTATCCACGCGAATGTTGGCAATACTGCCACTGTTTCGATTCGCGCCGAAGTTTCAAGATCGATGCATGAACACTTTCGACCTTCCGACCCTTGCACCCTTCCTGGTTCCCGCCTTGGTGATCATCCTCCTGGTGGTAGCCGCAGCGACCCTCCTCTTCCGGTTCGTCCGCTCGGATCGCCCCAGCCCTCCGCCACCGCCCAGCGGCTCCGCCACCTGGAACGCGGACGGCCTGCCGAGCAGCCCCTATGCCACCACCATGGCTGCAGCGGAACTTCAGCTGATCTCCGCCCTCCGGTAAGGAATCCCTCATGCCACTCCTCCTCGTCCTCGCCATCACTACCGCAATCTTCGCTCCCGTGGGACGGGCGCGTGCGATGCAGCCACACATAGGGCAGGCAGTGCGCTCCCCCGATTGCGGTGAACGTCGCCGGAACAAGGGCCAGGTTCACGCTGTACAGCAGGATCACCGCCGGCAGAGCGAGAATCTGCACCCTTCGTTGGCTACCCTTCTGCGGGGCCCGGCACTGATCCGGTGCTCATCGTGGTCACACTCATCCACGGCTACTCTGTGCATAGCAAGCACGCCACTCGACGGGGAGAACAATTATGGAAGCATTGCAACGCATCGAGCGCTTCGCTCTGGCGCAGAAGATCACCCTGATGGTGAACCGCTACGAGATTCGCGCGGTCGATCCGGATGGAGGGCCCGGCGACCTGCTCGCGGTCGCGCAGCAGAAACGGATGACCTTCAAGGAAGAGGTCACGTTCTACTCCGACGAGTCGAGACGCACCCCGCTCTTCTCCTTCAAAGCTCGCCAGAGGCTGGATGTGGGAGCAACCTACGACGTACTGGATGCCCAGGGAAACGCCCTCGCCAGCTTTCGCAAGGACTTCGGCAAATCGCTGCTGCGCTCCACCTGGCATCTTGACGCTCCTGGACTACACGCCACAGGGCGGGAGCGAAGTGCAGGTGTGGCCGTTGCTCGCCGGGTCTGGGACCTCGTTCCGTTCGCGGAGAGCATCCCCGCGCCGTTCCTGGTCCACTTCGACTTCCTCGATGAGACGGGCCAGGTGGTCATGACGTCGCGACGGGGCCGCTCAGTGCGGGACAGGTATGACGTCACGGTGCCGGGCGCCGGCATGGACGGGCGGGTGGCGGCCGCGATGGCGGTGGCTCTCGATGCGCTCCAGTCACGCTGAGGAGCCAAGCCTCGAGTCCGCCCCTAGCGGAGAAATTACTCCTCGCCAAAGGCCGCCCGGACGCAGCAGATACCACTCCATGAAACCCACGACCGGCTGAACCCCTCACCACGGAAAGAGCTCTATCCCGAAGTCCGCCCTATCGCCATAACTTCCGTGGCGCCCACCGCGGACACGCCAGCCCAGACCCGTTACAGTGACCGAAGTAACACGCATCACAACTGTAACTTCAGCAACCAGGCTGATGGGGGCATCGGCCGGCAGGGAAAGAATTGATGGCGAAGTTGATCAGTTCGGGAACCGTGTCCCTCGACGGATTCATGGCAGACCCGGAAGGAAATTACGACTGGAGCATTCCCGGCGATGATGTACTCGCCTATCTCACTTGGCGAGAACGGTCCGTCGGCACGCACCTGTATGGCAGGCGCATGTATGAGGAAATGATGGAGTGGGAAACAGCGGACCAGCATTCCGGCCAGGACCAACTCATCATCGACTTCACCCGGAGCTGGCAGGCGGCGGACAAGATCGTCTACTCGACCCCCCTCGGTTCCGCCCCGACGGCCCGGACAGAGATCAGACGAACATTCGACCTACAAGAAATTCGGCAGATGAAAGCGGCGCTCACCCAGGACATCGTGATCTCCGGCCCCTGCCTGGCTGAGCAGGCTATCCGTGCGGGGCTCGTGGACGAATATCAGCTCTACGTCAGCCCGGTCGCCGTGGGTGGCGGACTGCGTTTCTTCCCCGTCGGCACGCGCGTTCACCTCACGCTGAGTGAACAGCATCGCTTCGACGACGGCGTCGTCTTCCTGCGGTACTCCGCCGCCCCCTGAAGGACTCGGTCATCGAACTGACGGCCCATCCGCTGCCGAAGGCGGTGGTTCCCGCTGTCCTAGCGGAGGTCAGCGATGTGGACGTCCAACCCCGGATCCCGCCCTGTTCCCTGGCTTCCAGCGGCGGAGACCCGCTCGGCGATCGACCGGGTTGTCAGGTTGTCCCGACGCGACGACCCACCAATGACGAGGGCATCACCTGGATGAGCTGACGCCGGTCGCCTCCTGCCCAGGGCTCGTTCACCATCCTCCCCCAGACCGTTGCCAGAAGGGACTTGTCCTCCACGACGGCGGACGAGCCCTGCATCAATACGGACCACCCCGACATCACCGCAGGACTAGCCTGGTCGACCTGGAACGCAACGCGGTCAAGCGGGCCGCGCCCCAGGTCCCCCGTCGATGACGTGCGGAAGTACACGGCACGGTCATGCACCAGATAGTTGACGGGAAAAATGAAGATGCGGCCATCGCGCATGAATCCGACGCGGCCCGTCACCTGGGTGCTGAGCAGTGCCCAGCACTCATCAGCGTCCATGGCCCCGTGTGAATGTCCTGCTCCTGGCGTATCCCAGAAGTCGTAACCCGTTGTCATTTCGAGTCCTTTCGTCCGCGCTCCGGTGCGCTCTTCCACCCTATGCGACCACGCATGCGATGCGGCAGGACCGCCGCCGTTCAAGCGAATATCTGCCCGAGAAAGCCACTATCCGACGCCGGAGGGAACCACTTCCCTCAGAACAGCACTGCGCAGGCGCGGGCGCCTGCCGAGCAAGCATTCTTCCTACTGGAAGTCGGCGAGCCAGAGGTCGGGTCCGAACACTTCGTACTGGATATCACGGGCGGGCACACCGCGATCGATGAGGGCGCTGCGGACCGCCTGCATGAAGACCAGGGGCCCACACAGGTAATATTCGGCGTCCTCGGGAAGCTCGATGGTGCTGACGTCCATGAATCCGATCAGTTCGCCGTCGGCGCTCTGGGCACCTTTCGAGGGTTCAACGAACCAGGCCGTCATCGACGCGTCCGGCAGCTGCGCCAGGTCGGACTGGACCTGGCCGCGCAGCGCGAAGGAAGCTGCGGAGTTATCGGCGTGCAGGAGGGTCACCCTGCGTTGCGATCCGGAGCGCACGAGGTGGGAGATCATTCCCGCCATGGGGGTGATGCCGATACCGGCGCTGGCGAAAACAACCGGTCGGTCCGTGTACTTCAAGACCACATCACCGAACGGAACCGAAAGCACCACTTCATCGCCGACGTCGACGCTCGAGTGGAGCAGGTTGGACACCTCGCCGTCGGGGGTGGGTAGGCCGTGGACGCGTTTGACGGAGAACTGACGGTGCTGGCCATCATCGGCACGGGTCAGGCTGTACTGCCGCGGCTGGTGCACACCATCGGGCATCAGCGCCTTCAATGTCACGTACTGCCCGGGCAGCGACGGTTTCACCTCGCGCTCATCAGTCCGTTCGACGACGAACGTGACGACGTCGTCGGTCTCCCGGATCTTCTGAACAACCCGCCACGTCCGCCAGATCGTCTCAGGGGCGAGATGCACGGCTGCGTACATGGCACGTTCCTGGTTGATCAGGACATTGGCCATCAGCCAATACACTTCGTCCCAGGCAGCGGCGACGTCCTCGGTGACGGCCTCTCCCAGGACATCGACGATGGCCCACATCAGATGATCATGCACGATCTGGTACTGATCTGCCCGCAGGCCGAGCGAAACATGCTTGTGGGAGATACGGGACAGGAGATGATCGGGCATTTCATCGGGTTTGTTCACCAGGAAACCGGCGAAAGCCGCCACGGAGCCGGCCAGCGCCTGCTGCTGCCGGCCGTCCGCCTGATTGCCCCGGTTGAAGAGACCATCCAGCAGTTCCGGTTTCTCGGCGAACATGTGCGCATAGAAGCGCTGCGCGATCTCCTGGATGTGCTCGCCCACCACCGGCAGGGTGGCCTCGATGACAGGACGGGAGGTATTGGAAAGCATGATCAAGCTCCTTCACGAACGGTGGCTCGGATAGCGACGCTGGATTCTCGTGTCCACGGCCCGACGTTCTCTTCACAACCGAGCTGTCGACCGAACCGGTAGGACACAGTCCTCATCCTAGTCCGATTTCTACACGCTGTAGAAATTGCGTCTTGCGGAGGCCCAGCCGTACCGACGAATCCAGGCAGTCCTCGAAATGAACTGCGCGCACCATACTGGTGGGACCGGGCGTAAGCCTTTTCGGGCAGATGCCATCTTGCAGAAGTCTTCACTCACCACACTCGCCCGGCACCAACTGGATACTGCCCGCACCGCGTCCAGCGGACACAGCGCCCACACGGTCTATGGCGGCCATGAACACGTTTTGCGGCAGACGATGATCGCGCTGCGGAGCGGATCGTCGTTGAGCGAGCATGAAAATCCGGGCGAAGCGACAGTGCACGTGCTGCAGGGACGGGTGGTGCTGGCAGCTGCGGATGATTTCTGGGAGGGGTCCCGGGAGACCTGCTGATCGTGCCGCCGTCGCGTCATACTCTGGAGGCCCTGGAAGATTCCATGGTTCTCCTCACGGTCGCCAAACACGGATAACCGGCCTGACGACGAACACCGTCCAGTCCGGTCGGCCTCCCGTGTAGCCTACGCAGGGAGGGCGGGAAGGCATTCCCTGCGTGCAGGCAAAGGAGCTGTTCCATTCATACCGTGACGATAGGTCTTCTGGCCGACCCTGGGCTGCCCATCAGACTTGCACACTCACTGGGCCCCGGTCTTGAGCGAGACCTCGCAACGTACCTCGATGCCGAATGCACCTGGCGGGTGGAGGTAAGCCAGGAAACCCTCCCCCTGACCCAGGGCGGCGAAATTCCTTTGATGGACCACGCGGAGGCACTGAAACGATCCAGGCACTGGGATCATGTGGTGTACCTGACCGATCTACCGCGTCGTACGGGCACGGCGCCCATCGTGTACGAGGTGGATCCCGCACTTGGGGCTGCCCTGGTCTGTGTTCCGGCTCTGGGCGCACTCAATGTGAAGAAGCGGACGACACGCACCCTCGTCCACCTCATCACTCTCCTGCGGGAACGCACGACGCAGAAGGAAGATCCACAAGGCATCCACCGCCCGGCATCGCGCATCCGCTGGTGGGATCCGGTGCGGATCGTACCAGCGCATGAGCACCAGGATGTGGCCTACCTAACTCTCCACGGCGTGCGGGGCAGGGTGCGGCTGCTGGCCGGAATGGTGCGCAGCAACCGCCCGGGACGCCTGTTGCCTGCCCTTTCCAACGCTGTCGCCGCCGCTGCGGCCACCGGTGCATTCGGTATTTTCTATGCCTCCATCTGGAACATGGCGGATGCCCTTCATCCCCTTCGCCTGGCCATGATCACCCTCCTGGCCATCGCCACGCTGACCGCCTGGCTGATTATGCGTAACGGCCTGTGGAACCCTGTCCGCCATCCCTCCGAACATCGCGCTGCGCTCCGCGACAACGCTGCCACGATCCTCACCGTCGCTTCGAGCGTGGCTATGATGTACGCCGTCCTGTATCTGGTGATTTTCGGTGGGGCGCTGACGGTCATCTCCGGGGATTACCTGCAATCCCAACTCGGCCATCCTGTGAGCGTCTTCGACTACGCCCAGCTGTCCTGGCTCGCCGCATCCTTCGGCACGATCGCCGGAGCCCTCGGCTCCAACTTCGACAGCAACACCATGATTCGCGAAGCGACCTACAGCAGACGCGAGAATGAACGACGAAAACTCGCCGACTCATACGATGACTAGCCCGACTGCCATCCCCTCGATGTGCCTGCAGTCCGGTTCGGCTGCATCACCCCCCCTGATTAAGCAGTTATGGCTGTCATCCGAGCGGAATAGCCGCCACAGGTGCTTAATCAGCGGGGG
>NZ_KI914785.1:0-15992 GCF_000520535.1 Arthrobacter sp. H41
CTCGGTCCAGGTGACGGGGAATCACCCGCCACACCCTAGAATTGGGGTAACTATGGCACTGACTATTTCCTACCCCGCCGAACTTCCGGTCTCGGAGCGCCGCGCGGACATCATGGCGGCGATCGCCGCGAACCAGGTCACCATCATCGCCGGTGAGACCGGCTCGGGAAAGACCACCCAGATCCCTAAAATGTGCCTCGAGCTCGGCCTCGCCGAACGCGGCCTCATCGGCCACACCCAGCCGAGGCGTCTTGCCGCGCGCACGGTTGCCGAGCGCATCGCGGAGGAGCTCGATGTGAAACTGGGCGCCGAAGTGGGCTACCAGGTGCGGTTCGGCGGCGAGGTCGGCCGCAGCACCAGGATCAAGCTGATGACCGACGGCATTCTCCTCGCCGAGATCCAGCACGATCGGATGCTGCGCAAGTACAGCACCATCATCATCGATGAGGCCCACGAGCGCAGCCTGAACATCGACTTCATCCTCGGCTACCTCAAGCGCGTCCTGCCGCAGCGCCCGGACCTCAAGGTCATCATCACCTCCGCCACCATCGATCCGGAACGCTTCGCGCAGCACTTCGCCGCCGACGCCGCCCTGGCGGAAACCACCTCCGCACCGATCATCGAGGTCTCGGGGCGCACCTACCCCGTGGAGATCCGCTACCGGCCGCTCGACCAGCCCGCCGGTGGTGCGTCCGACGACGGCGACGGACCGGACAGCGAGCTCGAGGAGGAACGGGATCCGCTCGATGCCGTGTGCGATGCCGTCGACGAACTCGCCCGCGAAGCGCCGGGCGACATCCTGGTGTTCTTCTCCGGGGAACGGGAGATCCGCGACGCCGCCGATGCCCTGAGGGCGCGTGTCCAGACGAATCCCCGGCTCCGTGGCACCGAGATCCTTCCCCTCTTCGCCCGGCTGTCCCTTCAGGAACAGCACCGGGTCTTCAGCACGGGCAGTTCAAGCCGTCGGATCGTCCTTGCAACGAACGTCGCCGAGACCTCCCTGACCGTTCCCGGGATCAAGTACGTGATCGACACCGGCACTGCCCGCATCTCGCGCTATTCGCACCGCACCAAGGTGCAGCGCCTCCCGATCGAGCGGGTGTCCCAGGCATCCGCCAACCAGCGGTCGGGCAGGTGCGGGCGTGTCTCCGACGGCATTGCCATCCGCCTGTACTCGGAGGAGGACTACGCGTCGCGCAGGCCCTTCACCGACCCGGAGATCCTGCGCACCAGCCTTGCCGCCGTCATCCTCCAGATGACGGCGATGGGCGTGACGCGGGGTCCGCGGGACATCGCCGAATTCCCCTTCGTCGAACCGCCGGATTCGAAGGCGATCAACGACGGCGTGACCCTCCTGAAGGAACTGGGTGCGCTGAAGGACGACGGCGGTCTCTCCGGCGTGGGGCGCAAACTCGCCCAGCTTCCGGTGGATCCACGGCTGGGCCGCATGATCGTGGAGGCCGGAAAGCGCGGCTGTGTCCGGGAGGTGATGGTGCTCGCCGCGGCCCTGACCATCCAGGATCCCCGCGAACGTCCGCAGGCCGACCAGCCGGCAAAGCTGCAGACAGCGACCGAGAAGCACAAGCGCTTCCTCGACGAGAATTCCGACTTCACGGCCTACCTCAACCTGTGGCGCTACCTACAGGAGCAGCAGAAGGAACTGTCGTCGACACAGTTCCGCAAAATGTGCCGCAACGAATACATCAACTACCTCCGCGTCCGGGAGTGGCAGGACCTCTTCGCCCAGCTCCGGCAACTCGCGAAGCCCCTCGGCATTCCGCTCTCCGCGGGGGAAGTGGACCCGGTGGGGCTGAACGACGCGGTCCATATCAGCCTGCTCTCCGGGCTGCTGAGCCATATCGGTCTGTATGACCAGCGCAAGCGCGAATACGCGGGAGCCCGCGGCACCCGGTTCGCCGTTTTCCCCGGTTCGGCCCTGTTCAAGAAATCCCCCGACTGGGTCATGGCCGCCGAACTCGTCGAGACCTCACGGCTCTGGGCGAGGGTGTCGGCGCGGTTCGACCCGCTCTGGGCGGAGGAGGTGGCTCCGAACCTCGTCAAGCGCAGCTACAGCGAACCCCACTGGTCCCGGAAGTCCGGCTCGGTCATGGCGTATGAGAAGGTCACGCTCTACGGTGTGCCGATCGTGCCGCAGCGCCGGATCAACTATGGGCGCGTGGACCCGGAGGTAGCGCGTGAGTTGTTCATTCGCCATGCGCTCGTCGAGGGCGACTGGAAGACCCACCACAAGTTCTTCGCCCGCAACACCGCACGCCTCGCCGAGATCGAGGAACTCGAGAACCGGCTGCGCCGGAGAGACCTCCGGGTGGATGACGAGACGCTGTTCGAGTTCTACGACGCGCGGCTGGGCCCCGAGGTGGTGTCCGAGCGGCACTTCGACTCGTGGTGGAAGCAGGCGCGGCAGGACGACCCGGACCTGCTGGACTTCAAGCCCGAGGAACTGCTGAGCGACGACGCCGACGGCCTCGACGAGGCGGCCTTTCCCACCAGCTGGCACCAGTCCGGCTTCGAACTGCCCCTGCACTACGAGTTCTCCCCGCTGACGCCGGGAGCCGCCGACGGCGTCACGGTGACCATTCCGGTCCTCTTCCTCAACCAGCTCGAGGCGAAGCCCTTCCGTTGGCAGATCCCCGGGCTGCGCGTGGAGCTCGTGAGCGCACTCATCAAATCGCTGCCCAAGCAGGTCCGCAAGAATTTCATCCCCGCGCCGGATGTCGCGCGTTCGGCGGTCGGGTCCCTGACCGCGGACTTCGACCCGGCTACTGATGACCTCGAACAATCGCTCGAGCTGGCGCTGCGCCGCCTCAAGGGGCACATCGTCCCGCCGGGATCATGGAACTGGTCGGTGTTGCCCCCGCACCTGCTGATGACGTTCCGGATCGTCGACGCGGGAGGCCGGATCCTCGACGAAGGGCCCGACCTCGACGTCCTCAAGGAATCCCTCGCACCGGCGGTCAGCCGTGCCATCGCCGAGTCCCTCGGTGCCACACCGGGCAGCACCCGAACCGGTGGCGGGCCCGGCGGCCGGAACGACGCCGCGGCCCCCGGGGAGCGGAACCCCGCGACGTGTCCCGCACCGTGGCCGGGCATCTGGTCACCGGCTACCCTGCCCTCGTGGATGAAGGCTCCGCAGTGGGACTGCGGGTCTTTCCCTCCGCGGGCGAGCAGGCGGAGGCCATGCGGGCAGGCGTCATCCGGTTGCTGTCCCTCCGCGTCCCGAGTCCCGCCAAGTACGTCCTTGAACACCTCAGCAACACCGAGAAACTCACCTTCAGCCAGAACCCGCACGGCAGCGTCGCGGAACTGATCCGGGACTGTTCACTGGCCGCCATCGACAAGCTGGTCCCGGAACAGCTGCCGTGGACCGAACAGGACTTCTCGAGCCTGTACGAGCGGGTGAGGGCCGAACTGATCGACACGGTCTTCACCGTCACGGCGACCGTGGAAACCATCCTGTCGAGCAACCGCCGCATCCAGAAGCAGCTCAGGGGCACCACGAGCCTTGCGCTGATCACCGCCCTGAACGACATCCGCAGCCAGCTCGAGCAGCTCGTGTACCCGGGGTTCGTGGCGAAGACCGGCTACGCCCAGCTCACGCACCTGCCCCGCTACCTGCGCGGCATCGAGATCCGGCTCGACAAGCTGGCCTCGAACGTCCAGCGGGACGGCCTGAACACCGCACTGGTGCAGCGCCTCGAGGATGACTACGACGACGCCGCATCGGCGCTCGCCGCTGCAACCCGCCGCGTGCCGCCGGGGCTGCTGCAGGTGCGCTGGATGCTCGAGGAACTACGGGTCAGCCTGTTCGCACAGGAACTGGGAACTGCCCACTCGGTCTCGGAGAAGCGCATCCGTACAACCCTCAACGACGCCCTGAGTGCGAAGGCGGCCTAGCCGTACCGTTCAGGTCCGCGGAGATTCCGGCACTCCGACCGGCACCGGATCCCGGCACGTCCCTTCCGGCGCCTACCCGGCAGGGACGTATTCCGCGTGGCCCGACGCCCGGAGTGCTTCCCGAAGCGCCTGCGCATTCCGGTCCAGGTCCTGGGGGTCCGGCGAATGGTCGACGCGGTGGACATCGAAATCCTCCGGCCCCTGCGCCGGCCACACGTGCACGTGGAGGTGCGGCACCTCGAAGCCCTCCAGCAGGACTCCCACGCGCTTGGCGGCGAACAGCTCCCGCTGCGCGGTGCCGATGTGCTGCGCCACGGCCATGAGGCGGTTCAGTGTCTGTGAATCGGCGTCGAGCCAGTGCTCGATTTCCCGGCGCGGGAGAACCAGCGCGTGGCCGGGCGTGATGGGCGCGATCGTCAGGATCGCCACGACGTCGTCGTCCTCCCAGAGGAAACGCCCGGGAATCTCGCCGTCGATGATCTTCGTGAAAAGGGTGCTCACTCGTTCTCCTGAAGTGGGGGTTGCCGGTAACCTGCGTCGGGGCACGATGGTGCGCAGGGGCGGCGGTGCCGGACGGCCTGGAAACATGTTCTAGACGCTACCCGTGCCTCACCGGTGTTGGCCACCAGGAGGCACGGGCGGGTAGACCCCGCGATGCCGGCAAGGGCCTTCTCAGGCGCCGGTGGCCACCGGAAGCTCGGCCCGCGAGGACCACTGCGACCAGGAACCCGGGTACAGCGCCGCCGAGTACCCTGCTATCTCGAGTGCTGCGATCTCGTGGGCGGCAGTGATCCCGGAACCGCAGTAGACGGCGATGGGCGCGCTGCCGTCGGCGCCGAGCGCAGCGAAGCGCGCGGCCAGCTCGGGAGCGGGCCGGAACCGCTTGTCCGGCTGGAGGTTCTCGAAGGTGGGAGCGCTCCGTGCACCCGGGATATGGCCGGCCTTCGCGTCGACCGGCTCCACCTCGCCGCGGAAACGCTCGGCGGCCCGGGCATCGAGCAGTACTCCCTGCCACTGGAGCCCGCTCAGGTCGGGAAGCTCCACGACCGGCATGGCACCGGAGCCGAGGGTCACCGAGCCGAGGCAGTGCTGCTCCTCGCCGCCTTCGAGTTCGAATCCCGCAGTACGCCAGGCAGCCAGGCCGCCGTCGAGCAGGGCTACCGTGGCAAAGCCCGCATCGCGCAGGAGCCACCACAGGCGTGCGGCAGACAGGGTGCCGTTGTCGTCATAGGCCACCACGACGTCGTCGTCGTTGATTCCCCATTGGCGTGCGGCTTCCTGCAGCGTCTCCGGTTCGGGAAGCGGATGCCGCCCCGAACCCGGAAATGGAGCTGCACACAACTGGGTCTCGAGGTCCACATACACGGCCCCCGGGATATGCGCCGAGCGGTAGTTCCGGTGGCCATGGGGGTCTCCCAACACCCACCGGACATCCAGCAGAACCGTCTGGGCGCCGGAGGTCATCCGGTTCCGCAGCGTCTGCACGTTCATCAGAGTCTTCATCAAGATCTCCTTTAGGAGTGTGACCGGCACCACGTCCGGTCCTGATGCCCGTCAGTTCACCACAGGCGCATCCGGATCACCAACCGGCGCGGCAGCGTGCCGCTCGGCGACGCCGGTTTCCTTCACTTTCCTTCGCTGGGGGGAATCCGCTGCTAGACCTCCACGCTCTCCCCGGGGGAAAGATGCCGGTACGTGGAGCCGTACGCGGCGCCGATGCGCTTCACATGGTTTTCCACGAGCGTCACCCCCGCATCGTTGAGCAGGGCGTCGTGAATGGGAAATACCCGTGGAGCGCGGACGGACACCACGAAGTCGATCACCTCGCCGACCTTCGACCAGGGAGCGTGGAGGGGCACCAGCAGGTTCTGCACGGAATGACCGTCAGGAACCACGAACGAATCGCCCGGATGATACACATTGCCCTCCACGAGGTACCCGATGTTCGCCACCATCGGGATCAGCGGATGGATCAGCGCATGCTGGCCGCCGAAGGCACGGACGGCGAATCCCGCAGCCATGAACTCGGAGTCGCTCTCCACCGCGTGCACGCGCCCCGCTGCGTCGTCGTCGAGCCGCACCTGCAGCGACTGTGCCACCCCGGGAGGCGCCCACAGCTCGAGTTCGTTCCTGGCACGCAGGGCGGCGACGACGGCGTCCTCGTCGAGATGGTCGGCATGCTCGTGGGTGATGAGCACGGCCTGGGCGCCGTCCAGGGCTTCGTCCACCTCGGAAAATGAACCGGGATCGAACACCAGCACCGACTCCTCGCGCTCGAGGCGGACACAGGCGTGCGTGAACTTCGTCAGCTTCATACCCGACAGACTACCTCCGCACCGCTGATAATCTGGAGGAGAAAAGTCGGCGTGATCACCGTGCCGGCACCTTCGCTGAAAAGGACATTCCATGCCGCCCGAAGCGGAGCAGCCCACCCGCCGGGGTTCCGAACAGCGGGTCACCAAGCAGCGCCGCGCCGTGAGCGCCGCTCTGGACAGCCTTCCTGATTTCGTGAGTACGCAGGAGCTGCACCGGGTCCTGCATGGCAGGGGCGAATCGGTGTCCCTTGCCACGGCCTACCGGATCCTCCAGTCGATGGCCGACGACGGCCTTGTCGACGTGCTGCGCAACGGTGACGGCGAAGCTGTCTACAGGCGCTGCGCGGCTCCGCATCACCACCACCACCTGCTGTGCCGCAACTGCGGGCGCGCCGTCGAGATCGAGGCGCCGGCAGTGGAACAGTGGGCTGCGCGCACTGCCGCCGAATACGGCTTCACCGAGGTGGCGCACACCGTGGAGATCTACGGCCTGTGTCCCGAGTGCTCGGCGCGGCAGGCCGCGGACTCTCGCTGACGCGTGCCGCAGGCGCCGTCAGGCAGGCAATGCGGCGCTGTGCGCGGCGGGACGCGCCCGTCCGCGGCGGCTCGCGATCCCCCTGCAGGCCAGGTAGAGCGCGAAGGAAATAGTGGTGACATAGGGGCTGATGGGTATGCGACCCCCGAGGGCCAGGAGAATGCCGCCCACCACCGAGGTGCAGGCGAAGACGATGCTCAACAGCACCACCACGCCCGGATGGGCGGACACCTTCAGCGCAGCGGCGGCCGGGGTGATGAGCAGGGCGAGAACCAGCAGGGCGCCGACCACCTGGATCGACAGCGCCACTGCCACGCCGAGCAGCACCATGAAGGCAATCGACAGTCCACGCACCGGCACGCCGCGGGCCTCGGCGAGGTCCGCGTCAGCGCTGGCAAAGGTGAGCGGCCGCCAGATGGCCACCAGCGCGCCCATCACGACGACGGCGCAACCGACCAGCAGGTTCAACTGGACAGCGTCCACCGAGACGATCTGCCCGGTCAGGAGGCCGAACTTGTTGGCGGCCCGGCCCTCATACAGCGCGAGGAACAGGATGCCGAGCCCCAAGCCGAACGGCATCACGACGCCGATGATCGAGTTCCGGTCCCGCGCCCGGATTCCCATGACCCCGAGCACCAGTGCCGCGAGCACCGAGCCGACCAGTGAGCCGAACACCACGTTGGCACCGATCAGCAGCGCAAAGGCAGCGCCGGCGAAGGAGAGCTCGGCGATGCCGTGCACGGCGAAGGCGAGGTCGCGCATCATCACGAACGTCCCGATGAGGCCGCCCAGCAGTCCCAGCACCGCCCCTGCGATCAGCGAGTTCCTCACTAGCGGCAGGAGCTCTGCGTAATTGTCGAAGTTGAACACGGCGCGAAGGAATTCCTGCAGATCCATCTCAGGCCTCCGAACCGTGGTGGTGGTGGGTGGTGGCATCGGGCAGTCCCACCACGATGATCCTTCCGTCATGATGGAGCACCTCGACCGGACTGTTGTAGAGCTCCGAGAGGACGTCGCTGGTCATGACGTCCTTCGGCGCGCCCACCCGGAACTGCCCGTTCGCGAGATACAGGACACGGTCCACGTAGTCGATCACCGGGTTGATCTCGTGGGTGACGAAAACCACGGCACTGCTCTTTTCGTGGCACTGCCGGTTGATCAGCGAACTCACCGCCTGCTGGTGGTGCAGGTCGAGGGACAGCAGGGGTTCGTCGCACAGCAGGACGCCGGGCTCGGTCGCCAGTGCCTGCGCCGCGCGGAGTCTCTGCTGCTCGCCCCCGGAGAGCCTACCCACAGGAGCGTCGGCGTAGGAGGACGATCCGACCTCCGCCAGGAGGGCATCGACCCGCGCGTTGTGGGAGCGGTTCCGTAGCCTCACCCCCCAGCGGTGACCGTCCAGCCCGAGCCCCACCAGATCCCGGGCACGCAGCGGTGTTTCGGGGGGGAAGGACTTCTGCTGGGGAATGTAGCCGATCTGGCGGCTGCCCCGCTGGATCCGCCGGCCCTCGATCCGGGCGGTTCCGGTGTCGAGGTCCTGGAGGCCCAGCAGCACCTTCAACAGACTCGTCTTCCCCGACCCGTTCGGGCCGAGCACCGCAAGGAATTCACCCGGCATTATGTCGAGGTCGAGTCCGCTCCACAGGGTGCGGGTGCCGAAGGAAAGCGACGCGTTCCTCAGGCTCACCACAGGTGTGGTCACGGTTTCTCCAGGTTGTACGGGCTGCAGAGTCGGCAGGGGGATCACGCGGCACCACTTTCCGGTGTTGAACGCCGTCAGCCGCCGCGTTGGAACGTCCCAGTCAATCACAGCGCGGCGGTACGGAAAGAATGCTCGGCGGGTCTGCCGGGATTGAAGGGGAATGTCAGGTTCCCACTGCCTCCACGATGTTCGCCGTGTTCGCCGTCATCCAGGAGAGGAAGTCCTCGCCGTCCGGCAGGGTTTCGGTGAAGTCGACCACCGGCACACCAGCCTCCTCGGCCGCGGCCTTCACCGATTGCGTCTGCGGACCCTCCGTCTGGCTGTTGTAGGCGAGGAATTTCACCGACCCGGAGGCAACGAGTGTCTGCATCTCATTGAGCACCGCCACGGGCACATCCGTTTCTTCCTCTATCGCCTCGCTGTAGCCGGACGGCGTGACATTGACGAAGCCCGCGGCCTCGAGCAGGTAGACCGGCACCGGCTCGGTGACGGCCACATCTCCCCCGCCACCCGTTGCCCGGATATCGGCCAGCGAATCCTCGACACCGCCGAGGCCCTCCTTGAAGGCGGCCGCGCGCTCCTCGTAGTTCCCGGCGTTCGCTTCGTCCAGGTCCGCGAGCTTCCCGGCGATCGTGTCGGCGAAGCTGGACATCACCGGAATGTTGTACCAGACGTGCTCGTTGAACGAGCCGTGGCCGTGCTCGTCTTCGGCGTGCTCTTCCTCCGCATGATCTTCTTCCTCCGCATGCTCCTCCGGCGCTCCCTCGAGCCCCGACACTCCGACGGCGCTGACGATCGCCTCGTGGTCGATCTCCGTCTCGTCGGCCAGCCGGTGCAGGAAGGGATCGTAGCCTCCGCCGTTCTCGACGATGAGATCGGCCTTCGACACCGCCAGCTTGTCCTGCACAGTCGCCTCGTAGGAGTGTGGATCCTGGCTCAGGCTGGTGACGATTGCCGTGACCTCGACGTCGTTCCCGCCGATCGCCTCGACGATACTTCCGTACACGTTCGTACTCGTCACTACCTGCAGCTTTTCGTCGGAGCTCTCCGACGCAGCGCCGGATCCGGTATCGGTTCCACAGGCCGAAATCGACAGCGCAACGAGTGCGATGCCGGTGAGGAGTTGGGTGGGTCGTCGCGCGAATCGGCGGTGCATGGGTGCCTCGATCATGTTAATGAGAATTGTTTACGTTAGGAACGACCTTACTCTAACGCGAACCGTTCGCAAACGAGGTTCCCGTGCCCGTCGCACCGCCGAGGGGAAATCGCCGACTACTCGGACCTAGCGCGCCAGCCGCGTTTCGGGTTCGGTCACACCCTCTCCCGACCTCCGGGCGCCCTGGTTCTGCGTGACATCACGAATTTCACCGATCAGCTGCTCGATGACGTCCTCGAGGAACAGCACTCCCCGCGTTCCGCCGTCCGGACCGAGCACGCGTGCCAGGTGGGATCCGGTTTTCTGCATCACCGTGAGCGCATCCTCGATACCGTCATGCGGGTTGAGGTTCGCGAGCGTACGCACCTTGTTCTCGGTGATGGGCTTCGAGTACATGGCCTGGGGCAGCGACATGATGTCCTTCAGGTGGATGTAACCCGTGAGGTTGCTGCTCTCATCGACCAGGACGAAGCGGGAGAATCCGGTGCGGCCCACGGTCCTTTCGAAGTCCTCGGGGGTGGAATCCGTCCTCATCGTCACCAGCTCGGCGAGGGGGACCATCGCGGTTTCAGCTGTCTGGCCGGAAAATTCGAGTGCACCGTTGATGAGGCCCGACTCGTCATCGACCAGCCCGCTCCTCGTGGATTCCTCGACGATCGACTGCACTTCCTCAAGGGTGAACGTCGAGGAGACCTCGTCCTTCGGGTCCACGCGCAGGGCCCGCAGGATGTGGTTCGCCGTCCAGTTGAGTGTGGAGATGATGGGATTGACCACCCGCGCAATCATCACCAGGGGCGGCGCGAGCAACAGCGCTGCCTTGTCCGCCACAGATACCGAGATGTTCTTCGGCACCATCTCGCCGAACGTCACATGCAGGAACGTCACGAGCAGCAGCGCGATGCCGAAGGCGATTCCATCGGCGAAGCCGGCCGGGATCCCCACGGCCTCGAGCGGCACCACCAGCAGGTGGTGGATGGCAGGCTCGGCCACCTGCAGGATCAGCAGGGAACACACGGTGATCCCCAGTTGAGCGCAGGCGAGCATGAGCGAGACGTGCTCCATGGCCCAGAGCGTGGTTTTCGCCCGCTTCGACCCCGCATCGGCAAGGGGCTCGATCTGGCTGCGGCGGGCCGACATGACGGCGAATTCGGCGCCGACGAAGAACGCGTTGCCCGCCAGGAGCACGATCAGCCAGAGAATTCCAGCCCAGTCGCTCATCGCTTGCCTTCCTTGACCGCTGTGCTGCCGGAACGGCCGGCCCCGGTCGCGGCATTCCGCAACCGAGCCGCGCCGTCGGGCCCTGTGCCGATTCGGCTACCCGGGTCGATGCCGTCGACTTCCTTCGTCGCCCCCAGCACTGTGGGCACGAACCGGACGCGGTCTATCCGGCGGCCGTCCATGCGCTCGATCTCGAGCATGCCGTTCTCGACTTCCACCCGGTCGCCCACTGCTCCCAGGCGCCCCAGCTCGGCCATCACGAAGCCACCCACCGTCTCATACCCCGCCTCATCAGGCACCACGAGCAGCGGAATCTGCTCGCTGACCTCATCGGGTCGCAGCAGCGCGGGAAAGTACCAATCCCCCGTGGCACTCTGCAGCACCCCGGGTTTCAGTTTGTCGTGCTCATCGGCAACCTCGCCCACGATTTCCTCGACGAGGTCCTCAAGCGTGGCCACGCCGGCCGTGCCGCCGTACTCATCGAGAACCACGGCGAGCTGCAGGTTCGCGTCACGCAGTTCGCGCAGCAGTGAGTCGAGGTGCACCGTTTCAGGCACCCGCAGCACCTCCGTCATGATGGTGCCCGCAGGAAGCTTGGCGCGCCGGTCCCGCGGCACCGCCACGGCCTTCTTCACGTGCACGACGCCGCGGATATCGTCAGCGGATTCACCGATCAGCGGGAAGCGCGAGTAGCCGGTGCGGCGGGCCAGTTCGACGACGTCGGCCACGGTCTGCTCCGAATCGATGGTCTCCATCCGGATCCGGGGCGTCATGACGTCTGCCGCTGTCCGTTCCGAGAACGCGAAGGTCCGGGCCAGGAAGTTCGCCGTCCCGGCATCGAGGGTACCCATTTCCGCTGAGCGGCGGACCAGTGAGGAAAGCTCGGAAGGGGTGCGCGCGCCCGAGATCTCCTCCTTCGCCTCAAGACCGAAGATGTGCAGCACGCGGTTGGAGAACCCGTTGAGCACGATGATCGCGGGCTTGAACACTGCGGTGAACAGCAGCTGGGGCCGGGCAAGGGTGCGGCCCACCTGGAACGGCAGGGAGATCGAGAGGTTCTTGGGCACGAGCTCGCCGATCAGCATCGACAGCAGCGTCGCGAGGGTCATGGCGATGACGATGGACACCGTGGCGACGGCCGGCCCGGAAAGCCCCAGACCGCCCAGCGGGCGCTCGAGCAGGCTGGCCACCGAGGGCTCCATGACGTAGCCCGTCAGGAGCGTCGTCATCGTGATGCCCAGCTGGCAGCTCGAGAGCTGCGTCGAGAGGGATTTCAGGCACCTCAGGAGCGGTTCGGCCTTTTTGTCGCCGGCGTCGACCGCACGCTGCACGTAGGTCTGGTCGAGTGCCACCAGCGAGAATTCGACGGCCACGAAGAAGCCGGTTCCAAGAACCAGCAGGATTCCCGCCGCCAGGTAGATCCATTCCATTACGGTGCCACCGCCCGGAAGGGAAACGCCCGGAACGGAACTAACTGGACGGGAAAGGACCGGAACGGGTACGCAGCAGGGCGGGAACCTGCCGGGCAGGAAGCCGCGCGGTACAGCTTCTGGTCAGCGGGAGGCTCGCCGGGTCTGGAGGGCTCCGAAAGCGGCTCCGCTCCGGCGTCGCCGTCGGCCGGGGAGAGATCCCCGCCGCTTGCCGGCGCGCTGCAAAGGGAAAGATGGGCATGTAGTCGGGGTCTGCCGGCTCGAGGCGCGGGCATCGGGCTGGACGAACGGAAGTTCGTCGTCACCGGGTGCCCCGCTGGCCGGCCCCTAGAGGAGCTGTCCATAAGGGCTCCAGTTTACCCGAGCTTCCTGCGCTGCTCAGCCTTTGCGCCTACAGTGAACCGGCGGCGTGCCCTGCGCCGTGCCCATCGAGCGCGATCTCAAGTTCAAGGCATTTCCCGTGGGCGTGGAGGAAGTTGCCCACCTTATCAACTCAGGGGCTGCAAATGATCGGCGTGTCGCGCAACAACACGCTGTCCAGTTCCTGAAAGCCGTGCAGGTTCCGACGCTGAACGGGGACAAGCCTTCGAATCAAGGACAGAACAGCCCAGCCGGCGCCTACGTCCCGGTTCCCTCTGCGGCGGCCTACCAGCTCTGCTGGAGCGGGCGTCCCTCCTCGTAGCCGGCGGCGGACTGCACGCCGACGACGGCGCGTTCGTTGAAGTCCTTCAGTGACCGCGCCCCGGCATAGGTCATCGAGCTGCGGACCCCGGCGGTGATCGAATCCAGCAGGTCCTCGACACCCGGCCGTGCCGGGTCAAGGTACATCTTCGAGGTGGAGATACCCTCCTCGAACAGACCCTTCCGGGCGCGCGCGAAGACGTCCTCGCGGCGCGTGCGGTTCTGCACGGCCCGGGCGGAGGCCATCCCGAAGCTTTCCTTGAACTTGCGGCCGTTGCTGTCGGTCTGCAGATCACCGGGGCTCTCATAGGTCCCGGCGAACCATGAACCGATCATGACCTGGCTCGCCCCCGCGGCGAGCGCCAGGGCCACATCGCGCGGGTACCGTACCCCGCCGTCGGCCCAGACGTGTGCACCGAGGGCGCGCGCGGCTTCCGCGCACTCGTACACGGCGGAGAACTGCGGGCGCCCGACGGCGGTCATCATCCGGGTGGTACACATGGCCCCGGGTCCCACACCGACCTTGACGATGCTGGCACCGGCTTCCACGAGGTCACGGACGCCGTCGGCGCTCACCACGTTCCCGGCAACGATCGGCACGTTCGGATCGAGGCTTCGGACCGCCTTCAGCGCATCGAGCATCTTGCGCTGGTGGCCGTGCGCGGTGTCCACGACAAGGACGTCGACGCCGGCCGCCAGCAGTGCGGACGCCTTGCCCTCGACATCGCCGTTGATCCCGACGGCGGCGGCCACCCGGAGGCGTCCGCGGGCGTCCACCGCCGGATCATAGATCGTCGACCGCAGCGCGCCGGTCCGGGTGATGACGCCCTGCAGAACGCCGTCCTCGTCGGTGACCGGGGCGAGCGGGACGCCGGCGCCGTCGAGCTCCTCGAAGGCCTCTTGGAGCGCGCGGGCGGGATCGGCGTCGAACCGGTCGGCACGGATCCCGGCGGGAGCATCGCGCATGACCGCCCCGAGGGACGCGAACCGGTCCACTCCCTCGCAGTCCGAGGCGCGCACGATGCCCACGCAGCGCCCGGCGTCGTCCACCACCACCACCGCACCGTGGGCGCGCTTCTGGATCAGGTGCAGCGCATCGATCACCGTGTTCCCCTGCTGGAGCTTCAGGGGCGTCTCGAACACGGTATGCCTGCCCTTGACCCATTCCGTCACCTCGGCGATGACCTCGGACGGGATGTCCTGCGGCAGGACGGCGAGGCCTCCGCGCCGGGCCACGGTCTCCACCATGCGGCGGCCCGTCACCGCCGTCATGTTCGCGACGACCAGGGGAATGGTGGTCCCGGTGCCGTCGTCGGACGAGAGGTCCACGTCGAAGCGGGAGAGGACCTCCGATGCGGACGGTACGAGGAACACGTCCGAGTAGGTGAGGTCGGTGGTCGGCTGGTTGATGAAGCGCATTTTTTCTCCCGGCGGTCGAAGTACCGCAAAGAGTCTAGTTGTACGCGGCCGTGCCGCCGAATCCGGTACGCCCGGGCGCCGCACCGATCGCGCGCGCAATTGGATTGTTGTGAACTCCTGTCACTAGACTGGAACAGGGTCCACCGCCGGTCGCTTCGGCCGGGATTGCCCACACCGCGCTCAGGCAACTTACGGAAGAGGCGTATACCAAGTGCCAGATAAGACCAGCCACCGTCTACCTGAAGAATTCGGCGGAAATGAGTGGCTTGTTGATGAACTTTACGAGCAGTTCCAGAAGGACCGCCACTCGGTGGACAAGAAGTGGTGGAACCTGTTCGACTCGTTCGGCTCCGAGAGCGGGCAGTCAGACGCAGGCGGCCCGGCAGCCCCGCAGAACGGAACTCCGAAAGCCGACGCTCCAGTGGCTCCTCCCCGGGAATCGGCAGATGCCCGGCCGGTGACCCGCGAACTGCCGGTCGTTCGTGCCGAGGCGGACGCACCGAAGGCGTCCGGCGAATCGCCCGCGTCGGCGCAGGAATCCGGCAAGCCGCCGGTGCCGAAGGAACCAGCCGCGGCACCGCAAAAGCCCGCCACGCCCCCCATCCCCGCACAGCTCCCCAAATCGGCACGCAACACCGAGATGGACGAAGACGCGGTGAAGCCGCTGCGCGGCCCGGCGAAGGCCATCGCCACCAACATGGAGGCCAGCCTCACGGTCCCCACCGCGACGAGCGTGCGCGCCATCCCGGCGAAGCTCCTGATCGACAACCGCGTGGTCATCAACAACCACCTCGCCCGCGCCCGGGGCGGCAAAGTATCCTTCACGCACCTGATCGGCTACGCCATCATCCGCGCACTGGCCCAGTTCCCGTCACAGAACGTGTACTACGACGTCGTGGACGGCAAGCCCTCGTCGGTGCAGCCGGCGCACGTCAACTTCGGCCTGGCCATCGACATGCCGAAGCCGGACGGCTCCCGATCACTCGTGGTGCCGAACATCAAGAAGGCCGAGAACATGAACTTCTCGGAGTTCTGGCACGCCTACGAGGAGCTCGTGAAGAAGGCGCGCGCCGGCAAGCTCGGCGCCGATGACTACGCGGGCACCACCGTCTCGCTGACCAACCCGGGCGGAATCGGCACTGTTCATTCAGTTCCGCGCCTGTCGAAGGGCCAGGCCTGCATCATCGGGGCCGGCGCCCTTGAATACCCCGCCGCGTTTCAGGGCGCCAGCGACAAGACGCTGGCCCGGCACGCGATCAGCAAGACCATCACCCTGACCTCCACCTATGACCATCGCGTCATCCAGGGTGCCGGCAGCGGCGAGTTCCTGCGGATCATCCACCAGCTCCTGCTCGGTGAGCAGGGCTTCTACGACGAGATCTTCGAGTCCCTCCGGATCCCGTACGAGCCGGTGCGCTGGAGCGTCGACATCCAGGTCGATCCGATGGACGAGATCAACAAGGTGGCCCGGATCCAGCAGCTCATCCACGCCTACCGGGTGCGCGGCCACCTGATGGCCGACACCAATCCCCTGGAATACGTTCAGCGCAAGCACGCCGACCTCGACGTCAAGACGCACGGGCTGACCCTGTGGGACCTGGATCGGGAATGGCCCACCGGCGGT
>NZ_KI914785.1:16092-19214 GCF_000520535.1 Arthrobacter sp. H41
CGGGAATGGCCCACCGGCGGTTTCGGCGGCAAGCCGCTGCTGAAGTTCCGCGACATGCTCGGCGTGCTCCGCGACGCCTACTGCCGCACCACCGGCATCGAGTACATGCACATCCAGGATCCGGTGGAGCGCCAGTGGTTCCAGGACGAGCTCGAGCACCCGTACTCCAAGCCGAGCCGCGAGGAGCAGCTGCGCATCCTGCACAAGCTGAACTCCGCGGAGGCGTTCGAGACCTTCCTGCAGACGAAGTTCGTGGGCCAGAAGCGTTTCTCCCTCGAGGGCGGTGAGTCCCTGATTCCGCTGCTCGACGCCGTCATCTCCGGAGCAGCCGACGACGGCCTCGACGAGGTAGCCGTCGGCATGGCGCACCGTGGCCGCCTGAACGTGCTGACGAACATCGCCGGCAAGACCTACGCGCAGGTCTTCCGCGAGTTCGAGGGCACCCAGGATCCCCGATCCGTGCAGGGCTCGGGCGATGTGAAGTACCACCTCGGAACCGAGGGCACGTTCACCTCCGACGCGGGGAACGAGACACGGGTCTACCTCGCAGCCAATCCCTCGCACCTCGAGGCGGTGGATCCGGTGCTCGAGGGCATCGTCCGGGCCAAGCAGGATCTCCTCGACCAGGGCGATACCTTCCCCGTTCTCCCGATCCTGATCCATGGCGATGCGGCCTTCGCCGGCCAGGGAGTCGTCGCCGAGACGCTCAACCTCTCCCAGCTGCGCGGCTACCGCACGGGCGGAACCATCCACGTGATCGTCAACAACCAGGTGGGCTTCACGACGTCGCCGACGTCGTCGCGCTCTTCGGTGTACTCCACCGACGTCGCGAAGATGGTGCAGGCACCGATCTTCCACGTCAACGGTGACGACCCCGAGGCCGTGGTCCGCGTGGCGCAGCTGGCGTACCAGTTCCGCCAGCGCTTCAACAAGGATGTCGTGATCGACATGGTGTGCTACCGCCGCCGTGGACACAACGAGGGCGACGACCCCTCGATGACCCAGCCGATGATGTACAACCTGATCGAGGCGAAGCGCTCGGTCCGCAAGCTCTACACCGAGGCGCTGATCGGGCGCGGTGACATCACGCAGGAGGAAGCCGAGCAGGCGCTGCGTGACTACCAGGAGCGACTCGAGCGGGTCTTCGCGGAGACCCATGCTGCGCAGACTTCGCCGATTCCGGTGGTCACGAAGGATCCCGCAGCGGTCTCGAATATCGAGCGGCCTTTCGCACAGCAGTCCGATTCGGGTACCGGGGCTCCGGCGACCACAGCCATCTCCCCCGAGACGCTCGCGCACATCGGCAAGGCCCACACGAGCATTCCCGAGGGCTTCACCGTCCACCCGAAGCTCAAGGCGCTGCTGGACAAGCGCGAGCAGATGTCACGCGAGGGCGCCATCGACTGGGGCTTCGGCGAGATCGCGGCCTTCGGCTCACTCCTCATGGAGGGTGTGCCGGTGCGCCTCTCCGGCCAGGACACCCGGCGCGGCACCTTCGTACAGCGGCATGCGGTGTTCCACGACCGCGCAACGGGTGAGGAATGGCTTCCGCTCTCCGACCTGAGCGAGGGCCAGGCGAAGTTCTGGATCTACGATTCCCTGCTGTCCGAATACGCAGCCATGGGCTTCGAGTACGGCTACTCCGTGGAGCGCCCCGACGCACTCGTGATCTGGGAAGCGCAGTTCGGCGATTTCGTCAACGGCGCCCAGACCATCATCGACGAGTTCCTCAGCTCGGCGGAGCAGAAGTGGGGCCAGCGCTCGTCACTGGTGCTGATGCTCCCGCACGGCTACGAGGGCCAGGGCCCCGACCACTCCTCCGCACGCATCGAGCGCTTCCTGCAGATGTGCGCCGAGGAGAACATGGTGGTCGCCAACCCGAGCAGCGCGGCGTCGCACTTCCACCTCCTGAGGCGCCACGCCTACAGCAGGCCGCGCAAGCCGTTGATCATCTTCACTCCCAAGCAGCTGCTGCGGCTGAAGGCAGCGGCGAGTTCGGTGGAGGACTTCACGCAGGGCAGCTTCCAGCCGGTCATCCCCGACACCCTCGAGGCGCCGGCCAACGACGTCGAGCGCGTGATCCTGGTGTCCGGCCGCCTGTACTACGATCTGCTGTCGTCGCGCCAGAAGACCGACGACCAGAAGACGGCGATTGTGCGCGTAGAGCAGCTGTACCCGCTTCCCGTGGCTGAGATCTCCGCGGCCCTGGATACCTACCCCAACGCAGAAGTGGTCTGGGCCCAGGATGAGCCGGCCAACCAGGGCCCGTGGCCGTTCATTGGACTGAACCTCCCGCAGGAGCTGGATCGGAAGGTGCGGCTCGCCTCACGTCCGGCGTCGGCGGCCACCGCCACCGGTTCGGCGAAGCATCACGCAGTGGAGCAGGAGCTCCTGATCCGCAAGGCGTTCGGCCGAAAGTAATCGGCCCATACGTATGATGTTGGGTGGGGCTCCGGCCCCGCCCAACGCATTTAAGCAGCAGGTTGAGGCAGCACCAGTCACGCACCATTCCGACGACCAGTAAACCGAGGGACCAGTGGAACAACGCAGAATCCGGCTAGCAGCAGTGGGCGACGAACTCCTGGCGGGCCTGGGCGACCCGCGCGCGCTCGGCTGGTTCGGACGCGTCATGGCACGGACCGCGCCGGAGAACGTGCTGGTCGAGCCGTACACCCTTGCGGCTCCGCAGGAGGGGACGGAGTCCCTTGCCAACCGCTGGCTCCAGGAGGTGGGACGACGCTTCGACGACGGCTTCGAGAACCGCCTCGTCATCGGGCTCTCCGACCGCGATCTGGACCTCGAATTGTCGACGGCCCGCAGTCGGCTGAACCTCGCGAACATCCTCGACGGCGCTGCGCACATGAGCGTCAAGGCGCTCGTCGTCGGCCCTCCCCCCGGCCTCGATCCCGAGCGCAACCGGCGCCTCGCCGACCTCTCGACCGCTTTCGCCGACGTGACCACACGCCGCAAGCATGTGTATGTGGACACCTTCACGCCGCTCGTGGCGCATGAGCAGTGGCGAAACGACCTCGCCGCGAACGGCGGCGGTCCCGGTCAGGCAGGCTACGGACTGATGGCGTGGCTCGTGCTGCACCGCGGCTGGTACCAGTGGCTCGAGATCC
>NZ_KI914785.1:19314-28211 GCF_000520535.1 Arthrobacter sp. H41
CCGCCTCAGAATAGGAGCCGCACCCCGAACCCCCTCAGCCCCTTCGTTACCGGAAGGTGACAATATTACCGGCTGGTAACGAATGGGTTATATATCGTTCACTGGGTGTCCGAAGGCAACGATCTCTGGTTATGCTGTGGGAAGTGTGATTGCCGTCACGGTGGCAGTCCGCTCCAGCGGGACTGATGACCGGTCCCGTGCGCCTCTAGCACAGTAAGGAAATCGAATGCGTAATAAGCGCACAATGTCGCTTGCGGCTCTCTCCATCGGAGTGCTCATGCTAAGCGCCTGTGGATCTGCGGGCGGAACCGCGGAGACCCCCACCGAGGGCGGCGGGGAGGAAACCCTCGCCTCCACGATCAACGTGGCCATCAGCCAGGCACCAACCGGCTACAACGGCAACACCGCCAGCACCAACTCCGTCTACAACACCTATGTGGACAACCTGGCCTCAAGTTCCTTCGTGTCCTACACTCCAGAGGCTCAATTGGCAGCCAACGAGGATTTCGGGACCTACGAGAAGACCAGCGATGATCCGCTGACCGTCAAGTACAGCATCAACGAGGATGCTGTGTGGTCCGATGGCACGCCGATTGACTACGACGATGTCCTGCTGACCTGGGCCACGGCTTCAGGAACCTACCCCTCCGGTGTCACAGACCCCGAGTCGGGAGCCGAATCGAATCTCTTTCTGGCGGCCTCCACCAACGGTTTTGAGCAGATGGAGATGATCGAGGGCGAGCCCGGTGCGAAGGAGTTCGAGGTTGTCTACTCGGAGCCCTATGCTGACTGGGAAGCACTTTTCACCACCGGTGTGATTATGCCGGCGCACATCGCCGCTGAACAGGGTGGCATGTCGGCCGAGGGCGACGGTGCCGAGCTCGTCGAAGCGCTCCAGTCCAAGAATACGGAGGCGCTGACGCCTGTTGCCGAGTTCTGGAACACGGGCTGGAACTACGAAGCCGACCTCCCGACTCTCCCGGACACCGCGATCCTGCCCTCTTCCGGCCCGTACAAGCTGGACAACGCGACGAACGGCACGCTGACCCTCGTCAAGAACGACCAGTACTGGGGCGAGGAGCGTGCCGGCCAGACGGACACCATCGTTTTCCAGACCATCGTGGACGAGGAAGCGGTCCAGGCGCTCCAGAACGGCGACGTCGACGTCATCGACCCGTCCAGCCCGACCGTCGACACCAAGGCGGCGCTCGAGCAGATCGGTGAGACCGTGACGGTAGACACCGGGCAGTCACTTACCTTCTCGCACATCGACCTGGACCAGCGTCCCGGCGCAGTCTTCGAAGATCTTAAGGTCCGCCAGGCGTTCAACATGTGCGTGCCTCGCGCGGACATGGTCGACAAGTTCGTCTCGCCCATCGACCCCGATTCGTCGGTCATGAACCTTCGCGAGTACCAGCCGGCACAGCCTGAATACGAAGAGGTTCTCGAAGGCGCGCCGGCAGCGCAGAGTGACGGCGTCGCCGACATCGAGGGCGCCAAGGCCCTCCTGGCCGAAGCCGGCAAGACCGAGCCCGTGCAGGTCTCGCTGATGTTCGCATCGACGAGCCAGCTCCGGGCCGACATGGTCGCCCTCGTCAAGGACTCCTGCGACAAGGCCGGCTTCGAGATCATCCCGCAGCCCGAGGCCGAATGGAGCTCCAAGCTCTCGCAGCCCGGAGCCTGGGACGCGGTAGTCTTCGGCTGGGCCGGATCGGGTCTCGTCGCTTCCGGCCAGTCCATCTACGTCAGCGGTGGTGAGCAAAACTTCGGTGGCTACGCTGACGAAGAGGTAGATCGTCTGTGGACCGAGATCGCGACCAACACGGACGCCGAGCAGATTGTCCCGTTGAAGACGGAGCTCGAGCAGCGGCTCGCCGAGACGCAGTACAACGTGGTGCTCTACGCGAACGCCGATATCGTCGGGTCTTCCTCGAAGCTCGAGGGCGTGGAACTGAACCCGACGCAGACCGGCATCACCTGGAATGCCTACAGCTGGACGAAGCAGAGCTGATCGCAGGTTCCGAACAAAGCATGAGGACGGGCAGGCCCTCGGGTCTGCCCGTCCCTGTGCCCGGCAACACTCCAGCCTGCACCGTTTCCTAGGAGCCCTTCCGTGTTCTACTTCATCGTCAAACGAACCATCATTTCGTTTTTCATCATGCTTGCAGCCACCACGCTGATGTACTTCCTCACCATCTCGTCGGGCGATCCCTTCGAGGACCTCGGTGAGACGAGCGGCCCCGAGAAGGCCGCGACCATCGCCGCCCGCACCGCCGCCATGAACCTCGACCAGCCACCGCTGATGCGCTACTACCTGTGGCTGCAGGACGTGGGCCACTGCATCGTGCCGGGCGGCGTCTCCTGTACCCTCGGCCAGGACCGCACGGGCGCGGCAGTGCTCCCCCAGCTCGAGAACGCTATCGGTTCGACGCTCCGCCTCGTGGTCGTTGCCACGGTCATCGCGCTGGTGGTCGGTGTGATCGTCGGCATCGTCACCGCGATCCGCCAGTACACCACCTTCGACTACTCGATCACCTTCCTTTCCTTCGTGCTTTTCTCGCTTCCACTGTTCTGGCTGTCGACGCTCCTGAAGCAGTACCTGGCCATCGACCTCAACACGTGGCTCGCGAATCCACGGTTCTCCTACGCTGCGATTCTCGTCATCGGCGTGATCGCAGGCGGAATCTGGGCGCTGGTCGTCGGCGGGGACCGACGCCGGCGCGCAATCGTCTTCGGCATCGCCGCGTTCGCCACGGCCTTCAGCCTGTGGCTGCTCCTCGTCACGGGCTGGTTCGTCACACCGGGCCTCGGTCCCGTGGGAATGCTCGTCTCGGCAGCCTCCGTCGCCTTCCTGTGGACCGCCCTGCTCGCCGGTTTCCGCCGTCGGAAGATCCTGTACGCAGCCCTTGCCGCTGCGGCAGTGAGCTACGCGGCCTACCTGATCTCGATTCCCCTGCTCACCGATCCGACCTGGCTCACCGTGCTCCTGATGATCGGAGTGGCCGTCGTGGCCGCCTATGTGGTCGGCAGCGTGGTGGGCGGGCAGTACCGCCAGCAGGCAGGAAGGATCTCAGCGGTGGTTGCCGTGAGCATGGCCCTGCTGATGTTCCTCGACCGGCTGCTGCAGGCGTATCCCACGCTGTCCGCAAAAGCGGGTGGCCGTCCCATTCCGACCACCGGGTCCCAGTCGGCCAACCTCTCGGGCACCTTCTGGGAGATCAATCTCGACTACGCGCTGCACCTGGTCCTGCCCACGATCGCGCTGACCCTGATCTCCTTCGCCACCTACACCCGCTACACACGCGCCAGCCAACTCGACGTCATGAACCAGGACTACATCCGCACCGCGCGCGCCAAGGGCCTCAGCGAACGGACGGTCCTCGTGAAGCACGCGTTCCGCAACGCGATGATCCCCATCACCACGCTCATGGCGTTCGACTTCGCCGGCGTGCTCGGCGGAGCCGTCATCACCGAGTCGGTGTTCGGCTGGAACGGCATGGGCAAGATGTTCATCGACGGGATCAACAACGTGGATCCAGGGCCTGTCATGGCCTTCTTCCTGGTGGTGGGCACCGCGGCAGTGCTGTTCAACATGCTCGCCGACATCGCCTACGCCTTCCTCGATCCCCGCATCACGCTGAGCTAGGAAAAACATCATGACTAAACATCCAGAGCAGTCGGGCGATTCACGGGCGCAGGTCGAGCTGTCGGAGACGACGCTCCTCAGCCAGGACACCGACATCTCCACCGGCACCCGCACCCGAGCCCAGACGGATCGAATCCAGTCGAGCAGGATCCAGCCCACCGAGGCCAAGAGTCAGGGAAAGCTGGTCCGCGAGCGATTCCTGCGGCACAAGGGCGCCCTCGCAGGGATGGGCCTCCTGCTGCTGATCATCCTGCTCTCCTTCAGTTCCATCGGTTTCGCAGGGCTCCCGGGCTGGTGGAACAAGGACTACGACGTGCTTGCCGCCCGTTTCAACGAGGGCAGGCCGACCCTCACCCTGTGGCCGTTCAGTCTGGGAGAGCATCCCTTCGGCCAGGATGTCCTCGGCCGCGACTACTTCGCCCTGACGATGCGCGGCATCCAGACCTCGCTGATCATCGCCTTCATCGTCGGACTGGTGGCGATGGTCATCGGCACCACCGTCGGCGCGGTCGCCGGTTACTTCCGGGGCTGGACCGAAGCGTTCCTCATGCGGATCACCGACGTCGTCATCACCATCCCCACCGTCGTGATTGCAGCGGTGGTTGCCGGGATCGTCGCCAAACAGGGCATCGTCCCGTTCGCGATCTTCCTCGGGCTCGTCACCTGGACCGGCCTCGCGCGGCTGGTGCGCGGCGAGTTCCTTTCCCTCCGGGAGAAGGAATTCGTCGAGTCCGCCAAGTCGGTGGGAGCAAGCTCGGCGCGCATCATCTTCCGCCATATCCTGCCCAACACGGTGGGTGTCATCATCGTCTCCACGACACTCGCCATCTCAGGGGCGATCCTGCTCGAGACAGCCCTCAGCTACCTGGGCCTCGGAGTGGTCGCGCCCGACACCTCGCTGGGCAAGGCGATCAATGACAACCGTTCGGCGCTGACGGTGCGTCCCTGGCTGTTCCTCTGGCCGGGCGCGTTCATCGTCGCCATCGCACTCGCAGTGAACTTCATCGGGGACGGGCTCCGTGACGCCTTCGATCCCAAGCAGACAAGGATCAAGCAATGAGCGCTTCCGAAGCCAGCCTCGTCATCGACGACGCAGCACCAGCGAGGGAGGGAGCAATCCTCTCCGTCTCCGGCCTCTGCGTGGACTTCAGCGTGGACGGCGAATGGGTCATGGCCGCCGAGGATGTGTCCTACGAGATCCACCCGGGCGAGATCCTCGCTATCGTCGGAGAGTCGGGCTCGGGCAAGAGCATGTCATCCATGGCGCTGCTCGGCCTCCTCCCCCGTAACGGACGCTCGAGCGGCAGCGCGAAGATGCTCGGCAAGGAGCTGATCGGCGCGCCGCAGAGTGCCCTGCGGCGCATCCGCGGCAATGACATCGCCATGATCTTCCAGGAGCCGATGACGGCGCTCAATCCGGTCCTCACGGTCGGGGAGCAGATCCGGGAAGCTGTTGAACAGCACACCGAGGCCTCCCCTGCCCAGGCCAAAGAGCGAGCCATCGAGCTTCTGGCGATGGTGGAGATCCCCGAGCCGGCGAAACGGTACGACTCCTACCCGCACCAGTTCTCCGGCGGACAGCGCCAGCGCGCCATGATCGCGATCGCCCTCGCCAACGACCCGATGCTGCTGGTGGCCGACGAACCCACCACCGCCCTCGATGTCACCGTCCAGGCCGAGGTGCTCGAGCTGCTGAGACGGCTGAACAAGCGGCTCAACAGTGCGGTCCTCCTCATCACCCACGACATGGGCGTGGTGGCGGACCTCGCCGACAACGTGGTGGTGATGGAACGCGGCCGCGTCGTCGAGACAGCGCCCACGGCACAGTTGTTCACCAGCCCGCGCGAACCCTATACACGCCAACTGCTCGACGCCGTTCCGCATCTCGGATCCCGGGTGGGCGGTGTCCTCTCGGACTATGAGGTGGTGGACGGCGCCCTTCGCGTCCACGAGGCGTACGCACGCGCAGCGGACGCGGAACAGCAGACCCACCGTGACGCCGGGACAGTCCCGGCGCTCGAACTGGTGAACGTCGATATCGAATACCCCGGACGGTTCCGGCAGGCACCCTTCAAGGCGGTCAATGACGTCTCCTTCACCATCAACCCCGGTGAGGTGCTGGGGCTGGTCGGCGAATCGGGTTCGGGCAAGTCGACCATCGCCAGGGCTGTGACCGGCCTGATTCGGACCAGCGCCGGAAGCGTCACGATTGCCGGCACCGACATCACCGCGCTCTCCGCACGGAAACTCCTGCCGCTGCGCAAGAAGTTCGCCATCGTGTTCCAGGACCCCGCTGCATCACTGAACCCGCGGCTTTCCATCGGGGAGAGCATCGGCGAGCCGATGTACCTCCACGAGAAGCTCAACCGGGCTGACCTCGACAAGCGGGTCGGGGAACTCCTGGATGACGTGCAGTTGCCCGTCTCCTTCCGGAACCGGTACCCGCACGAACTGTCGGGCGGGCAGCGGCAGCGCGTCGGCATTGCCCGGGCGTTGTCCCTGCGCCCCGACCTCCTGGTGGCGGACGAGCCGACGTCGGCCCTCGATGTCTCGGTCCAGGCCAAGGTGCTCGAACTCCTTCAGGAACTCCAGCGCGAACGGGGCTTCGCCTGCCTGTTCGTGAGCCACGACCTCGCCGTCGTCGAGCTTCTCGCGAGCCATATCGCGGTCCTCAACAAGGGCAGACTGGTGGAGCAGGGGACCACCGAGCAGATCCTCAAGTACCCGAAGGATTCCTATACCCGCCGCCTGCTCGCCGCGGCACCGGTTCCCGACCCGGCCGAGCAGGCGCTGCGGCGCGAGCAGCGGAATGCGATCCTTGCGGCGGGTGCCTCGGCTGAGTAGCGGGTCGGGCGTGCGCACTACTTCCGGCGGCTAGCACTCCGACCGGGGAATCGCGCCCGAAAACGACATCAGCACGGGATCATTCCGGTGCGGATGTCGTTTTCAAGGGCGCCTGCCTCCGGTGCAACAGTACGGGTGCGTCAGTGCCGGAAGACGATCTTCCCGAAAACGTCACCATTCAGCATGCGGGAGAAGCCGCGGGCGGCGTCGTCGAGGTCCATGACCGAGTCGATGATCGGGCGGACTCCGGTCCCGACGAGGAACCGGGTGAGCCGCACGAGCTCGTCCCGCGTCCCCATGGTGGAGCCGAGGACGCGGAGCTGCAGGAAGAACACGCGGTTGAGGTCGGCCGACGGCGCGGGGCCGCTGGTCGCTCCGCAGGTGATGACGGCACCGCCGGGAACGAGCGACTTGAGGGAGTGTGCCCAGGTGGCCTCCCCCACCGAGTCGAAGACGGCGTCGACCCGCTCGGGAAGCCGGGCGCCGGCGTCGAACACGGCAGCCGCCCCGAGGTCCAGCGCGCGCTCCCGCTTGTCCTCGCTCCGGCTCGTGGCCCAGACCCGGAAGCCGGCGGCGGATGCCAGAATGATGAGCGCCGTCGCCACTCCCCCTCCGGCGCCCTGCACCAGGATCGTGGACCCCGGCGCGGCCGGCGAGACCGTGAAGAGCATGCGGTAGGCGGTCAGCCACGACGTCGGGAGGCAGGCTGCCTCCTCGAAGCTCAGTTCCGCCGGTTTCGGAAGGAGGTTCCGCTCCGGTACCCACACGTAATCGGCCATGGTGCCCGGGTAGCGCTCCGACAACAGGGAGCGCTTCGGGTCGAGGGTCTCGTCACCGCGCCAGCCCGGGGAGGACACGACGCCGTGCACGATCACCTCGTTGCCGTCGTCGTCGGTCCCGGCGGCATCGCATCCCAGCACCATGGGCAACCGCTCCTCGGGAAGGCCGACGCCGCGCAGCGACCACAGGTCGTGGTGGTTGAGCGAGGATGCGGCAACCCGAACCCGGCGGAACCCGTCGGGCACCTGCGGTTCCGCGATCTCCGCGATCTTCAGCCCCGCGAGGGGATCGTCCTTGGATATTGCATCAACGTAGGCTGCTCGCATGCGGAAGACTCCTCGGCGTAGGGGCTGTCCTCCCATCCTAGGGCCGGGCCTCGGACGGTCGGCGGCTCGGACGGTCGGCGGTTTAGGCAGGGGTGCCGCACTGTGGGAGACTGGAGTGCAGTTCTGCAGGAATAGAGAAGGAGGCACCCATGAGCAAGCGAGCACGCAAGCGTCGCGACCGTAAGCGCGGAGGCGCTAACCACGGTAAGCGTCCCAACACCTGATCAGCAGGTGACAGAAAAGCACCTCCGGTCCCGCATGGGATCGGAGGTGCTTTTGGTTGCGGCTACTTCAAGAACCTAATGATCCACGGATTTCAGCACGTTGATCCGGTCGAGGATGCTCGCCTTCAGCGTTGACGGAGCGACCTCGGTGCACGAACGCTTCACGACGGACCGGATGAGGCATTCGAGATTGTGCTCTTCCGCGCACTCAGGACAGCCTTCGAGGTGGTCCTTGATCTCCACGAGGTCCGAGTGCGACAGCGCACCGTCCAGGTATTCGTACAGTCGTTCGATCCGAGAATCGGCACAGTCACCCATGCTCTCGCAATCGCTCATTTTCCACTCTCCTGTTCCGTGCCGGTGCTGGACTTGCCCACGCCGGACGCGGCTGCTTTTGCCGACGTCCCGAGACCCCGCTCATGCGCATACTCCGAGAGGAGTTCGCGCAGCAGCTTGCGACCGCGGTGCAGGCGGGACATGACCGTCCCGATGGGCGTGTTCATGATTTCCGAGATCTCCTTGTACGCGAAGCCCTCGACATCCGAGAAGTAGACCGCCAGCCGGAACTCCTCCGGTATGGCCTGCAGCGCGCTCTTGACGTCCGAATCCGGCAGGTGGTCGAGCGCTTCGGCCTCGGCCGAACGCAGGCCGAGGGAGGTGTGCTCAGCAGCCTTGGCGAGCTGCCAGTCCTCGATGGTGTCCGAATGCGACTGCAACGGTTCGCGCTGCCGCTTGCGGTAAAGATTGATGTAGGTGTTCGTCAGGATGCGGTACAGCCACGCCTTGAGGTTGGTTCCCGGCTTGTACTGATGAAAGGCGGAGAACGCCTTGGCGTAGGCCTCCTGGACCAGGTCCTCGGCATCGCTGGGGTTCCGTGCCATGCGCATCGCGGCGGAATAGAGCTGGTCCACGTACTGCATCGCGTCCCGCTCGAACCGCGCCTTGCGGTCGGCGACGGATTCCGTGGACACGTCCAACTGGTCATCTTCGGCCTGGCTGCTGCCCGCCGGGGCTGTTGTATTCATCGAGGCAAAGTCTACGCGCCTGCGGCCGGCCGCGGACTGGCGGTCAGTGCCG
>NZ_KI914785.1:28311-29963 GCF_000520535.1 Arthrobacter sp. H41
CGGTCAGTGCCGCCGGCCGCGGGACGGCCCACCATCACCTCGAGCTGGAAATCAGGGGACACGGCTGTGTCGGCTGTCATTGACGCCAAGGGTTCACCTTCCGTTCCGGATTACTTCTACCTCCTCTCCAACCCGCGCGCCGGTGCGCTTATTCCATCCAGGCGCCGGGCGTCCACCGGCCCCCGATATCGCGCGCAGGCGCAGCCACCGTGGGATGAGGATCGCCGCACCCGCCGGGAGCATGTAAAACTAGACTCAGCGTGCCCTGTATGTTCCCAGACAATCTCGAAAACCGGCGCTGAACCGTCGGCAACCAGGAGGCAGTTGTGACCCTTGTCCGCGTTATAGCCCGACCACTCATCGCCAGCAGCTTTGTTTTCTCGGGCGTTGACCGTTTGAGGAACACCAGCGCCACTGCAACCCAGCTGGCGCCCGTTCTGAAGAAGATCACCAAGTCGGTTCCGTCCGCGGCGTCGATCACCGACAACGAGAAGCTGGTGGCCCAGATCCTGGGCGCAACCCAGGTCGGCGCGGGTGTCCTGCTCGGCATCGGCAGGTTCTCCCGGCTCGCTGCGGTCCTGCTCACGGTGACTGCGGCAGTGAACGCCCTGGCCGACTTCAACGCCGCTGACTCGTCGACTCCCGAGGCCCGCAAGGCCCGCCGCAGCCAGCTGCTCAAGAACCTCTCGCTCATCGGAGCCGTGCTCCTCGCAGCAGTGGACACCAACGGCCGTCCCGGCCTCGTCTGGCGGGCTGAGCATTTCGCCACCGGCGCCAGGAAGAACGCCGTCGGCCTCAGCAAGGACGCGCGGAAGCAGCTGAAGAAGGCCGACTCGGCAGTACGCAAGACCGCCTCCGACGTCGTGGGCTCATAAGCGGCATGACCAACGCATCGGGTGGCGCTCCTGAAACAGCATCTGCAACCACCCGAGACCTTTGGCCGGCGCCGCACGCAGCGGCGCCGGTCGATGCCCGGCTGGCGGTGCCGGGTTCCAAATCGCTCACCAATCGCTACCTCGTCCTCGCGGCGCTGGCCGACGGGCCGAGTGTGCTCCGCGATCCCCTGCACTCCAGGGACTCCGCTCTCATGGTGACGGCCATTCGGTCGCTGGGCGCCATCGTCAACGAGCCTTCCGGCACCGGCGGATACGGGCCGGATCTCCAAATCGAACCGCTCCCTACCCCGCGCACCTCCCAGGAACCGGCCCTGCCGGCGTCGGCCCGGCACGTCGACTGCGGGCTCGCCGGCACCGTGATGCGGTTCGTTCCCCCACTCGCCGCCCTCCTCGACGGGCCCACGTCCTTCGATGGTGACCCGCATGCGCGACAACGGCCGATGGGCGCCATCATCGAATCGCTGCGCGGCCTCGGCATGACCGTCGACGACGACGACACCGGCTCCCTCCCCTTCACCGTGCAGGGCACAGGGGCCGTGGACGGTGGGCACCTGGTCATCGATGCTGCGGCCTCGTCCCAGTTCGTGTCCGCCCTGCTCCTGGTCGGGGCCCGCTTCACGCATGGTCTGCACCTCGAGCACGTCGGCAAACCCGTCCCGAGCCTCGACCACATCGCCATGACCGTGCAGGTCCTCCGATCCGTCGGCGTCGCAGTGGACGATTCCGTTCCGAACCACTGGCTGGTCGAGCCGGGCC
>NZ_KI914785.1:30063-31096 GCF_000520535.1 Arthrobacter sp. H41
CGTGACCCGGGGAACGGTGAGCATCGCGAACTGGCCTTCCCGCACCACGCAGGTCGGAGACCAGTGGCGGGACATCCTCACCAGGATGGGAGCCTCCGTGGAACTTGCCGGGGGCACCCTGACCGTCACCGGCGGCCCGGCGATCCGGGGCGGACACTTCGCCGACACCAGTGAACTCGCGCCCACCGTCGCCGCACTGTGCACCCTCGCCGACTCGCCCTCCACCCTCACCGGGATCGCCCACCTCAGGGGACATGAAACCGACCGGTTGGCGGCGCTCGTCACGGAGATCAACGCCCTCGGCGGAAATGCGCAGGAGACGGAGGACGGGCTCGTCATTCGACCCAGTGCCCTCCACGGCGGTCGCTTCTCCACGTACGACGACCACCGCATGGCGACGGCGGGCGCGATCCTCGGCCTCGCGGTGGAAGGCGTCGAGGTCGAGCCCGATCGCCGCCTTCGACGTCCAGGTGGAACCCGACCTTTCGAACGCGGGCCCGTTCCTCGCTGCGGCACTCGTGACCCGGGGAACGGTGAGCATCGCGAACTGGCCTTCCCGCACCACGCAGGTCGGAGACCAGTGGCGGGACATCCTCACCAGGATGGGAGCCTCCGTGGAACTTGCCGGGGGCACCCTGACCGTCACCGGCGGCCCGGCGATCCGGGGCGGACACTTCGCCGACACCAGTGAACTCGCGCCCACCGTCGCCGCACTGTGCACCCTCGCCGACTCGCCCTCCACCCTCACCGGGATCGCCCACCTCAGGGGACATGAAACCGACCGGTTGGCGGCGCTCGTCACGGAGATCAACGCCCTCGGCGGAAATGCGCAGGAGACGGAGGACGGGCTCGTCATTCGACCCAGTGCCCTCCACGGCGGTCGCTTCTCCACGTACGACGACCACCGCATGGCGACGGCGGGCGCGATCCTCGGCCTCGCGGTGGAAGGCGTCGAGGTCGAGAACATCGGCACCACCGCCAAGACCATGCCGGAATTCCCCGATCTGTGGCTCGCGCTGGTGGCAACCGGCGG
>NZ_KI914785.1:31196-41536 GCF_000520535.1 Arthrobacter sp. H41
GCCGCCGTAACTGCGCCTGGGGTCGGCAGCGCGGCCATTGCCGGCACGCCCGATGTTCCCGCGACGTCCACTGGGGATCCCGAGCGTGTCTGAGGCAGGAAACCGCCGAGGCTCCCGCGCCTGGGACGAATCGGACGTCCGGATCCGCCCCAACAAGAAAGGCACGCGTCCCCGCACCAAGAACCGGCCGGCCTACGACGACGCCGTGACCGGCCGCATCGTCACCGTGGACCGCGGTCGGTACACCGCCGTCGTCGACGAGGACACCGCCGACGAGCGGCTCATCGTCGCGGCTCGGGCGCGCGAGCTGCGGCGCAGCGCCGTCGTCGCGGGTGACCTCGTAGCCCTGGTCGGCGATCTGTCCGGCGGGCCCGATTCCCTGGCGCGGCTGGTCCGCGTCGAGGAACGCCGCACCGTGCTCCGGCGCAGCGCCGATGACTCCGATCCGATCGAACGCGTGGTCGTCGCCAACGCGGACCAGCTCGTGATCGTGGTCGCGGCAGCCAATCCGGAGCCGCGCACGGGTTTCATCGACCGCGCACTGGTGGCCGCCTACGACGCCGGCATCGCGCCGCTGCTCTGCATCACCAAGGCCGACATCCGCGATCCCGCGGAACTGCTCGCGAACTATGAGCACCTCGACCTCCGCGTGATCATCAGCGGGACCGCCACGGACACGGCCGGAATTGAAGCCACGTCCGACGACGGTGCGTCGGCCAGGCTGTCCCACCCCGCCGTCGACGCCCTCCGGCAGGAGCTCGATGGCCAGGTCAGCGTGCTCCTGGGCCATTCGGGCGTCGGCAAATCGACCATGGTCAACGCACTCACGGGCTCCACCCGGGCCACGGGAGGGGTGAACGCGGTGACCGGGCGCGGACGCCACACGTCGTCGTCGGCCATCGCCCTGAAGGCGGCGGATTCTTCACCCGGAACCTGGATCATCGACACACCGGGAATCCGCTCGTTCGGCCTCGCGCATGTGGAGGCCGACCGCATCCTCTCCGCGTTCCCGGATCTCGAACCCGGCACCGAGCGATGTGAACGAGGGTGCAAACACGACGACCGGGCGGTGGACTGCGGCCTCGACGGCTGGGTCGCGGAAGGATCCGCGGGCGAGTCCGGGCCGGTGCGCCTCGCATCCCTGCGGCGCCTGCTCAGCGCAGGGATGTCCGAGGCCCGCGCCCAGGCGATGGACGTCAAGGAACTGGGCACCCAATAGGTTCTGGTAGGCTGGCACGTAGTTGTTGTGTTGCGCATTTATTTCAAGCCTTGATCCTCCACCCGGAGTTCGAAAGCTTTTTTGATAAGCGAAGACGAACACCGCGACGAGCGCCCCGAAGTACGGGAGCTGCTCTCACAAGGTAAGGAAGACAAAATGGCTACAGGTACAGTCAAATGGTTCAACGCTGAAAAGGGCTTTGGTTTCATCGCTCCCGAAGACGGCGGCGCCGACGTGTTCGCACACTTCTCCGCTATCAACTCGAACGGCTTCCGTTCACTCGAAGAGAACCAGAAGGTCAACTTCGAGACCACCCAGGGCCCCAAGGGTCCCCAGGCCGAGAACATCACCGTTCTCTAAGGTTCTCAAACCTTGACCGCGGATTCGCGGTCCACCAAGGGTCACCAACACGGCATCCGCCGCTGGTGGCCCTTGGTCGTTTAAGCACGCCAGACGATAGGTTGAGGGAATGACTTTTGTCCAGAGCTACAACGACGATCTGCGCCTCGCCCACATCATGGCCGATTCCGTGGACGACCAGACCATGTCGCGCTTCAAGGCACTGGATCTGAGAATCGAGACGAAGCCGGACCTCACCCCGGTCACCGACGCCGACAAGTCCGCCGAAGAGGCTATCCGTGGACAGCTCTCCCGCGCGCGTCCCCGTGATGCGGTACTGGGCGAGGAGTTCGGCAGCACCGGCGGAGGATCCCGCCGGTGGATCATCGATCCCATCGACGGCACCAAGAACTTCGTCCGCGGCGTGCCGGTCTGGGCCACCCTCATAGCCCTCGTGGACGAGGGACGCCCCGTGGTGGGCCTCGTCAGTGCGCCCGCCCTCGGAAAGCGCTGGTGGGCGGCAACAGGAACCGGAGCCTTCACCGGTAAATCACTGGCTGCCGCAACCCGCCTGCGGGTCTCCAACGTGTCACGGCTGCAGGACGCCTCGCTCTCCTACTCGAGCCTTTCGGGATGGCGGGCCCGCGGGTCGCTCGCGGAGTTCGTCAACCTGACGGACCAGGTGTGGCGGACCCGCGCCTACGGCGATTTCTGGTCCTACTGCCTCGTAGCCGAGGGCGCGGTGGACATTGCGTGCGAGCCCGAACTGAACCTTCACGACATGGCGGCGCTGGTGCCCATCGTCACCGAGGCCGGCGGACGCTTCACCTCGCTCGACGGCGTCGACGGACCCTTCGGCGGCAACGCCCTCGCCACGAACGGAACCCTGCACAGCGAGGTACTGCGCACCCTGAATCCGGACGTTGACGACCTCCTCTAGCCGACCCGCCCGAAAGTCCTGGATATGCCTGCCCCCTCGACGCCCCGCAGCGGCCCGCGGATCAGCGGTGATCGCCGGAACGACCTCGCTCAGGGCTACCGAACCGGCAGCAGCCGCTACGATCGGGTGCGGCCGGGGTATCCGGACGCGATCGCGGAGTGGCTCCTGTCACCCGGTGCCCGGACTGCAGCCGACGTCGGAGCCGGAACCGGGCTGTTCACCCGGCATCTGGTCGGGTGCGGCCTCGACGTCACGGCGATCGATCCGTCGGAGGACATGCTCTCAGTGCTCCGGGAGCGGCTTCCTGCAGCCACGATCCTCCCCGGTACGGCCGAAGAGACCGGCCTCGCGTCCGGCTCGGTGGACGTGGTGGCCATCGCCCAGGCCTGGCACTGGTGTGATCCCGTGAAAGCTGCGACGGAGGCCGCTCGCGTCCTCACCCCGGGAGGCACCCTCGCGGTGCTGTGGAACCAGTTGGACGTCAGCACCCCCTGGGTCCACCGGTTGTCGAGGATCATGCATGCCGGTGACGTCTACTCGCCGGGCTACCAGCCGGACTTCGGCCCGTTCTTTCCCGGACCCGAGGGGAAGCAGGTGCGATGGCGACAGACCCTTTCGGCGTCCGACGTCGTCGACCTCGCCCGCTCACGGGCCTATTACCAACGCGCTGACGCTGCGAGCCGCTCACGTGTGGAGCGCAATCTCGCCTGGTACCTGCACGACTACCTCGCCTTCCCTGCCGATGCCGAACTGTCCCTGCCCTATTTCACCTCGGCGTGGCGGGCGAGGGCCAGAAGCTAGGATCCTCGCGTTTCGGCATACCTAAGGAGTAGGTTTAGGTATGCCGAAATATTCCGGGGTACCGCTGGCGGGCGCACTCCTCGCGCTTGCCCTGCTGCTCTCCTCCTGTGCTCCCCGGTCCGAAGCGGCCCCCGCTGTGGGCGGGCACCGGGATGACCGCCCGGTGGTCCTCACCACTTTCACGGTGCTCGCCGATCTTGCCGACGAGGTGGGCGGCGGGCATGTGCGCGTGGAGTCCATCACCAAGGTGGGCGCTGAGATCCATGGTTACGAGCCCACGCCGTCGGACCTCGTCGACGCCCAGGACGCCGACCTGATCCTCGACAACGGGCTTGGCCTCGAGCGCTGGTTCGAGCGGTTCCTCCTCTCGGTCGATGCTCCCCACGCAGTCCTTTCCGACGGCGTGGAGCCGCTGGACATCCGCTCCGGCGACTACGAGGGTCTGGCGAATCCCCACGCCTGGATGTCGCCGCTGGCCGCCCAGACATACGTCGACAACATCGTGTCCGCGCTGTCGGACCTCGAGCCCGCCCACGCCGCCGACTTCCACGCCAATGGAGCACGCATCAAGGTCGAGCTCGCCGCCCTCCTGACCGAACTCCGCGACAGCGTCGCCGCGGAGCCGGCCGCCGCCCTCGTCACGTGCGAGGGCGCCTTCTCCTACCTCGCCCGCGACGCCGGACTGCAGGAAGCCTTTCTCTGGCCGGTCAACTCGGACACCGAGGGCACCCCGCGCCAGATCCGCGAGGTCATCCGGTTCGTGGAGGACCACGACATCCCGGCGGTGTTCTGCGAGTCCACTGTCGACCCGGGAGCCCAGCAGCAGGTGTCGCTCGCCACGGGAGCGCGTCTGGCAGGTCCGCTGTACGTCGATTCGCTCTCGGGACCGGACGGCGCCGTCCCCACCTTCCTCGACCTGCTGCGCTACGACATCCGCACCATTTCCGAAGGGTTGAGCCAGTGAACCTTCACGTACTCGCACAGGATCCCGTACAGGATCCCGCATTGCGGATCTCGGGCCTGACCGTCGCCTATTCCGAGGTACTGGCCCTCGACGCCGTGAGCCTGACGCTGGACGCGGGGCTCATCTGCGGCCTCATCGGCGTCAACGGATCCGGCAAGTCGACACTCTTCAAGGCGCTCCTGGGGCTTCTCGAACCGCAGGCCGGCACGGTGGAGCTCTTCGGCATGGCGCACCGGCAGGCACGACGCAGCGGTCTTGTGGCCTACATGCCCCAGGCCGAGGACGTCGACTGGAACTTCCCGGTGTCGGTGAACGACGTCGTCGGGATGGGCCGGTACGGGCATCTGGGGTCCATGCGGCGCCTTCGTCCGGCGGACCACTCCGCGGTGGGCGCCGCCCTCGAAAGGGTGGGCCTCGAGCACCTCCGCAAGCGGCAGATCGGGGAACTCTCGGGTGGGCAGCGCAAACGTGTCTTCGTGGCCCGGAGCATCGCCCAGGAAGCACAGCTCCTGCTGCTCGACGAACCCTTCGCCGGCGTGGACCGGTCGAGTGAGGCAACCATGACCGCCCTCCTTCGGGAACTCCGCGACGAGGGCCGCTCCGTACTCGTCTCCACGCACAACCTCGCGGGCATTCCGGAGTTCTGCGACACGGCTGTGCTGCTCCACCAGCGCGTCCTGGCGCACGGCACCCCTGAGGACGTCCTGACCTCCGGCAATCTCGCCCGGGCCTTCGGCACTCCAGGAACGGACAACTGACATGGACCTCCTCTCCTGGCTGACCGAGCCGCTGCAGTACGGATTCCTGACCCGAGCCCTGCTGGTGACCCTTGCCGCCGCCGTGGTCTCCGCCGTGCTGTCCTGCTGGCTGATCCTCATGGGCTGGTCGCTGATGGGCGACGCCGTCTCGCACGCAGTGCTCCCCGGCGTCGCCCTGGCGTACATGGTGGGCATCCCGTTCTCCATCGGAGCGTTTCTTTTCGGGGCGGGTGCAGTGGCCCTGATCGGCGCCGTCCGGGCCACCACCAAACTCAAGCCGGACACCGTGATCGGCGTGGTGTTCACCGCCCTCTTTGCCGCCGGCCTGGCGATCGTCTCGAGCACTCCCTCCCAGATCGACCTGATGCACATCCTGTTCGGCAACGTCCTGGGCGTCACTGACGGCGAGCTGTGGCAGGTGCTCATCCTCGGAGCGGTGACCCTCGCCGTCGTGCTGTTCAAACGGCGGGACCTCACCCTGCTGGCGTTCGACCGCACCCACGCCCACGTGATGGGGCTCAACACGCGGTTCCTCTCGGCACTGCTGCTCGGGCTGCTGGCCCTCAGCGTGGTGGTGGGACTCCAGGCCGTGGGCATCATCCTGGTGGTGGCCATGCTGATCACCCCCGGCGCCACGGCCTTCCTCCTCACCCGGAGCTTCGACCGGATGCTGGTGCTCGCCGTCGTCCTCACTACAGGGGCCGCCGTCTCCGGCATCTACGCGAGCTACTACCTCGACATCTCCACCGGCGCCGCCGTGGTCCTTTCGCAGTCGCTGATCTTCACCGCGGTCTACCTCTTCTCCCGGCCGAACGGGCTGGTGTGGCAACGGCAGCACCAACAGCAGCGGCGCCGCGCCCACCGTCGTCGGGGTACGGCAGCGCACCTGTCAAACGCGAGCGCGAACGCAAAGGTAACCGCAACCACAGCCGCAGTACCGGAAAAGGGCTGACGTGGCCGGCAGGAAAGGGATGGTGCACAGCATCGATTCCTCGAGCGTGCAGGATTACGTCAAGACCATCTACGGGTTCACCGAGTGGCAGGAGACTCCCATCACGGCGTCGCAGCTTGCCACCCGGATGTCCGTCGCCAATTCCTCGGTGACGGGGATGGTGGCGAAACTCGTCGAGCTGGGGCTCGCACGCCATGAGAAGTACGGACCCATCAGCCTCACCCCTGAGGGCCTCGCGCTGGCCCTTGCGATGGTGCGCCGGCACCGCCTCATCGAAACCTTCCTCGTGGACCAGCTCGGGTACAGCTGGGACGAGGTCCACGACGAGGCGGAACTGCTCGAGCACTCGGTGTCCGACACCTTCCTCGAACGGCTGGACCGGAAGCTCGGCTATCCCGTGCGTGATCCCCACGGCGATCCGATCCCGACCCCGGACGGCGTCGTGCCGAGGCCCGACGCCGTGCCCCTGGCGTTTCTCGACGACGGCCACCGCGCACGCGTGGCGCGGATCAGTGACGACGACCCGGCGTTGCTCAAGTTCCTGACCGGCCACGGCGTGGGCCTCGACACTGCCCTGCTGGTCTCGGGGCGCGCACCGTTCGGCGGACTGCTGGCCGTCGCTGTCGGCGAGGGTGCGCACCCGACCGTGCTGCAGCTGGGCGAGGAGCTCGTGACCGCGCTGTGGATGGAAAGTCTCGGTACGCACGAGGGCTGCACGCTGGCGGATCACAGCGCGGAAACCACCGCGAGCCCGACGGCGGCTGCAGCCAACGACGCCCCCGCTGTTCCCAGCGCGTAACCGAGGGCGGCGAGGTAGCGCCCGGCGCCGATCAGCCGCACGGTATCGACACTTGCCGTGCTGAAGGTGGTGAAGCCCCCGAGGAAACCGGTGCCGACCACCACCTCGACGGCAGGTGCGAGCCCCCCGTACAGCACCAGGCCGGCGACGACACCAAGCGCGAGGGAGCCCGTAACGTTGATCAGCAGGATCCCCAGGGGGAAAGATCCTCCGATCCGCGCCCGCACAGCGCCGTCGGCCATGAAGCGCGCCGCTGCGCCGACTCCCCCGGCGAGCGCCGTCAGCAGGAGAACGACGGCGCTCACGGTGCCTGCTCCGGGCCCGCTGGAGTCGGACCTGCTGAAGTGGTGCCTGCTGGAGTCGGACCTGCTGAAGTGGTGCCAGCTGGAGTGGTGCCAGCTGGAGTGGTGCCAGCTGGAGTCGGACCTGCTGAAGTGGTGCCAGCTGGAGTCGGACCTGCTGGAGTCGGACCTGCTGAAGTGGTGCCTGCTGGAGNGCTGGAGTGGTGCCAGCTGGAGTGGTGCCGGCTGGAGTCGGACCTGCTGCTGGGATGCCGGCCTCCGGCCGTCTGCCTCGCCAACGGGACGCGGCGGCCACCCCCGCCGCTGCGCAGGCAATGCCTCCGAGAACACTCAGCGACACGTAGGCTGCCGCCGCACCCGTTCGCCCGGCGCCGAGCAGGCTCACCGCGTCGAAGGCGAAAGCGCTGTAGGTGGTGAAAGCGCCGAGGAAGCCGGTGCCCGCTCCCAGCCTCAGCAGCTGGGCCCGGCCGGTGTCGCGCGGGACGGCCAGCGCCTCCAGCAGGACGCCGAGGAGGAAGGATCCTCCGAGGTTGACCAGCAGCGTCGGCAGCGGCCAGCCGCCCGCCTCCGGCACTCCGAGGGACATGCCATACCGGGCCAGGGTGCCGAGGACGCCCCCCGCCAGCACGAGTGCCACCTGGGCCGCCCGCGAGTACGACGGGACGGGCGCGCCTTGGGGGTGCGCCCGATCGCCCGGGCCGTACTGGGTCATGGTGGCACTATAACCGAAGGACGTCCCGGGACCGCGGACGAAGCACCAAACGAGGACCTGCCGCCGCGACACAGTGCCGGCCCGGTGTCATCGGCTCCCTACACTGGGAAAGACAGTACCCGCCGCATTGGAGGCCCCCGTGACGACCCTCGGCATCGAAGAGGAATACCTGCTTCTGGATCCAGCCTCCGGGCTCCCCGTGCATTGCGCCACTGACGTGCAGCAACTGCTGGCGGACTCGCCCGGCCTGGACGACGACGACATCCAGCGCGAGCTGTTGAGCTGCCAGATCGAGACGGCCACCCCGGTGTGCGACACACTCACGCAGGCCGAGGAATCCCTCCTGAATTTTCGCCGGCAGCTGGCGACCGCCGCCGGGCAGTGTGGAGCACTTGCCGCGCCCACCGCCACCGCGCCGCGGATCGGGCAGCACTATCCCGAACTGACGGACAAGCAGCGCTACCATGACCTCCGAGCCAGCGCCCCGGGCATCGTGGGTGACCAGTTCGTCAACGGCCTGCACGTGCACGTGGGGATCCCGGACAAGGAAACCGGCGTCCAGGCCCTCAACCGGATCCGCCCCTGGCTGCCGATCATCACCGCGCTCAGCACCAATTCCCCCTACTGGCTGGATCGCGACAGCGGTTTCGGGAGCTGGCGTGTCATCCACTACCGGCGCTGGGCCGTGCAGGGCATTCCGCCACTGTTCGCCGACGCCGCCGACTATGAGCGGCGCATCGGACAGCTCGAGGAGACCGGCGCCATCATCGACCGCGGTGTGTTGACGTGGGTTGCCCGGCTGTCGGACACCTACCCCACCCTCGAGGTGCGCACGGGTGACGCCCAGCTCGAAGCCCAGGATTCCGTGCTGCTCGCCGCCCTCATCCGGGGGCTCGTCACGACGGCGGTTTCCGCGGCCCGCGCCGGCGCCCGCCTTCCCGATCCCGATCCCGAACTGCTGGACGCCGCCCTCTGGCAGTCGGCGCGCGACGGCATGACCGCCCACGCCGTCGACCCGGAGACCGGCGTCCGCATGCCGGCCCGTCAGCGCCTCAGCGAGCTGCTTGAATTCATCGGCCCGGCCCTCGATGCCGAGGGCGACACCGACTGGGTGGAATCGGCGCTTTCCCACCTGGAGGCACGGGGAACCGGGGCGGAACGCCAACGCAAGGCCATGCACGACGCCGGGATGCCGGGCCTGCTGACGCTCTACCGGGAGAGCCTGATCAACGAGGACTGAGCACACTCCAGCCCGCAGGCTGGAGGGCGGCAACCGCGCGTCAGCTCAATTCGAGGATGCGCACTTCCCAGGGCCGCAGCCGATCCGGCGATCCGGCGTCGTAATTTCCGAGCAGCAGCCCGGACGTTCCCCCCGTGTCCTGCAGATCCGGCAGCGTCAGATCGTTCCCGGAGACGTTGCCCACGACCCGGATCACCCGGAAGCCGAGAGTTCGCGTGAAGGCGTACAGCGTGGGGTGGTCCTCGTGCTGCATCTCGAAGCGGCCGAGGCGCACCACCTCGTTGCCGTGGCGGAGCGCGATGAGCTGCTGGTAGAACCGGTGAACGGACTTCTCCGAGGCGCGGTCGGCGTCGGCATTGATCGTGGTGTAGTTCGAGTTCACGGCGAGCCAGGGGGTGCCGGAGGTGAAGCCCGAGTGCGGCGCGCCGGACCACTGGACGGGAGTCCGCGCGTTGTCCCTGCTCATGATGCGCAGGGCAGCGAGGGCGTCCGCTCCGGTAACGCCCAGTTCGGTGGTGGCTTCGCGGAACCAGTTCACCGACTCGAGGTCCTGGAAATTCGCCACCGAGATGAAGGGCACGTTGGTCATGCCCAGTTCCTCACCCTGGTAGATGTACGGCGTTCCGCGGTGCAGGTGAAGCAGCGCCGCCCACAGGGTGGCCGATTCGTACCGGAAGGCGGCGTCGTCGCCGAATCGGGAAACCAGGCGCGGCTGGTCGTGATTGTTGAGGTAGAGGCTGTTCCAGCCGGTCTCCGCCAGGCCCTTCTGCCATCGGTTCCAGGACGTCTTGAGGTCCAGCAGGTCAAGGCCCCGGTAGTCCCATTTCCCGCTGGGGCCCTGATCGAGGCTCACGTGTTCGAACTGGAACACCATGTCGACCTCACGCCGCGCGGGGTCGGTGAAAAGTTTCGCCTCCTCGACCGTCACGCCGGGCATCTCGCCCACGGTGATCAGGTCGGCTTCGCGCCCGTGGAAGACGGCGAGCGCCATCTCGTGGAGGAACTCGTGGATGCGCGGTCCGGACAGGAAGTGCGGGCTGCCGTCGCCCCACAACTGGCCCGCCCCCTTCTGCCATCGGTTCCAGGACGTCTTGAGGTCCAGCAGGTCAAGGCCCCGGTAGTCCCATTTCCCGCTGGGGCCCTGATCGAGGCTCACGTGTTCGAACTGGAACACCATGTCGACCTCACGCCGCGCGGGGTCGGTGAAAAGTTTCGCCTCCTCGACCGTCACGCCGGGCATCTCGCCCACGGTGATCAGGTCGGCTTCGCGCCCGTGGAAGACGGCGAGCGCCATCTCGTGGAGGAACTCGTGGA
>NZ_KI914785.1:41636-59116 GCF_000520535.1 Arthrobacter sp. H41
GCCCGCCGGCACCCTGCCGTCGGGCAGTGCCGGATCTTTGGAGATGAAGTTGATGACGTCCATGCGGAAGCCGTCCACGCCGCGGTCGAGCCACCAGTTCATCATCGAATAGACGGCTTCGCGGACTTCCGGATTCTCCCAGTTGAGGTCGGGCTGCTCCGGCGCGAACAAGTGCAGGTAGTACTGATCGCCGGCCGGATCGAGGGTCCATGCCGGGCCGCTGAAGGCTGAGCCCCAGTTGGTCGGCTCGGCACCGCGCTCCCCCGGGCCGAAGCCATCGCGGGCGTCGCGCCACCAGTACCAGTCGCGCTTGGGGTTCTCGGGCGACGACGCCGACTCGATGAACCACGGGTGCCGGTTGGAGGTGTGGTTGACCACGAGGTCCATGACCAGCTTCATGCCGCGCTCGTGGACGCCGGCCAGGAGCGTGTCGAACTCCTCGAGCGTCCCGAAGACGGAGTCGATCTCCTGGTAGTTGCTGATGTCGTAGCCGTTGTCGTGCTGGGGCGATTCGTAGATCGGCGAGAGCCAGAGCACGTCGACGCCGAGCTCGGCGAGGTAATCGAGCTTCCCGAGGATGCCGCCGAGGTCCCCCACGCCATCGCCGTTCGAGTCGGCGAAGCTGCGCGGGTAGATCTGGTAGACGACGGCGCTGGTCCACCAGGCCGGTTGTTCGATGCTCATACTCAGAATCCTTCCGAAAGAGGAACTCGCGGGACGGCGTGCAGTTCGATCAGCAGGGAATGCTCGGGAAGGAGGACCGGTGCCTGGATCCCGGCTGCCTGGAGCAACCGGCCCGTCATGCACAGCGGCCTCCCGTCGAGGGCCGCCTGCAGCCAGTCCAACGGTGACTGGCCGTTGCCCTGCTGCCCGCGATAGGTCCGTGCCGGCACTATGCGGTACAGCTGCTCCGGATCGAGCCCGGGAAACCGGAGCATGCCCGGCGGGTAGCTTGCACTGGAGGCGGTCAGGGAGTAGCCGAACAGGGCTGCCGAACGGTCGACGGAGACGATGCCGCGGAGGTCCATTGCCGGATCGGGCAGATCGGCATGCACCAGGTGTCCCCGGTGGAGCAGTGTCCGCCAGGCCTTGTGCAGTGTGACCCACTCCCCCAACCGCAGCAACTCCTCCGGATCGAGTTCCGAAATATCCCATTCGATGCCGTAGTGGCCGAAGATCGCGGTCGACGCCCGGAACTCGAGCCCGTGTGCCCGGCCCGTGGAGTGTGAGACCGGACCCCCGATGTGCATGCCCTGAAGCTCCGGCGGCACAAGGAGTCCGGTGTATTTCTGGTTGACGAGCCGCTCGATCGGGTCGATGCAGTCACTGGTCCAGATCCGGTCGGTCCGGGCGAGGATCCCCATGTCCACCCGGGCTCCTCCCGACGCGCAGCTCTCGATCTCGAGGCCCGGGTGCCGACGCCTCAGCTCGTCGAGCAGCCGGTAGAGCGCCGGAACGGTGCGGTGCACCGCCGGCGCACCGGTGCGGGCATCGGCGGCCTCGAGGAGATCGCGGTTGTGGTCCCACTTGATATAGGCGATGTCGTATTCGGTGAGGATCGCGTCGAGGCGCCCGAGGATGTAGTCGTAGGCTTCGGGGATGGCCAGGTTGAGCACCTGCTGCTGGCGCCCGGGCACGGGCAGCCGGCCTTCGGGCTGCAGGACCCAGTCGGGGTGCTCGCGGGCGAGGTCCGAATCGGGGTTGACCATCTCCGGCTCGAACCACAGGCCGAACTCCATGCCGAGGGACCGTACGTGGTCGATGATGGGGGTCAGGCCGTCCGGCCACACGGTGTCGTCCACGTACCAGTCACCGAGCCCGGCGGTGTCGTCGCGGCGTCCGCGGAACCAGCCGTCGTCGAGCACGAATCTCTCGACCCCGAGCGACGCCGCAGTGTCCGCGAGTGCCTTGAGCCGCCCCAGGTCGAGATCGAAATAGACCGCTTCCCAGGTGTTGAGGGTGACGGGCCGGGCTCGGCGTGGATGTGCCGGGCGCAACCGGAACTCGTCGTGGAAGCGTGCCGCGAGTTCGTTGAGCCCGTGTCCCCAGGAGCCGTAGGCGGGCGGCGCTTCGTAGGTCTCGCCGGACTGGAGCGCTCCCTCTCCCGGGAGGAGGAGTTCCCCGGCGGCGAGGAATGACACGCCCGTCGGGGTCTTCTCCGCCGAGAAGCGGTGGTTCCCGCTCCAGGCGGTATGCACGGCGTGGACGGTTCCGCCCTCGAAGCCGAAGGAAGGTTCTCCTGCGGCGAGCAGCACCGTCGAGTCGGCTCCGGGGCGGCCGCGCCGGCTCTCGCGCAGGTAGGTTCCCGCCGTCAGGAGGTGCCGCTGCGGGGAGCGTTCACGCAGGTGCCGTCCGGTGGTGTCGAGGATCTCCAGCGCCGAGGCGGGCAGCGGGAAGACGGGCTGGAGCGACCGCACCTCATAGGGAGTCTCCCCGGCATTCGTCAGCGCGAGCCGCTGGAGAAGAAGCCCTGACGCCGTCAGCTCGAGAAGCGCCGTGAACCGCAGCCCTGCAACCGGATCCTCGGCAGAAACGGTGACCGAGTGCGCGGTGACGTCGAGAGTGCTCATGGCGAGTGCCGGGAAGGCGCCGGTCCCCTGGCGGTCTCCCGTGAGGCCCGGCGTGCCCTGCCATCCGAAGGCCTCGAGGGGCAACAGCGTCAGGCCGCCGGGGACGTCGATGCCGCCTGACACCCGCTGGGGCCGGGCGGCGACGACGAGGGCATCGAGGGCCTCCCGGGGCTGGTGACCCAGGGCCCGCCCCCAGTACACGATGGCGGGGACTCCCGGCGTCGTGGTGTCGAGGACCACGCTGGTGCCGCCGCGGGCGAGATGCACCGTTTCTTCAGTCATTCATTATTTTTATCGCGAGAAAAAGCGGACGGCAAATTTCACCGACTCCCGTTCCGCCGGAGGATTCCGAAGATGAGGCAGAGGAGGCCCATCAGGAGCGGAACCAGGGTCAGGAGCGAGTGGGTTCCGCCGATATAGCTCATGACGAAGATGTAGACCACTGTGCTGCCGACCAGAAGCCAGCCGATGATCAGGAGAGCACGGCCCCGATTCGGCGGCGGCAGTGGCGGGAGCCAAGGCGGCGGGCTGTCAGTCCAGCTCATAAGTCAAGTGTAGTGGGCGCCCTGCACCCGTCCGCAGCGCCCGCGGGGCACGAAAAAGCCGGCGGGATCTCTTCCGCCGGCTTTTCGATCTGTGGAGATGGCGGGAATTGAACCCGCGTCCGATGCAGTGTAGTCAGGGCTTCTCCGGGCGCAGTTCGCGTCGGTTTTTCTCGGCTTCAGCCATCGTGCGAACAAGTGGCTGCCAAGCCCAGTTGTATAAGAGTCCCCCCGGTTCCTACAACGAGAACCGGGAGCAGTGGCCCTCTAAATGACGCCAGTATCCGGGGCGAGAGCAAACCCGGGCTGACGGACTAGCTAGGCTGCCTAGGCAGCGAGAGCGAAGTCAGTGCGCTTTTGTTCGGCACTTATTGTTTTACAAGGAGCGTTTACGAGATAACCCTGTATCCTCGGCCCGCTTCCCCTGTCGCGACTAACATCGTCGAAACCTGTCATCCCCATATGTACTTGTCAAACCGCTCTTTCACGAACTGTACTTTCACGTCCGGTGCGCGCTTCCGCCGCTTTCCAGATGTTGAGTGTAACCCACACGTCCACCTGTTTATTCCTGGGTCAGGCGCCCAGGTTCTTCTCACGCATCGCGCGAAGCGCTTCGCGGTTGTCCTGCTTCTCACGCAGCGTCTGCCGCTTGTCGTAGTCCCGTTTACCGCGGGCGACGGCGATCTCCACCTTGGCGCGCCCGTTGAGGAAGTACAGCTGCAGCGGCACGAGGGTGAAGCCGGATTCGCGCACCTTCTGCGAGATCTTCGTCAGTTCCTCGCGGTGCAGGAGGAGTTTGCGCCGTCGTCGTGCGGCATGATTGGTCCAGCTGCCCTGCGAGTACTCGGAGATATGGATGCCCTCGAGCCACAGTTCGTCGTTGTAGAAGACCGCATAGCCGTCGACGAGCGAGGCCCGCCCGGCACGCAGCGACTTGACCTCGGTGCCCATCAGGGCGATACCGGCCTCGTAGGTGTCCAGGACGGCGTAGTCGTGATGGGCCTTCCGATTGGTGGCCACGATCTTTCGGCCACTTTCCTTGGGCACGGGGAACTCCTTTCACGGCTCTGGCGACGCGGAACCGGTGGACCCGGAACGGTGCCTTCCATTCTACTGCTACAGCAGCCCCCTGGGGTCCACCAGGTTTCCATTGAGCATGGTCTCGAAGTGCAGGTGGCAGCCGGCCGAGTTGCCGGTATCCCCCACGTGGCCGATCACCTGGCCGGCGCTGACCCGCTGGCCCGGGGCCACATTGAACCGGGACAGGTGGTAGAAGTTGGTTGCGAGCGCGTTCCCTCCAACGACCCCGTGATTCAGGACGATCCGCTTTCCGGCCCCCAGCAACGCGTCCGAGTCCGCGTACCAGACCTCGCCGGCCGCCGGCGCGTACACGGGGATTCCGCAGCCCGCGGCGAAATCAATGCCGGTGTGCTCGTAGCCGCCGGTGCCGTTGAAATCGATGGTGCCCGAAGGGGTTGCCCGCCAGCCGAAGCCGGAGGAGATCGGCGCGTTGACCGGCATCCTCAGTCCGAAGGCACCTGCATCGGCCGCCGGCGCAGGAACTAGCGCCTGCGCCGCAACGGGAGCCGGCGCCAGTTGCTGTGCGGCGGCTCCGGCTTCCCTGCGCGCAGCTGCTTCAGCCTGGAGTCTCGCCGCTTCAGCGGCGGCCCTGGCCTCAGCCTGAGCCTCGGCCTCAGCCCGCAGGCGTGCTTCCTCGGCGAGCCTCGCTTCTTCGAGCAGGCGCCTCTGGCGTTCCGCGATATCGGCATTGACCTTTTCGTGGGCTTCCTGCACCCCGGCCAGCTTCGCCTCGATCGCGGGTTTCTGTTCCTGCAGCCTGGCGGACAGCGCTGAAGTGTCCTCGATGAGCTTGTCGACCGTGGCCTTCTCCGATGCGGCGGCGTCGCGTTCTGCCTGCTCGGCCTCGAGCGCGGCGTCGGCCTCGGCTTTCAGGCTCCTGATCTCGTCCTCGACGGCCACGAGCCGCGCCCTGCTGTTGGCGTTGGTGGCGTCCTGCTGGGACAAGCGGCTCACGGCAGCGTTCTGCGATCGGAGCGCGAGGCTGACCAGATCCATCGAGGAGGTCAGGGTTCCGGTACCTTCCGAATCCAGCATCAGCGACACCTTCGAGGGAACGCCGCCGTTCTTGTAGGCCTGGGTGGCGATCTGGCCGATCACCTCGCGCGTCTGCTCCATTTCGGCTTCGTCCCTGGAGAACTGTTCGGTGAGCCTGTCCATGGTTTCCTGGGCCAGCTCCACTCGCCCGGCGAGCACGGTGACCTCGTCCGCCGATGCTTCAACCCGTTCCTGCGCCGCCGCGAGGGCCTCCTGGGCCGCGGGCAGCTCGCTCTGGTACATCTGCAACTGCGCGACGCTCTCCATGATGTCCGAGTCCAGGTACTCGATCGACTCCAGGACCTCCGCGATCTCGCTTTCGAGTACGCCTTTGCGGTCCTCGAGCTCGCCGGCGGACGCCGGCGTGCTGGAGCCCAGGGTGAGCGCGACGAGGAGAACCGTCGTGCTTCGAACGAGGAGCGGACGCCGATTCATGACCTAGACCTTCACGTAACGCCGGAGAGCCAGCAGGGAGGATACCCCCGCCAGGAGAGCAGCAAGGAGGATGAGCACCGGCAGGAGCAGAAGGACCTGCTGAGCCGAGATGAAAGCGGTCTCCGGATAGAGGCGGGAGAGCCACGTAATCAGGAAGTCGCTCGAAAGCCAGAGGGTGCCGGAGGCCAGTAGTGCGCCTCCCACGGCGGCAATCACGCCTTCCAGGACGAAAGGAAGCTGGATGACCGCCTTCGACGCCCCGACGAGGCCCATGATCCCTGTCTCCCTGCGGCGGCTGAACGCCGAGAGGCGGATGGTGGTGGCGATCAGCAGTACCGCGCACAGGGTCATGACGCCGGCGACGAGCAGTGCACCGAGTGATGCCCTGTTCATCACGGAGAAGACCTTTTCCAGCAATTCGCGCTGGTCGCTGACGACGTCGACGCCCGGCAACGAGGAGAAGGCCTCGTCGATGATCCCGTACTTCTCTGCGTCCACAAGGCTCACCCGGAACGATTCCGGCAACTGATCTGCCGTCACGGATTCGACGATGGGTGAGTTCGCGAACTGGTCCTGGAAATGGCCGAGGGCGTCGTCCTGCGATTCGTACTCGACCGCTGAGACGTACCGGCTGAGATTCTCCCCTTCGAGCAGGGCGCGGATGGAGGCACGCTGCTCGGCCGTCACGGGGCCTGCCGCGCACGTCGGCGACATCGAATTGTCCACGCACAGGAAGACTGCGACCTGCACGCGGTCGTACCAGTACCCCTTCATCTGGCTGATCTGGAGTTGGAGGAGCCCGGCGGCGCCCACGAAGGTCAGGGAGATGAAGGTGACGAGCACCACGGAGATCACCATCGAGAGGTTCCGCCGAAGCCCTGAGCCGACCTCGGAGAGGATGAACGCTATCCTCATCCGGCCGCTGCCCGGATCTCGCCCACGTAGATGCCCTGCGCTTCATCGCGCACCACCCTGCCGTGCTGCAGCTCCACGACGCGCTTCCGGAGGGAGTTCACAATGGTGTTGTCGTGGGTGGCCATCACTACCGTGGTGCCGTTCCGGTTGACGTGCTCCAGAATATTCATGATCCCCATGGAGGTGGTGGGGTCGAGGTTTCCGGTGGGTTCGTCGGCAAGGAGGATCGCCGGTTTGTTGACGATGGCACGGGCGATGGCCACGCGCTGCTGCTCTCCGCCGGACAGTTCATGAGGCATGCGGTTGCCTTTTCCTTCAAGACCCACGATCCTCAGCACGTCCGGCACGGTCTCCCGGATCACGGTGCGGCTCTTCCCTGTGACCTGCATGGCGAAAGCCACATTCGCGAAGGCGGTCTTGTTGGGCAGCAGGCGGAAATCCTGGAAGACGACGCCGATGCCCCGCCGGAGGCGCGGCACGCGCCAACCGGGGATATCGGCGACATTCCGTCCGGCGACGTGGACGGCTCCGCGGGAGGCGGTGTCCTCCTTCAAGACAAGACGGAGGAAGGTCGACTTCCCTGACCCGGAGGCGCCGACCAGAAACACGAATTCGCTGCGGTTGACCTCGAGGGAGACCGAGTGGAGCGCAGGGCGCGACTTCTGGTCGTAGATCTTGGTGACGTTGTCGAATCTGATCATGGCTGCTTGACGTCTACTTTGCGGCTAAGGGTTGACTGCTTCGTGCCGCTGGCTCTGCGGCAGGGAACGGGCATGTGCGGAGGCAGAGGCCCCCAGCTCTTCGACTATAGCCGCGAAGTTACCATTGTGAACGCTGAGACAGTTGTTTCTTCGAGAATTAGGCTGCTGATGCAGGTGCGTCCCTACTGCTCGGCATTCCGGTTATTGGTGCGCCACCGGATACCGGCATCGATGAAGTCGTCGATCTCCCCGTCGAAGACCGCCGAGGTGTTGCCCACCTCGTGCTCGGTCCGCAGGTCCTTGACCATCTGGTAGGGGTTGAGGACGTAGGAGCGCATCTGGTCTCCCCAGGAGGCTTTGACGTCACCGGCGAATGCCTTCTTCTCGGCATCCTCCTGTTCCTTCTTGAGCAGGAGAAGACGCGACTGGAGCACCCGCATGGCTGCGGCCCGGTTCTGGATCTGCGACTTCTCGTTCTGCATCGACACCACAAGACCCGTGGGAAGGTGCGTCAACCGCACCGCGGAGTCCGTGGTGTTGACCGACTGCCCGCCCGGCCCGGAGGACCGGAAGACATCGACGCGGATCTCGTTGTCCGGCACTTCGATCACGTCGGTCTGCTCGATCAGCGGGATGACTTCGACGGCGGCGAACGAGGTCTGACGGCGGCCCTGGTTGTCGAAGGGGCTGATGCGGACGAGGCGGTGGGTTCCCGCTTCGACCGACAGGGTGCCGAAGGCGTACGGAGCCTTCACCTCGAAGGTTGCCGATTTGAGCCCGGCTTCCTCCGCGTAGGAGGTGTCGAGGACCTGGGTGGGGTACCCGTGGCGTTCCGCCCAGCGCAGGTACATCCGCAGCAGCATTTCGGCGAAGTCCGCCGCGTCCACTCCCCCGGCACCTGACCGGATGCTCACCACTGCTTCCCGCTCATCCCACTCACCCGCGAGCAACGTGACGATCTCGAGGTCATCCAGCGCCTTGGCCAGCGACACCAGTTCCCGTTCCGCCTCGGCCAGCGAGTCGGCATCGGCTTCATCCTGGGCAAGCTCCACGAGGACTTCGAGGTCGTCGATGCGCGATTCGAGGGTTTCGAGGCGCTCGAGCGCGGACTGCCGGTGGGAAAGCTTCGAGGTGACCTTCTGCCCTGCGGAGGGGTCGTCCCAGAGGTCCGGAGCGCCGGCCTCCTCGCTGAGTTCAGCGATGTCCTTGCGGATGCCCTCCACATCGGACACCTGCTCGATGGATAGGTATTTTGCGCGCAGGGCGCGTATTTCTGCTGGGAAATCAGTGGCTGCCATGGTGGTTCCAGCCTACGTCATGGGGCTTGGGGCCGCGTCGGCTCAGCGTGTCAGCTCGGAACGCGCATCGGCCACCGCGGTGATGGGAATGCCCGCCGGCACCAGGATACTGACCACCGGCGGATGGACGACGGCGGTCAGGACCACACGAGCCGTCCTGCCGTCCGGTGCGCCGGTCGCGGGGTCGATCGACAGCACGGTGAATCGTCCCTCCGCACCTGTGCGCTGCACATACGCCTCCGTTGCCGCCTGCACCGCCGGCCGGCTCAGCGAGGGCAGTGGCACCGCGGCCCTGCCGGAGACCACGTCGATACTGAAGGAGTCCGCGGCCGCCAGCGCTGCACCGTCAGCGACCGACAACAGCTTTTTATGCTCTATATATACGGCGGAAACCGCCATCACCACAGTGACCACCAGCAGTGAGACGAGAAGGTAACCGATGATCAGCACGCTCACCTGACCGGCCTCGTTCTCCCGGATCCGCGGCGACTTCCCCGGAAGCGTCATCCGTACCGCTCGACAATCTGCGTGGAGGTGGACGTGAGGGTCGCAACGGAGGTGTTGATGCCGGGCATGGTGGGAATGAGGGGTAGGTCCACCTGCAGTTCGACGACGACCGTCACACTCGAGGCAGGAGACAGGCATTCGCCCTCGCAGGCGATATCGATCAGCACCTGCTCGCCGGAAAAGCCGAAGTCGGACACGGCCAGCATCGCCGCCTGGCGTGCCCGCAGGTCCGCCTGCTCCACGGTCTGGGCGTCGGCGTAGACTTTCGCCGCCTGGTCGGCGGCGCCCACGACGGCGAAGGACCCGCCCTGGAGTTGCCCGACCGTCAGCACCAGGTAGACGACGGGAACGAGAAGGAGGAGGCCGAGGAACGTGAACTCGACGACTGCGCTGCCGGTCTCCCCCGCTGCGACTCCCGTGAGAACGCGGACCGGGGGAAAGCGGTAGGGTGCGGATCTCTCAGGGCGGAAGTGCTGCATGGCCGCGCACCTCCATCGTCCCGGCGGGCCCGATCAGGCCGATGACCGGGAGCGGCGCTCGGACGACGACCTCGAGGGTCTGCACCCCGCCGACGTCGGACTGACCCACCGTGATCTCCTCGCCGAAGCGTTCCCCGAGGGCGAGTGAAATCAGCGACGCCGTTCGCTCCTCCGCCTCCCCGGCTGTTCGGTCTGCGAGTGTTCCGAAGCGCGCCCCCGAGGACGCCGCATCGACCAGCGTATTGCGCACGTGAAGCACGAGCGCCAACTGCACGATCGCGATGAAGATGACGGTCAACAGGCCTCCGATCAGGGCGAAGTCCACCACAGCTGTGCCCTCTTCAGAGCCCTTCCGCCTGGTCAGGGTCTGAAGCAGCACCTAGGGCGACACCTGACCGATGGCCGATTCGAAGAGCCCCTGAAGTGCCGGACCGGCGAGCGCCAGCAGGCCGGCCACCAGCACCGCTGACATCAAGGTGATCATGACCCAGCCGGGGACGTCCCCGCGTTCGCTATCATCCTGGGATCTTCCATGAAGCAGGGTGCCCAGTAGCAGGACGAAGAATCTGTGGAAGGAGCTGTTGAACCTGCGCATTTTTGTCCTTTGCCGATCGGTCGGGGGATCCGGTGGTTGACGCTAGAAACCAAGGTTGATGAGGGCAAGGCCGGGGTACACCGCGAAGAGGACGGTCAGAGGGAGTACTCCGAAAACCAGGGGAACCATCATGGCGATCTCCTTCCTGCCTGCCGATTCCATCAGCTCCCGCTTCGCCATGTCCCGAACGTCCTGGGCCTGGGCACGCAGCACATCGGCAAGCGGCGTGCCCCGCTGCACCGCGACGCTGAGTCCATCGACGAACCGGGCCAGGGGCGCCAGCTGCGTGCGCCTGGAGAATTCCTGCAGGGCCTCGATGAGCGGCATCCCCGCCCTCGTCTCGGCCAGCACCCGGGAGAACTCGCCGGCAAGATCACCGTTCGCGGTGCGGCAGATCCTTTCCAGCGCCCCTGTGGCGCTCTCCCCCGCGCTGACGGCCAACGCCATCAGCTCGGCAAGGCTCGGAAACTCCGCGACCATGCGCGCTTCACGCTTGCGAATCTGGCTGGACAGCAGGAAGTCCCTCAACACGAATCCGCCCACACCGCAGGAAAGGATGACGACGACGCCGGACAGGACGCTTGCCCGCCCCGCTGCCGAGGACAACACCATGACGATCGTGGAGCCGGCCAGACCCGCCGCGGACCAGAGAACCTGCTGTGCCCGGAAATCCAGGACCGACTGTCCGGTCCCGGCCTGCACCAACCGTTTGGCGAGGACCGTCGATGCCGGATTGAACTTGTTGAGCCGGCCGACGGCATCCGCGAGGAGGGGGCGAATGATGCGCTCGAGCGGCACGAACGGCGTGAGTGGGCCGGCTTGGGGCGAAAGCAGACGGGACTGGACCTCCACTGCCCTCAAGGAAGGAGCGATGCGGTCCACAAAACGCACGCGGCGCATCATCGGGACCCGCATGGTGATCAACCACAAGCCGGCTCCCAGTGCTCCGCCGAGCAGCAGCGAAAGCGCCAGCGGCGGGCTCACCGGAGAACCCTCTCGTCCTGTGGCAGCGCACCGATCCTCAACATGACCCGGTAGCACACCACCGAGACCACCAGCCCTCCGAGAAGCACCAGCGAACCGGTGGCAGTGTTGTAGGCCCGTACTGCTTCGGGCCGGGTAGCAAGGAGCATCAGAACGAACCAGGGAGCGGCGACGGCAAGGCGTGCCGCGTTGACGGTCCAGGACTGCCGGGCCTCGAGCTCGCTCCGGGTCCGGGCGCTGTCCCGCAAGAACTCCGAAAGGGTGCCGAGCAGCCTTCCCAGGTCCGAGCCTCCCACTTCCCGGGTCATCCGGAGAGCCTCGATGATGCGGTCGGCGACGGGGTCGGCCAATCGGTCCTTCAGCCGGCTCAGTGAGTCGTCGAACCGGCCGCCCGCGCGGTAGTCCGATCCGAACGCCAGAAACGCCGGCCGCAGCTCGACCGGTCCCTTGTCCCCCAACTGGATGAGTGCCTCCGGCAGGGACAGACCTGCCCGGATAGCCGACCGCAGGTGATCCACCACATCCGGCCAGAGTTCGCGCAGGGAAGCAGTTCTCCTGGCCGCTCTCCACCGAACGATGACGAGGGGAATGAACGCGCCGAAGATCGCGAAACACAGGGCGATGGGCAGCGAGCGCGTTCCAGCGAGGATCAGCAGGAGAACGAATGCCCCGAGCGTGGCGCAACTCGCCAGCAGGCCTCCTGCTGAAACCCGTTCCACTCCCGCACGGACCAGGAGCTCATCAAGGCGGCGCCGTCGTCGTCGTTTTCCTTCATGGTTCGCACCAGTGACCCAGCAGGACCACCAGATGAGGAACAGTCCCGTCCCCAGGGAGAGTCCGAGGGCGGCTCTCATGAGCGGTCCTCGAGGAGGGCCGCCACGTTCACTCCCGCTTCGGCGAACTTCTCCTCGGCGGGCATCGATGTGGCGCTGACCGATAACCGGCCGTTGATCCGCCGGAAGACCGGAGACGATTCGATGATCCCGTTCTCCACGCGTCTACCGAGAGCCATGATCTCCAGAACCTGGCGCGCGCCGCCGCTCACCCTGGCGCAATGCACGACAAGGTCGATGCAGGAGGCGACAGTGGGGACAACGAAGGCGCTCGAGATGTTCTGGCCGGCAAGCAGCGGCAGGGTGCAGATTTTCATGACGGCGTCGTGCGCGCTATTGGCATGGACGCTGCACATCCCGGGAAGCCCGCTGTTGAGAGCAATCAGCATGTCAAGGCTCTCCGCTTCCCGGACCTCTCCGACGATCAGCCGGTCGGGTCGCATCCGCAGCGCCTCCTTGACGAGTCTGCGCAGCGGGATCTCGCCATGGCCCTCAAGGTTCGGCTGCCTGCACTGCAGTCCCACGACGTCACGCAGCGGAAGTTGAAGCTCGAAGATCTCCTCCACCGTCACCACCCGCTCCCGCGGACCGATTGCTGCGCCCAGGCAGTTCAGGAGCGTCGTCTTCCCTGCCTGTGTGGCCCCCGAGACAAGGATATTGAGACCGCAGGCCACCGCGGCCTTGAGGAAGAGCGCCGCCTGGGGAGAAAGCGTCCCGAGATCCACGAGATGTTCGAGCCGGGTGGCCTTGGCGATGAACTTCCGGATATTCACGGCCCAATGCCGCCGGGTGACATCCGGGATGACCACATGAAGCCGCGACCCGTCGGGCAACGAGGCATCCACGAAAGGCGACGAGAGGTCAAGTCTCCGTCCGGAAGACTTCAGCATCCGCTCCACGAGGTCGCGCACCTGCTGTTCCGTCAACGTCAGGGCCGCCAATTCGGATTCTCCCGCACGCGCCACGTAGATCTCCGACGGGGCGTTGATCCAGATTTCCTCGATCGTCGGATCATCAAGATACGGTTGCAACGCCCCGAACCCGGCCACGGCATCGAAGACATATTTCCGTGCGTGCTCGAGATGACCCAGAGGCGGGAGCACCCCGAGGATCGACCGTTCGTCGTAGTCGTTCACGGCAGCGTCGACCAGAGTGAGGATTTCCTGCACCTGGCGCGCCGGGTCCAGGCCTCGCCGTCGAATGAGCTCGCGCACCTCATCCTCGACGATGCGGACACCGTCCATGGCGCACCCCCATCCGGTTCCCGGCAGGTCCACTGGGCGGCCCTGCGCCGGCTCCAGCCGACCCCACTCACCCTAGATGCAGGACAAGCACCGGGACAGAGTAGTCGGACTCATGTGGATAAGCGGACTACCTGTCTTTCAGGCCCGACCTGCCGCTCTACCGGCGCCACCCGCGAGCAGATCCAGCACCTGTGCCTGTGCCTGTGCGCACTCGAACTGAAGAACCGCCTGGTGAACGAGGGTAAAAGTACCAGACTGGTACTATAATCCTATGGCTATGAACCTGCGACTTCCTGAAGCCCTTGACCGTGAGCTTGACCGTGTGGCTACCGAGGAACACACCTCAAAGCACGCGCTTCTCCTGCAGGCTGCGCAGCACATCGTCGATCTTCACGATCGCCGTCGAGAGGTCCAAACCGGGCTGGAATTCGTCACGACTCACGACGCCGAGTTGCTTACCCGGCTTGCGGATGCATGACTGCTTATCTGACGCTCGATGACGCACTCTTCGTCGTCGAGCGATATGGGTTCCACGTACGCGACGCGGGGATGCTCGGCTCCGCCCTGGCCCGGCCCGCCACGACAGTGACAGGTCAGGATGCCTACCCGAGTCTTGAGTTGAAAGCGGCCGCACTGCTGGAGTCGGCGACCCGGAACCATCCGCTCATCGATGGGAACAAAAGGACCGGATGGACGCTGATGGTCTTGTTCCTGTGGATCAATGGCTTCAAGCATGACTTCCCGACGGGGGATGCGTTCGATCTGGTGGTTGGGGTGGCATCGGGCAGCATCTCCCTTGAACACGCGGCGGCAGTCATCCGCCCGCACATTACTCCGCGCTGACCCCGGGCCTACTGCACGTACTTCTCCGGCTTCAGCCCAAGCTCCAGCCGGCGTCTGGGCAAAACAGGTTTGCAGGGCGCACGGCCTCAGCCCCCTGTGCCGACGTCGGCCTAGTGGTTTTCTCATCTCCATGGCTCTTTCCGGCCGGCTTTGAAAGGTGAGTTGGGCCAGCCCTCCCACGGTGTCACCCGAGTCGGTCGGTATCAGCGTTCCCCTTCAAGTGTTCGACATGCGGCCTAGCGGTGTCCGGGCGCGGTTAGGATGAGAGTCTCATTCAACTGATCCGAGGAGGCCCCTTGATGAAGCCACTGCTCTCCGCCGTCCTGCTTCTCGCGCTCACCGGCTGCGGCGCGGAGGCACTGACGACGGAGAACCTGCTGACCGAGCAACTGTCGACGGAGGAAACCTGCACGGAGACCGACGCCATCCTCTCGGCCGCGGGTGGCGAGTCCGGGCGCGAGGAGAGGTTCCTGACTGCATCCGAGCAGCTCGGCGAACTCTCGGAGAGGGCGTCGGACCAGTTGGAGGATGAGCTCGAAGTGCTGTCCGAGATCCTCGCAGAACGGGTTGAGGATGCTGAGGCGCTCGAGCAGGATTCCGAGCGCCTCGCCGAGCTGGACAGAGCGGTCGCCACCGTGAGTGAGACCTGTGACTTCTGATCCCCGAAGTCGGTGAACACCGGCACGCGGATGGCCAGCAAAAGGGCCAGTAGCACTGCGGCCGGGTAGGACGTGGAGCACGGCGAACAGCCTTCACCGCAGATCCCGCTAACGGCCATGGCGGAATCGGAGCCGCACGTGTCGCAGCCGCCACATATGCCGTCGTTGACGATGCTGTTGAAGTGAAGGTTGCCCAGAAGCTCCGCGGCGGTCCTCTGCCATTCAGGGAGCCTCCTGACGCAGACAGCAGATCACGCCATTACCCCAACCCCGCATAGGGGTTGAGTGGCTGTGAAACATTGATTGTGATCATGGTGGCGGACGGACGCACGTGCCAGGGCCTCGCCTCGAATCCGCACCCGCGTCCCAAAACCCGACACCCAGGGGTGCGGAGAACCGCTCCCAGACGCCCTAATTCGCCGTTCCCGACTATGAGGAAGGCCTAGGCCTGCGCGACAAGTCGCCAGGAACTTTTCTACGATCTGATTGGTCCTCCTCGCCACCACTGGACCTTCTCAACGGCATCGGGTTGCTCCTTCAAATCGGATGAGAGCTGCCCTCGCGGGTGCGCGCCGTTCGCAACGCTCCGCGTCGTGCGCGCTATTGGCCTGGACGTTGCACATCCCGGGAAGCCCGCTGTTGAGAGCAATCAGCATGTCAAGACTCTCCGCTTCCTGGACCTCTCCGACGATCCACGAGGTCGCGCACCTTCGATTCCGTCAACTGAAACCTGTCGGGCGACCGACAAAAGAGGCGTTGCATGATGGGGAACTCCTGGACCGGCTCGCGCGCGGCTGAAGCATCACCGCTCGACGGGCACTTCTAGGCAATTGTAAGGAGCTCAAAAACGCCTGCCAGAGGATGACACGCCCGGGGGATACGAAAGAAACCCGCAAGAAAGACCTAAGATTGCTGATTCACTCCAGGAACCCCTTTCACATCTGTAACAGGACTGTAGTCTTCTCGGGATTTCACTCGCCTGGGCTTACGCCCGTGTCCCGCTGGAGAAACTCTTGTTCCTTGCTTCCCCGTCTCGACTTCTTCTTACGGCTGTCCTGTCCTTCGCGCTCCTGGGTAGCGCCATGCCTGCAGTCGCTGCATCCCTCGAGTCCCCCGCGCCGGCCGTATCCCCATCAGCATCCGCAACCGACGCTGCGACCGAGCCGCTCCTTCCTCCCGCCGCTCCACCGAGCGAACCGGCCGCCGCCCCACCGAGCAAAACAGCAGCAGTCCCGAGCGAAGCACCCGACGCCCCTGCGCCGACTTCGCCCTCCGCGGAGCCGGGCACGAAGGACAGCGCGGTCACCGTGGAGCCGCTGGCGGACCCCATGAGTCAGCCCGGTTTCAATCCGATTCTGGGAGAGCACCTGGCAGCGCCGTCGGACTCGGTAAAAAGTCCATCCGGTGGCCCCGATGGATCTGCCGCCGCGTTCGGCCAGCGGAACGGCACCTTCACCGTCACGCTCGTCACCGTGGTCCTCTCCGGCTCCCCGAACAGTCGGATCTCCGACTTCCAGCTCAGCCAGGCCAAGCAGTCGATCCTCGCATCGAACAACTACTGGCGGGCCGCATCAGACAACCGGCTCGGAATGCAGTTCGGACCGGAGTATCGCGACGTCGTCATCACGGCGAACAGCAGCGACCAGTACTACGACCTCATGGCGAAAATCACCGCGAAGCTGCAGTGGACAGCCACTCCGAACGACGCGCTCGTCGTATATGTTCCGGTGGCGCAGTTCGCAGGCGGAGTGCTGGGCGGCGGATTCACCGACGGTTCGAACAGCGGCAGGGTCATCATGCCGGTACCGTCCGGGTTCACCAACAATGTAGTTACCCATGAATTCGGGCACGTCCTCGGGCTGAATCACGCCAACAGCCTGGAGTGTTCCAATGGAAGCGCCGACATCGCATCTCCGAACAACAGTTGGGGCGACTCCGCATGTGACTCCCGGGACTACGGCGACACCATGGACCTGATGGGCTTGGCGCAGTACACCATGCCTCCGATCAACGCCTACCTCTGGGAATACGGCGGATTCGGCCGCGGGGATGAGATCCTCGACGCAGGAGTGGTCGAGGGAAGCAAGTCATTCACCCTCCAGCCCTGGGGTGGAACAGCGGCACGGCGCGCGGTGAAGTTCGTGGATCCCGCGAGCAGGGAGACCTACTACCTCTCGTACCGCAACCCCGCCGGCGCCAGCGACGGCAGCGCGACAGGCAACAACCGCGGCGTCATGATCCACAAGAAGGACGCCCGCGGAGACTGGCCGGACGCCGCATCCCTGGCCCTGACCCCGTCAAGCTACCGGTTCAGCGGGTACTACAACCAGAACCACGCCTGGCAGCAGGGTACGACCTTCCGGACCGCGCGCGGAACCACGGTGCGCATCGACTCCCTCGGTGCAAACGCAACGGTGACCATCAGCAGCCAAACGTCGCGGGAGTCGGTGGCGATGCCGTTCATTGATGGTGCTGCTGCGTCGGTGCCGGCGTTGGGTGTGCCGGTGTCGGAGGTCGTTTGTGGTTTGAAGGACAACGGCTGCTACCGGGGCTATGTCAATGGTGCAGTGTTGTGGTCTGCAGGCTCCGGCGCCGCGGCCACGCTCAATGGCCCCCTGCGCACGGCCTGGCTCAACTCCGGTGCCCAGAACGGGCCCATGGGCTACCCCGTGAGGGCCCAGGCCTGCGGCATCAAGGACAACGGCTGCTACCAGGCGTTCCAAGGCGGGGAAATCCTCTTCTCCCCCGCCAACGGAGCAC
>NZ_KI914786.1:0-5999 GCF_000520535.1 Arthrobacter sp. H41
GGTTCCGGGGGCACGTAGCGGCCGTCGTCGTCCGCCTCGGTTGCCGCCTCATAGTCGCGGGGGCCCAGCGGGCGCATCGGCTGGTTCTCGAAGACCGCGTCCACGCGCTCCCGATCAGTGAGGGGGACGTCGGTCCGCGGCGTGTCGGTCGGGGACGCATCAAGGCGCGGACCGTTCCGTGCAGGATCCGTCGTGGACCCGGCCGGGTCCTTCTCGAGCCGTGCAACGATGTCCAGCCATACCGCATCGTCGGTCGACTCGTTGGGTTCCTGCCCTCGGGGGGTCATATGCTGCTACCTGCTGTTCCAGAGCGGATGGGGCCCCCGGGCGGTGCGAGAATCGACGGAGGTTATGATCCATCGTGGCCACCCGGCCGCAGTTCGTCAACTGTATGTCCACCTTCGCCGAGTTCGGGCGACCCGCGCCCTGCCGCGACTCCTGCCGGCGCTCCTGGCCCGGCCCGGCCCGACCTGATCATCAACCGGTCCCCGAATGCGGCGTGCAGGGCCCTTGGAGTAGGCTTCTCCAAGGAAAAAGGACGGCGTGCCGGTATCGAAGGCGGCCGTCCCTTCAGGGAGGCTGGCAGCGTGTTCTATTGGATTATGAAGAGGGTCATTGTCGGTCCCCTTCTGAATCTGCTCTTCCGTCCCTGGATCAAGGGCGCGGACAACATCCCGGCCTCAGGACCCGCGGTGCTGGTCAGCAACCACCTGTCCTTTTCCGATTCGATCTTCCTGCCCATCGCGGTGCCGCGGCCGGTGGTGTTCCTTGCCAAATCCGAGTACTTCACCGGCAGGGGACTCAAGGGGCGGATGACGGCGATGTTCTTCCGGCTGTCGAACCAGCTGCCGATGGACCGCTCCGGGGGGGCGGCGTCGTCGTCCTCCCTGACCGCCGGCATGGACATCCTCAACGACGGGGGGCTGCTGGGCATCTATCCGGAGGGAACGCGCAGCCCGGACGGCCGCCTGTACCGCGGCAAGACCGGCGTTGCGAAGCTCGTCCTGGCCACAGGCGTTCCCGTCATCCCTGTTGCGATGATCGGCACCGACAAGGTGCAGCCGATCGGACGGCGGATCCCGAACATCCGGAGGGTCGGCGTCATCATCGGAGAGCCGCTGGACTTCACGCGGTACGAGGGACTGGCCGACGACCGCTTCGTGCAGCGGTCGGTGACGGACGAGATCATGTATGAGCTCATGAGGCTCTCGGGCCAGGAATACGTGGACGCCTACGCGAGCACGGTCAAGGACAAGCTTGCCGCCGAGAAGGCGGCGGGCAAGAAGGCTCCGCGGCCGGGCGCCGACACCCGCCGGGCAGCGGTGCGGCTCGGCCCGGCCGAGCAGGCGGCGGCTCCTGCGCCGGGTGCAGTCACCGAGATCGGGGCGGACGAGGCCGGGAAGAAAGCTGCGCGGACGGATGCTGCCGGGACGGACTCCAGCGGGACGGATGCTGCCGGGAAGAAGTTCGGCAGGCAGCAGAAACCCAGGGACAGCCCGGCGGTGCCCGGGGAACGGGACGAACCGGGCGGCCGCACGGCTGTATGACTTCCCGTGCTCCCTGCGTGACGTCGCAGGACGAGGCATGGTACTTGAGCGATTAGGCTTAACCGGTGACCGATTCAATTGCTTCCGCCCTCCAGCCGACTGTCCAACCCGCCACTGCAGGCCTCGACTCCTGGCGGTCCCTGCCTATCTCGCAGCAGCCCACCTGGCAGGACAGCTCGGTCTATGCGGATTCCGTCCGGGAGCTTTCCTCACTTCCACCGCTCGTGTTCGCCGGTGAGGTGGACGTCCTGCGCGAAAGGCTTGCTGCCGCGGCCCAGGGCAAGGCCTTCCTCCTGCAGGGCGGGGACTGCGCGGAGACCTTCGAGGGGGCGACGGCCGATCGGATCAGCGCGCGAGTCAAGACCATTCTCCAGATGGCCGTGGTCCTCACCTACGGTGCGTCGCTGCCCGTCATCAAGATGGGGCGAATGGCGGGGCAGTTCGCCAAGCCGAGATCCTCGAACGACGAAACCCGCGAGGGCGTCACCCTTCCTGCCTACCGCGGAGACATGGTGAACGGCTATGCCTTCACGCCGGAGACCCGTGGCCACGATGCCGCGAGGATGGTGAAGGCCTACCACACTTCGGCGTCGACCCTCAACCTGATCCGCGCATTCACCCAAGGCGGGTTCGCCGACCTGCGGCTCGTGCACCACTGGAACAAGGGATTCACCGCCAATCCCGCGCACTCCCGCTACGAGTCCCTTGCGCGCGAGATCGATCGCGCCGTGCGGTTCATGGATGCGTGCGGCGCGGACTTCGAAGCACTGAAGCGCGTTGAGTTCTTCGCGAGCCATGAGGCCCTGCTGCTCGACTACGAACGCGCACTCACCCGCATCGATTCACGCACGTCCCTGCCGTACGACACCTCCGCCCACTTCCTGTGGATCGGCGAGCGGACCAGGGACATCGACGGCGCGCACATCGACTTCCTGTCGAAGGTACGGAACCCCATCGGGGTCAAGCTCGGCCCCTCGACGTCGGGGGACGACGCTATCGCGCTCATCGACAAGCTCGATCCGAACCGCGAACCGGGACGCCTGACGTTCATCACCCGCATGGGCGCGGGAAACATCCGCGAGAAGCTGCCGCAGCTCGTGGAGAAGGTGACTGCGTCGGGTGCCCAGGTGCTCTGGGTGACGGACCCGATGCACGGCAACACCGTCACCTCGCCGAACGGCTACAAGACGCGCAACTTCGACGACGTCATGGACGAGGTGCGAGGTTTCTTCGAGGTCCACCAGGCCCTGGGCACCTTCCCGGGAGGAATTCATGTGGAGATGACCGGGGACGACGTCGCGGAGTGCCTCGGCGGCGCGGACCCCGTGGACCAGGAGTCCTTCCTCGAGCGTTACGAGTCCGTGTGCGATCCCCGCCTCAACCACATGCAGTCCCTCGAGATGGCATTCCTGGTGGCGGGCGCACTCTCGAAGCGCTGAGACGGGTTCCCGAACGGACCGCTGCACCCGTCAGGTGACGGTGATCGTCACCACTGATCCCTCGGGCTGGTTGCCGGTCAGGTCCTGGCCCGCCACCAGCCCGAGGACGGGGCGTCCGAAGGTGTAGTCGACCTCCACCTGGAAACCCGCCGCCTCCAGCGCAGCCACCGCGTCCTCTTCCGAGTTGGAGAACACGTTGGGGACACGGAGGATCCGGGGTCCTGCGGAGAGCGTCAGCTCGACGACGGTTCCCCTCCTCGCCTCACCGGTGGCCGGCGACTGCAGCGCCACTGCGCCTTCCGGCACCGAGACGCTGTTCACCGGGTCGGGGAGCACCTCCGCTACGAGGCCCGCGTCCTCGATCGCCTGGAGGGCGGCCTCACGTGTCAAGCCTGTGACCTCCGGAATCCGAATGGGCTCGGGCCCCCGCGATACGACGAGGTCGACCGCGGAGCCCGCTCGCACCTCCGCGCCCGCCGCCGGGTCCTGGCTCACGACCAGCCCCTGCTCGACGTCGTCGTCGTACTGCTCGGCGACGGTGCCCACACCGAGGTTCTCCCCGATGAGGGTCTCCGCTGCGCTGACCCGGTCCTCACCCGTCACCTCGGGCACGACGAAGAGTTCGGGCCCCTTCGACACCAGGAGTTCGACGCGTTCGAAGCGGCGCACCTCTGCCGCTGCCGCAGGCTCCGTTCCCACCACGAGCCCCGCCAGGACCACCTCGTGGAAGACCTCGTCCGTGCTGACCGAGGTGATCCCCTGCTGGTCGAGTATCGTGCGCGCGTCCTGCACTGACCGGTTCGCCACGTCGGGGATGGCGACGATCCCGCCCGGGCCGGCGCCGAAGAACCAGCCGGCCACGGCGGCGAGGGCGCCGAGCAGCACCAGCAGGCCGACGAGGATCGCCGTGCGCTGACGCGCTGCCGGCCCGCGGAGGGATTTCTGCGGACGCTGGGCGTCCCTCAGCTGCTGCTTCTGCAGGTTCCGCGGGCTCCGGGACGCGGTGGATCCCCTCGCCGGACCGGTTCTCCCCGCGGTGGAACCGGGGGGAGGACCGGGGCGTCCGGGCGGCACTGCTCCGATGACGCGTGTATCGGAGGCGTCCCTCCGAAGGACGGTGGTGGGATGCTGGACGACCGGCGGGACCACGTCCGTCGGAAAATTCCCCTCCCGGCCCGCCGTCGGGATGATCCCGGTGGCACCCTCGACGCCAGGGTCGGGCGGCACGACGCCGTCGTCGGGCGAGAAGTCGAGTTCCTCGTCGGTCAGGGTGGTCCTGATGTGGCGCAGCTCGCCGAGCAGGGCCAGTCCGTCCACCGGCCGGTCCTCGGGGTCCGGGGCGGTGCACCATTGAACGAGCTCGTCGATGTCCGGAGGAAGCCCCGGAAGGAGCGACGACGGCGCGGGGACCGTCGAGTGCGCGTGCTGGAAGGCGATCTGGATGGGGGCGTCCCCGGTGAACGGCTGCCGGCCGGTGAGCAGTTCGAAGAGCAGGATGCCCACGGAGTAGATATCGCTCTGGGCGTCGGCCGATTCACCGGTGACGAGCTCGGGGGACAGATACGCCACCGTGCCCACGAGGGCGCCCGTCCCCGTGCTCGTGGACACCGCCCGCGCGAGACCGAAATCGGCGATCTTGATCTGCCCGTCGCTGGCGAGCAGCACGTTCTCGGGTTTCACGTCCCGGTGCACCAGGCCTGCTGCGTGGGCGGCGCCGAGGCCCTCGACCACCGGGTCCAGCAGAGCGAGGGCCTGCCGCGGAGTGAGCCGGCCGCGCTCCCTCAGCAGGTCGCGGAGGGTCCGTCCCGGCACGTACTCCATCACCAGATAGGCGGTGCGGTGCTCGGGGCCGTCCTCCATACCCTGATCGAGCACCCCCACCACATGCGGGTGCGAAAGCCGGGCTGCGGACTTCGCCTCCTGCTCGAAGCGGCGGAGGAAGCTGGAATCCTCGGCGAGGTGCGGATACAGCACCTTCAGGGCGACCTGGCGGTCCAGCCGCTGGTCGGTGGCGAGGTAGACCGTGGACATCCCACCCCGTGCGAGCCGGGAATGCACCAGGTAACGCCCGTCGATGAGGGCGCCTGCCAAAGAGTCTTTCCGCGGTTCCTGCACCTACCGATAGTAAGCGCAGGCAGCGAAACGGGGCGGGACCAACACTCGATCCCACCCCGCACCCCCCGCTGATTAAGCACTTGTGGCGGCCATCCGAGCGGTTTAGCAACCGCAGGTGCTTAATCAGCGGGGGGCCCGAAGTTCTGCCGGAGTCCTACTTGAAGTTGACCTGGTGCGCCTTGATTGCCGCGACATAGGCCTTGGTGTCCTCGAACATGCCCCGACTCTGCACCGAGTACTGGCCCTGGTAGTAGGACGCGATGGCGATATCGAGCGACGGGCTCGTGCGGATGAGGGAGCGAATGATCGCCACGCCCGCCGTCGCATTGTCATACGGATCAAGGAGGTTGAGCTTCCGCCCGACGAGGTCGCTTGCCCATTCGCCCGAGGAAGGGATCACCTGCATGGCGCCGATGGCGTTGGCGGGGGAGACAGCGCGCTGGTTGAAGCCGGACTCCTGGAAGGAGAAAGCGAGCGCGAGGCTCGGATCGACGCCCATGGCCGTCGCGGTGTCGGAGACGATCTTCCGCATCTCGGCCTGGCTCGGGGCCGGGAGGGAATTGAGCAGCTGCTTGTTCGCGTTGGCATCGGCCACCACCTTCACCGGGTAGGTGAAGCCGAGGAAGGACGACGGCACCAGGTCCACCGGAGCCGGCTCGGAGACCGTTCCGGGGGTCGCGCCGGGCAGTCGGAGTGTCTTCCCGGGATGGATGACGGTGGCGGCGGAGATGCCGTTCGTCGTCAGCAGTGCCGAAAGGCTGACGTTGCTGCGTGCTGCGATCGCACTCAGGGTGTCTCCGGCCTTGATCGTGTACGTGCCCGCGGGCGCAGGAGCAGGAGCAGGCGCGGGAGTGGCTGGAGGCACGGCCTGGACGGAGATCGTCGACGAGCCGAGGTT
>NZ_KI914786.1:6099-8511 GCF_000520535.1 Arthrobacter sp. H41
CTGGACGGAGATCGTCGACGAGCCGAGGTTCAGTTTCTGGCCGGGGTGGATCACCGAGCTCATGGCGAGATTGTTCGCCGCGAGGATACTGCTGAGGCTTACGCCATGCCGTGCCGCTATGGCACCGAGGGTGTCGCCCGATTTGATCGTGTAGGCAGCCGCGGGTGCAGGTGCCGGCTCTGCTCCCGGCGTTGGAGCCGGTGCCGTTTCCGGTGCGGGACCCGCCGCTCCACCCAGAACGAGCTTCTGGCCCGGGAAGATGATCGAGGTCAGGGAGAGATTGTTGGCCGAAAGGATACTCGGAAGGCTGACGCCGTGGCGTGCTGCAATTGCGCCGAGCGTGTCTCCGGATCGGACTGTGTAGGAGCCCTGCGGCGCCGTCGATCCGGGCTTCTCCTCCTCGCCCGCAGGTGTCCCGGTGGCAGGGGCGCCGGTGAGCTTGATCTTCTGGCCCGGGTAGATGATCGTGCGCACGGTCATGCCGTTGAGGTCGAGAACATCACTCATCGACAGGTCGTGCCTGGCCGCGATGGCGCTGATGGTGTCGCCGGCCCGGACGGTGTAGCTCTCGGGAGTGATCACGGCGGGGATAGCAAGCGCCGGGACCTGGGCCGCGACGAGGGCGGCGGGGACGACGGCGTGGAGGGGGACCGGGGCCGAAGGGCTGAAGGCCCGCACCACCGAAGACGGCTGAACCTGGACAGCCGCGGCCGGCTGGGCAAGGGCGACCGAGGAAAGGAGGACGGCGGGGATGGCAGCCGTGGACACAGCGAGGCTGAGGCGTCGGGGCGGAGTGCGCACAGTGTCGGCCGCCGGGAATCCGGACGGCGATGCAGGGGGTCGCTGGGCAGTCATGTTCTGTTCCTCATCTGGAGGCGGTACGGGAACCGCGCGTGGTGCGGACGCCCTGGATGAGATCTGGCCAGGACGCACCGAGGGTGCAAAGGTGATGCAAAAGGGTCACGTGTGCTTTCTGTTGCCGCTGTGACTTATGTGAATCTACACGACTCCCCGCGTATCACAAGAGCCCCGGATGGGAGGGAGATCACCCGGCGGCGTGTCAGGCGCGGTCCGGTTCCGAAGTGGTGGCTCCCGTGGCGCTCATGGCACCCTTAGAGGGTGATGGAACTTGAAGAACTTGTACCTGGCTGGATGAACCTGCCCGACGTCGCCGCCCTTCTGGGCGTTTCGATTACGAAAGTCCACGGATTGCTCGATGACAGGGCACTGGTGTCCGTAAGAATTACCGACCGCAACATCCGGAGCATTCCCGCCGAATTCTTCCTTGAGAATGCCGTCCTCGAGAGCCTCCGCGGCACCGTGGTGGTGCTTGCCGACTCCGGCTTCAAGGACCACGAAATCATCCGCTGGCTCTTCACCGACGACGAATCCCTTCCCGGGCGTCCCATCGATGCGTTGCGTGAGGGCCGCAAGACGGAGATTCGGCGACGCGCACAGGCCGCGGCCTGGTAACCGCCGACACTCCTGAGCCTCGGACAGGCGGCGAGGGCGCCCCTCAACGGGCCGTACCCTAGAACGTCCTGGTGACTGCCGCCTCGGCGAGGGCACGGAGTGCGGCAGCCGGGAGATCGTCGATGGGGAGCCCGTCCAACGCGAGGAACGCGTCGGCCGAGCGCCTGGCGATCAATTGTTCGGTATGCGCGAGCGCACCGCTCTCCTCGATCCTGCCGCGCAACTCCGCTACGTCAGCATCCGACAGGTCGGGCCTTCCCAGGAGGCTGTTGATCATGGCCCTGCCGCGGGCGTCACTGGCGCCGAGGGTGCGTGCAATGAGATAGGTGCGTTTCCCTTCGCGAAGGTCGTCACCCGCGGGTTTCCCCGTGATTGCCGGGTCCCCGAACACCCCAAGGACGTCATCGCGCAGCTGGAAAGCTTCTCCGAGCGGCAGGGCGAACGAGGAGAATGCCTCGAGCAGCTCCGGCCCTGCTCCCGCCAGTGCTCCTCCCAGCATCAGCGGCCGCTCCATCGAGTACTTGGCGGACTTGAACCGCAGGATGTTGAGCGCCCGCTCAGCTGCGGCGTCGGGCGTTTGGTCGGGGCCCACCGCCTCCTCGAGGAGGTCGAGGTACTGGCCCGCCATCACCTCGGTCCGCATCCGGTTGAAGATCGGCCTGGCGCTGGCGCAATCCAGGCCCTCGCAGGCAGAAGTGAACAATTCCTCGCTGAACGCCAGGCACAGATCACCGGCGAGGATCGCCGAGGAAGCACCGAAGCGCTCCGGATCCAGGTGCCACCGTGCGTTCCGGTGCTGGATGCTGAACTGCCGGTGGACGCTCGGCGCACCCCTCCGGGTGTCCGACCGATCGATGATGTCATCATGGATGAGCGCAGCAGCCTGGAAGAACTCGAGGGCAATACCGGCCGTGACGACGGCGGGTGCGGCAGGGGCGC
>NZ_KI914786.1:8611-13896 GCF_000520535.1 Arthrobacter sp. H41
CCGCCATCCCCAGTAGCACAGGAGGGCGCGAAGGCGCTTCCCGCCATCGGTGAGCTGGCGGATGGCGTCGAGCAGGACGAGCGACTCGGTCGATATCCCGGCGAGGATCGCCGCTTGCTCACCGAGGAAACGGTCGGATTCATGCGTCATCGACGCCCGGAACGCGCTCTGGTCGCGGGTGATAATTCCGAGAGGGGAACCGCCCTCGTTCGGACTCGGAATGGCGGACGGCATGGCTCTCCCGGTGCGGCTCGAAGCGTGAACCTCCTACTGTATCCGTCACCCGGAAGCCGAAGTGCCGGTGATGCAGGGAGGGCGGACTGCGCTCGGTACGATGGGAGCGTGCAGGATGCAGGAACGTCCCATGGACTGGACGGCATGGAGAACCCGGAGTGCTCGATCCTCCATATCGACATGGATGCGTTCTATGTCTCGGTTGAATTGCTGCGACGACCGGAACTCAAGGGTGCACCCGTCATCGTGGGTTCTCCGTCCGGCCGATCGGTGGTGCTCTCGGCGTCCTACGAGGCCCGGCGGTATGGTGTGCGGTCCGCCATGCCCATGGCCGTCGCGCTGAGGCAGTGTCCCAGTGCAGTGGTCCTTCCACCGCACCATGACCGTTACTCCGAAGTATCGTCGACAGTGATGGGTATCTTCCGCTCAGTGACGCCGGTTGTCGAGCAGTTGAGCGTCGACGAGGCATTCCTCGACATCGCGGGCGCCCTCCGTCGGCTGGGAAGCCCGCGGTCGATCGGTGAGCAGGTCAGGGCGGAGATCAGTGCCACCCTCGGCATGACGGCAAGTGTGGGAGCAGCCACCACAAAATTCGTCGCGAAGATCGCCTCGACGCGGGCGAAACCGGACGGGTTGCTCCTGATCCCCGGCACCGAGACGGTCGCCTACCTGCACACCCTTCCCGTTTCCGCACTGTGGGGCGTGGGAGCGAAGACCCAGGAGACCCTCGCGCGTCTCGGCATCCGCACGGTGGAGGACGTGGCCCATACGCCGGTCACCGCCCTCCGGCGGCTGCTCGGCACTGCCGGCGAGCACGTCCACCACCTGGCGTGGGGGCGTGACCCCAGGAGTGTGGTGGTGTCCCGCAGGGAAAAGAGCATCGGCGCCGAGGAGACGTTCGAGCAGGACGTCTCATCGGATACCGTCCTGCGGACCGAGCTGTTGAGGCTCGCTCACCGGACCGCCGTCCGCCTGCGGGCGTCCGGCCATCAGGCAGGCGGTGTATCGCTCAAACTGCGCTACGCGGATTTCTCCACCCTGACACGGTCGAAGAAGCTCCCCGAACCGGTGAACAGCGCGCACGCAATCCATGCGGCGGCAATCGCGCTGCTTCTCGGGCTGGGCGATCGGCCCCTGCCGGTAAGGCTCATCGGCCTTCGGGCCGAGCATCTCGAAACCGGCGGTTCAGGGGCGCACCAGCTGACCATCGATGGCAACGAGGACAGCTGGCGTGGCGCAGAGGCTGCGCTGGACGCAGTCAACAGGAAGTTCGGTGCCGCGGGAATCCTGCCGGCCGGGCTGCTGAAGCTGCCCGCCGGAACGCAGCCCGTGCGGCGCCAGGTCGGCAGGGAGGACGGCGCATAGCACCATACTCTCGGGACCAGCAAGGTGCATTGTGACTTTCCAGCCGACCCGTAGCAAACTACTCTTTATAGAAGTAATGCAAAGTGCGAAAGCAGTAGCTTGCCGTTGGTCCTTCGGTCCGTATCGGGGGAACTCCAGCGGTGGCGGACTCGTTCTTTGGATTAAGGAACGTTGGCACTGACAGCAAGGAGGCGATCATGGCACTCTCGGAACACGAGCAAAGGCTCCTTGATCAGCTCGAACAACAACTACACGCCGACGATCCCAAATTTGCGCACTCCATGGCGTCGAATACGCGCGGGTCGATGTCGACGCGGCGGGTGGTCATCGGTTCCCTGATAACGATCGCCGGAATCCTGGTCCTGCTGGCGGGAATCTCGCAGCAGATCATCATCCTGGGAGTGGCCGGGTTCCTGGTGATGGGGGCGGGCGTCTACTTCGCAACCACGAAGCCGAAGACAGCGGAGGGCGGTCCTACCGCCGGCCGGACCGCGAAACCGGCCTCCGCAGGCAAAAGCGGGTTCATGACGACCCTCGAGGACAAATGGGACGAACGTAAACGGGACCAGCCCTAGGCCCCGGTCACCACAACTCCGGCGACCGGCCCGTAGCACGGCCGATCTCGACGCAAAAGACCCGCCCCGGCGGGTCTTTTGCATTTAACGCCGCTGCATTCGACACCGCGATGGGAATATCCCTCCACTTCACTCCCTGGCTCTCTGCCCCGGAATAGCAGGAAACTTTCCCGAAAAGTGCGCGCCACGCGATCCTGGTCGCGTTGACGGTGGTGCTTAGTGGAGTAAAGTGGGGAATATAAGAGCGAAGTGATGGCGCACGCGGATTTCGGACAGGCGGTGGGGATGTTCCTGGGGACACACACACCTCGCCTCGATGAAAAAGGCAGGTTGATCCTGCCGGCGAAGTTCCGTGACGAGCTGGCCTCAGGACTTGTCCTCACCCGAGGGCAGGAGCGCTGTATCTACGTTTTTAGTGCAAGTGAATTCGAGAAGGTCCACGAGGAGATGCGGGCCGCTCCGATCTCATCCCGGCAGGCCAGGGACTACGTCCGCGTGTTCCTGTCAGGCGCTTCGGACGAACTCCCGGACAAGCAGGGGCGGATCACCATTCCACCGGTGCTGCGCGCCTACGCCGGACTGGATCGTGAACTCGCGGTCATCGGAGCGGGAAGCCGAGCGGAGATCTGGGACGCGGGAGCCTGGGACCGCTACCTCGAGGAAAAGGAAGCGGCGTTCTCCGAAACGGACGAGGACACCCTGCCCGGAATCATCTAGGGAGGACACGGGCCGGACGTCTTGGATGAGATCTCCACCCGTCGGATAGAGAGCACCACCTGGCTTCACTTCCCCGAAGCCAGGCGGCAGCTCGATCCGGCCGGATGGGGATCTGATCCAAGAACTTCCACAGTCCCAGGCCTACAGAACCGATGTGGAAAATGATGCAGGAAGGAGAAGGTGCGTGAGCGAAGACCGCCCCACCGGCGAGCGGCATGTGCCGGTACTGCGCGATCGCTGCGTATCCCTCCTGGCGCCCGCTGTCGCCTCGGCCCGGGAAGCAGGCAGACCGCCGGTCCTCGTCGATGCGACCCTGGGTATGGGTGGCCATGCCGAGGCCCTGCTCGCCGAATTCCCGACAGTGCACCTGGTGGGTATCGATCGTGACACCGAGGCTCTGGGGCTCGCGGGGGAGCGGCTGGAACCCTTCGCCGACCGGACCGACCTCGTCCACGCCGTGTACGACGAGATCAACGAGGTCCTGGCCGACCTCGGCATCCCGGCAGTCGACGGATTCCTCTTCGACCTGGGCGTCTCGTCCCTCCAACTCGACGAACGCGAGCGTGGCTTCGCCTACTCCTACGACGCACCCCTTGACATGCGCATGGATACCACCCGGGGAATCACAGCCGCCGACGTCGTCAACACCTACTCCCAGGAGGAGCTCCTCCGCATCATCCGATCCTGGGGCGAGGAGAAGTTTGCGGGCCGGATCGCCTCGGCGATCGTTGCAGCGCGCAGTGGGACCCCTTTGGAGACCACCGGCCAGCTTGTCACGGTGATCCGCGATGTTGTCCCGGCATCGGCGGCCCGCACCGGCGGTCACCCCGCCAAGCGGACGTTCCAGGCCCTCCGCATCGAGGTCAACGAGGAACTCACCGTGCTTTCACGGGCAGTCCCCGCGGCGATCGACGCGGTTCGGCTCGGAGGGCGGGTCGTCGCCATGTCCTATCACTCGCTCGAGGACCGCATCGTGAAGACTGCCTTCGCGGCCGGAGCGAAATCCTCCGCCCCTCCGGGATTTCCTGTGGAGCTCGAACAGCACAAGGCGTACCTCCGGCTCCTCACCCGTGGCACCGAGGCACCGACGCAGCTGGAAGTCGAAGAGAATCCGCGGGCCGCGTCAGCGAAGCTCCGGGCAGTTGAACGAATCAAGGAACACCCCGTGGACAGGAATAGAAATTGAGCCAGGCACTGATCGCGGATACCCGCAGCGCTTACCACGAGCTGTCCGGAAGCAGCGCCGTTGCAGCGCCGCGGCCGGGTGGGGGAGCAGCACCCAGGACGCGCACTCCGCTTTCAGTGGTGCCCGCACGTCCCGCGAAACGGCGCGTCCCCTTCGTGGTGTTCAGCTTTGTCGCGCTGGTGGCGGCGTTGGTCACGGTCCTCATGCTCAACATCTCGGTCTCGGGCACCCAATACGAACTGGTCCAGCTCCGCGGCCAGCAGATCGCCCTGAGCCAGGAGAACCAGGCCCTGGAACAGAAGATCGAGAACCGGGAGGCGCCCCAGAACCTCGCTGCGGCAGCGACGAAACTCGGCATGGTCGCATCCCCGACCTTCGGTTCGATTGAGCTAGATTCCTTGAAGGTGACGGGGAGCCCCGAGGCCGCCACGAAGACCGACGGCCCGCTTGCGCTCATCCCGGCTCCCGACCTCGATGTCCAGTTGGAGTCGATGCCGGAGATGGCCGCTTCAACCGGAACCGAAGCTGCCGGCACCATCCCTGGTCCAGAGCAGGATCCGGGGCAGGCAGCAACGGGCAGGTAGCCCGCCCCTCGACCTCAACTGCTCGTGTCGACTGACAAGGAAATCCTCGTGGCGCATCCCATCACCGGCGGCCAGGACGCAATGCGCGTGGCCCTCGGATCCAAACGGCTGCGGCTCGGCCTGGCCTTCGTCCTCGTGCTGCTTCTTGTACTCGGCGTGCGGTTGTTCCAGCTGCAGGCCCTCGACCTCAACGGCATGGCCCAGGCCGGCCTTTCAAAGCGCCTGACCACCACTGCCGTGCAACCGGTCCGTGGGTCGATCCTCGATACCAACGGAAAGCATTTCGCACGGAGCGTCGAACGGTTCGACATCGTGGTGGACCAGACGTTGAGTACCGGGGACACCTTCAGCCGCTACAACGCCGAATTGGATGAGCGTGAGGTCGATATTCCCCTCGAGCAGGGCTTCCGGGAGTTGTTCGAAGTCCTCGGAATCGACGCCGCCACGCTGGAGGACTCCATCGTGGGGGACAAGATCTTCAACTACGTTGCACAGTCGGTGACGCCGGAAGTGAAGAACGAGGCGCTCGCGGTCGGCATCCCGGGCGTCTATGCCGACCAGACCAGCGAGCGGACCTACCCTGCCGGCCAGGTGGCCGGCTCGATCATCGGCTATGTGGGGCCC
>NZ_KI914786.1:13996-23597 GCF_000520535.1 Arthrobacter sp. H41
CGATCATCGGCTATGTGGGGCCCGACGGCAAGGCCCGGGAGGGCCTTGAGCTTTCCCTGACGGATCAGCTGGAGGGTGAGCCCGGCAGCCGGACCTTCGAGATCGGCGGTGACGGCATCCGGATTCCCTACGCCACCAACGAGGACGTCCCTGCTGTGGACGGTCAGTCCGTGAAGCTCACGATCGACCAGGACCTCCAGTGGTTCGCACAGCAGACCATCGCGTCGCAGGTCGAGGAATACGACGCGGAGTGGGGGAACATCGTGGTGGTCGAGGCGAAGACCGGCGCCATCCGCGCGATGGCCGAATCGACAACACCTGATCCGAACTTCCCCGGTGCCACCTCTCCCGAGGACCGCCAGCCGCGCTCGGTCAGTGCTGCCTTCGAGCCCGGTTCCACGACCAAGCTCATCACCATGGCCGCGGCACTCGAGGAGGGCATCATCGAGCCGACCTCGCAGTTCGAGCTGGACAACACGTACACGGTGGACGGCCAGACCTTCAAGGACGCCTTCCAGCACGGAACCGAGCGCCGCACGGCTGCGGGAATCTTCGCGAAGTCGATGAACACCGGAACCGTCATGATCGGGGAGCAGTTCACCAAGCAGGAGCGCTACGACTGGCTGAAGAAGTTCGGCATCGGCGAGAAGCTCAACACCGGCCTCAACCAGGAGTCCAGCGGCATCCTCGCGCCGCCCGAGGAGTGGGACGACCGCCAGCAGTACACAGTGCTCTTCGGCCAGGGCCTCGCCCAGACTGCGCTGCATACGGCAATGGTCTTCCAGGCGATCGCCAACGACGGCGTGAAGCTGGAGCCGCGGCTGGTCGACGCCTACATCGATCCGGACGGCACCGAGCACAAGCTTCCCGAGGACGAAGGGACCGAGGTGGTCTCCGAGGAGACGGCACTCCAGCTGCAGAAGATGCTCGAGACGGTGACCGTTGACGGGTCGGGGAAGACCGGCGCACTCGAGCAGTACCGGGTGGGGTCAAAGACGGGCACTGCAGAGGCTCCCGGGGCCAACGGCGGGTACGACGGCTACACTCTTTCCTATGCCGGAATGGCCCCCATCGAAGACCCCGAATACGTGGTGGTGGTGACGCTTCAGCGGCCCCAGGGTGATCTCTACTACCTGGTTCCGGGCTATTCCTTCCAGAAGGTCATGAAGCAGGTCCTGAACACGAACAACATTGCCCCCTCCACCAGCAAGCCCGACACCTACCCGGTCGAGTACTGAGCCGGGAGATCCAGGAAAATTGCCCAGCTCATCGCCCAAAAACCCGACGCCCGGGAGACCCGACGTCATGAGGCCCCGCAGCGTCGAGACCGTTCAGTTCCTGCGTGCGCTGCAGCAACTGCCGTCGGGGCTGCCCGCGGTCCACTACGGCTCCGTTCCGGTTGGCACCTCGAAACGCTCGGACGTGGCGGTGACGGGAGTGGCACTCGACTCCCGCTCCGTGCTGCCGGGGGACCTGTACGCCGCGCTGCCGGGCGCCCGCCGCCATGGCGCCGAGTTCGCCGGCCTCGCCGTCGCCAGGGGCGCCACCGCCGTCCTGACCGACGCTGCGGGCGCCTCCCTCATCGGAGCCGTCGAGCTCGACGGCGTGCCGGTGTTCACCGCCGCTGACCCGCGGGTGCTGGTGGGACCGCTGTCCCGGCTGGTGTTCCGGAGCCAGCCCGACGGCGTCGAGCGTCCAGCGCTCTACGGGGTGACCGGAACCAACGGCAAAACCACCACCACCTACTTCCTCAACTCCCTGCTCCGTGCGCTGGGCCGCACCACCGGGCTGATCGGGACCATCGAGATCCTCGCCGGCGAAGACCCCGTTCCCAGCCTGCTCACCACGCCCGAATCCCCCCAGGTGCATTCACTGCTGGCGCTGATGAGGGAGCGGAAGCTGACGGCGGCGTCCATGGAGGTGTCCTCGCATGCACTCGAGTTCGGGCGCGTGGACGGGGTCGTCTTCGATGTTGCGGGCTTCACCAACCTGACCCAGGACCATCTCGATCTCCATGGCGACATGGAAAGCTACTTCGCGGTCAAGGCCCAACTCTTCGATGCGGCGCACGCGCGGGCAAGGGTCATCACCGTGGATGACGGTTGGGGGCAGCGGCTTGCCCGCGAAGCGGCCCATCCCGTCATCACGCTGCTGACCACCGATGGACACACCGACGGACACACTGATGGGCAGGACGCCGGGCACACGGTTGGACACTCCGACGGCGCAGGCGGCGACGGCGCTGCCGCCGACTGGCGGGTGGGCGGCATCGGGCAGGACGGCCTCGGCCACGCCTTCACGCTCACCGGGCCCCACGGCGTAACCCTTTCCCTGCGCTGCGGGCTGCCCGGGACCTTCAACATCTCCAACGCCGCTCTGGCGGCGGTCATGGTCGTCGCCTCGGGTGTGCCCGTCGACGAGGTGCAGCGCGCCGCCGACAGCCGGGATCCGTTCACCATCCCGGTTCCCGGGCGCATGCAGGTGATCAGTGATCGTCCTGCCGGCATTGTCGATTTCGCCCACAACCCCGACGCCCTGGGGCGCACCCTCTCCTCGGTGCGGCGGGACGGGTCCCGCGTGATCGTCGTTTTCGGGGCGACGGGGCAGCGGGACGAAACGAAGCGGCCCATCATGGGCGCCGTCGCAGCGCGATCGGCCGACGTCGTCATCGTCACCGACGACGATCCGCACGACGAGGATGACGCGTTCATCCGCGCCGGCGTCCTGGCGGGTGCCGCCGCGGCCGTCCGCGACGGCTCGCTGCCCACCGAGGTGCTCGAAGTGTTCCCGCGCGCCGCGGCGATCGAGCACGCGGTGAAGCTGGCGGGCCCCGATGACACCATCGTGGTGGCAGGCCGGGGACACGAAGTGTGGCAGGAGGTCAAGGGCGTCAACCTTTCCCTCGACGACCGCGTGGAACTGGCCGCCGCGTTGACAAGGCACGGATTCTCTGTGCTTCCGCAGGCGGGGATAGAATCCTGAACCGTCATGATTGAATTCAGCGCAGCCGAGATCGCGGCAATCACCGGGGGCTATCTTTCACGCTCCGCCCAGGCAGAACCCTCCCGAATTGTCACCTCCGCAGCCACCGATTCCCGCGAGTGCACGGCGGGCAGCCTCTTCATCGCCAAGCCGGGAGAGAGCTCGGACGGCCACCTGTTCGTGCCGCAGGCAGCCGAGCGCGGTGCCGTCCTCGCCCTGGCGGAGCGGCCCGTCTCGGCCACCGGCGACGGCGCGGACTTTCCTGCGGTCATCGTCGCCGACGCGGTGCTGGCCATGGGAGCCCTCGCGGCGGAAGCGGTGCGCCGGATCCGGGCCGCCGGGCGCCTGACAGTGATCGGGATCACCGGGTCGGCCGGCAAGACCACCACGAAGGACCTCCTGGCCGGCATGCTGGCGGCCGAAGCTCCCACCATCGCTCCGGGCGGATCCTTCAACGGCGAGGTCGGGGTGCCGCTCACGGTCTTCAGGGCCGGCCTCGACACGCGGTATCTCATCATCGAGATGGGCGCCACGAAACCCGGGCATATCGGCTACCTGGCAGGCCTCGTCCAGCCCGATATCGGTGTGGTCCTCGGTGTCGGGTCCGCCCACGCCGGGGAGTTCGGCGGCGTCGAGAACATCGCCGCCGCCAAGGGCGAGCTCTTCGAGGCGCTTCCCGCCGGCAAGACCGCCGTCTTCAACGCCGACGACGAGCGCGTCCTGGCCATGAGGACCCGCACCGCTGCGGACAAGCTGTACTTCACCTCGTCCACCGATTTTCCGACCGACGACGGCACCGTCCTGACCGCCCTGGAGAGCACCACAACCCCCGAGGGGCACCCCGACTTCACGCTCGTCCTGCCCGACGGCGGGACACACCGGATCACCTCACCCCTGCTGGGCCTCCACCAGGTGACGAACCTGCTCGCGGCCGCGGCCGTGGGCTGGGCCGTCGGAGTGCCGGGCGCACGTATCGCGGAGGCCCTCCGTACGCAGCAGGCGGCGAGCCGGTGGCGAATGGAGCGCACCGAGCGCGACGACGGCGTCACGATCATCAACGATGCCTACAACGCCAATCCCGAGTCGATGCGGGCCGCGCTACGCACCCTGGCCGAACTCGGTGGGGGCCAGCGGCGCACCTGGGCCGTGCTGGGCGAGATGCTCGAGCTGGGCGAACGGTCCATCGAGGAACACGACCTCCTGGGGCGCGTGGTGGTGCGGCTGAACATCTCGAAGCTGATCGTGGTGGGGGACAACGCCCGTGCGCTCTTCAACGGCGCAGTACTCGAGGGCTCCTGGGGCGACGAAGCCGTCCACGTGACCGACGCCGCCGCGGCAGGCGAGATTCTCCGGGCCGAAGTTGCACCGGGGGACATCGTGCTCTTCAAATCCTCGAACGGCGCAGGTCTGCGTTTCCTCGGCGACAGTTTCACCGCCTCCAGCAGTGTGAGCGCCGGCCCTTCCATCGCGGGCAGCGCGCCTGAAAGCGGGATCCGGCCGTGATCGCGATACTGATCGGAGCGGCGACCGCCCTCGTCATCGGCTTCCTCGGGACGCCCCTGTTCATTCGACTCCTCGTCAGCAGGGGCTACGGACAGTTCATCCGCGACGACGGCCCCACCGCGCACCACACCAAGCGCGGCACTCCCACGATGGGCGGTGCGGTCATCGTGGGTGCAGTGCTCCTTGCCTACTCCCTGACACACCTCGTGATGGGGATGGTGGGCGGCTCGAACGGGCCCACCGCTTCCGGGTTGCTCCTCCTGCTGCTCATGGGGGGCATGGGACTCGTCGGATTCTTCGACGACTACATCAAGATCTCCAAACAGCGGAGCCTCGGGCTGAGCGCCCCGGCGAAGATCGCGGGCCAGACCACGGTCGGTGTCGTCTTCGGCGTGCTCGCACTCCAGTTCCCCAACGAGGAGGGACGGACCCCAGGCTCCACCGCCGTCTCGTTCATCCGTGACACCTCCTTCGACTTCGCCTTCGCCGGAACTGTGGGCGGAGCGATCCTGTTCGTGCTGTGGGCGAACCTGATCATCACGGGAACCTCGAACGGCGTCAACCTCACCGACGGGCTGGACGGCCTGGCGGCAGGAGCCTCGATCCTCGTCTTCGGCGCCTACATGCTGATGGGAATCTGGCAGTCCAACCAGAGCTGCGGCTCCTCCCGCGTGGTGGGGAACGTCTGCTACGAGGTGCGCGATCCGCTTGACCTCGCCCTCCTGGCAGCTTCCCTCTGCGGGGCGCTCGTCGGGTTCCTGTGGTGGAACACGTCGCCGGCGAAGATCTTCATGGGGGACACCGGTTCCCTCGCACTCGGCGGTGCGATCGCCGGTTTCGCGATCCTTTCGCGGACCGAACTGCTGCTCGTCATCCTGGCCGGCCTGTTCGTGGTCATCACGCTCTCCGTGATCATCCAGGTGGGCTATTTCAAGCTCACCGGAGGAAAGCGGGTCTTCCTGATGGCACCGCTCCAGCACCACTTCGAGCTCAAGGGCTGGCTGGAGGTCACCGTCGTGGTGCGCTTCTGGATCCTCGCCGGTCTCTTCGTCGCGGTGGGCCTCGGTATCTTCTACGCGGAATGGGTTGTGGGTTGATCAGTACACCGTCCCCGGACGAATCGGCACCGGCCGCGAGGCTCAGCAGCCTCACCACCTGGGACTCTCCCTGGCGCGGCCTCCGAGCCGTGGTGGCCGGCATCGGAGCGTCAGGCTTCTCGGCTGCCGACACCCTCCTCGAGCTCGGCGTCGACGTCGTGGTGGTCGACGGCCTCGATTCACCCGAGAACCGGGCGAAGGCCGACACGCTTCGGATCGTCGGTGCCGGAGCTGTCCTGCTGGGCAGCGGGCACGCACTCACGGTGCCGCTGGTCGACGGCGAGGCGCCCGACGTCGTCGTCACCTCACCCGGCTGGAGCCCGGCCCAGCCGCTGCTCGCCGACGCCGCACGCCGTGGCATCCCGATCTGGGGCGACGTGGAGCTGGCCTGGCGCGTGCGGATCCGGCAGGGGCGTCCGACGGCGGAGTGGCTGACGATCACCGGCACCAACGGCAAGACGACCACGGTGGGACTGACCGAGTCGATGCTGCTCGCCGCAGGCAAACGGGCCGTGGCCGCCGGCAACGTGGGCACGCCGATCCTCGACGTGGTCCGGGATCCGCAGGGTTTCGACTTCCTCGCTGTGGAGCTCTCGAGTTTCCAGCTCCACTGGTCCGATTCCCTGGCACCGCTCGCAAGTGTCTGCCTCAACATCGCCGAGGACCATGTGGACTGGCACGGCGGCTATGACGCCTATGCGGCGGCGAAAGCCAAAGTGTACGAGCGGACGAAGGTCGCCTGCATCTACAACGTGGATCAGCGCGAGACCGAGGTCATGGTGGAGAACGCAGAAGTACAGGAGGGCTGCCGGGCCGTCGGTTTCACCACCGGCACCCCCGCGGTCAGCATGATGGGCGTGGTGGAGGACCTGCTGGTGGACCGGGCGTTCATCGAGCAGCGGAAGGACTCGGCGGCCGAACTGGCATCGGTGCGGGAACTGGGCGAGGTGGTCCCGCGTCATCTGGTCGCCAACGCGCTTGCAGCCGCCGCGCTCGTACGTGCCGCCGGAGTGGCGCCGGCGGCGGTCCGCGAGGGTATCCGTGCCTACCGGCCGGGGGAGCACCGCATCCAGATCGCGGGCAACGAGGCCGGAGTGCTGTGGATCAACGATTCCAAGGCCACGAATCCGCACGCCGCTGCCGCTTCGCTCGCCGCATTCACCTCCGTCATCTGGGTGGCCGGCGGCCTCTCCAAGGGGGTTCGGTACGACGACCTCGTGCTCACCCACGCCCGGCGGCTGAAAGCCGTCGTCCTGATCGGTGAGGACGTCGCCGCCCTCCGGGAGGCCCTCGACCGACACGCTCCCGATGTCCCGGTCGTTCCGACCCTCGACCGGCAGACTGGAACAGGACAGTTTCCGGACGGTGCTGCGGATCCCGCGTACGGCCGGGCCGTCATGGATCGGGCGGTCGCGGAGGCCGCACGGCTCGCCGGGAACGGCGACACAGTGCTCCTGGCACCGGCCGCAGCATCAATGGACCAGTTCTCTTCCTACGCCCACAGGGGCACCGCCTTCCTGGAGGCAGTGCGTGCGGTTCTGGAGGGGCAGGCGAGAACCTCGGAGGAGTTGTAGATGGTCACCACGCCAACCAGGCCCGGCGGGCACCAGCCGNGCCGGCGGCTTCCGGAGCCCCGGCCGGGGCGGTACCGGCAAGGACCCAGGCGGCGGGCGGCCTCAGAAGGGCCTGGAACCTCCTGGAGGGGACCCACCGCGCGCCGAGCGGATCCAGCTACTACCTCATCCTCGGAACCGCGCTGGCACTGACGGCCATCGGCCTCCTGATGGTGCTCTCGGCGTCGTCCGTCGAAGCGATCTCGGACGGCGAGGACGAGTTCGCCCTGTTCCTGAAGCAGTCGGTGTGGGCGACCGCCGGGGTGGTGATGATGCTCATCCTGTCCCGGCTCGGGCCGAAGGCCTACCGGGTACTGGCCTGGCCGGGGCTCGGCGTGGCGATCGTGCTTCTCGTCCTCGTGCTGTTGATCGGTGAAAACATCAACGGAAACCAGAACTGGATCAAGATCGGGAACCAGAGCTTCCAGCCCTCCGAACCCACGAAGCTGGCCCTCGCCCTGTGGTTCGCCACGGTGCTCGAGCGGAAGAAAGCACTGATCCGGAACTGGAAACACGCCGTGGTCCCGGCCCTTCCCATCGGAGGGCTTCCCATCCTGCTGGTGCTGGCGGGTGGCGACCTCGGCACCGGCATGATCCTCATGATGATCCTCGCGGCCGCCCTGTTCTTCGCCGGAGCACCCCTGAAGATGTTCACGCTGGCCGGCATCGCCGGGATCATCGGCGTGCTGCTCCTCGTGGTGACGAGCGACAATCGCGGCGGGCGGATCGCCGCCTGGCTGCGGCTGAACTGCGACAACGGCGCGGACCTCTGCCTGCAGGCCGACAACGGGTTGTTCGCGATGGCATCGGGCGGTTGGTTCGGGGTGGGAATCGGCCAGAGCCGGCAGAAATGGAACTGGATCCCGGAGGCCCACAACGACTTCATCTTCGCGATCATCGGTGAGGAGTTCGGCCTGATCGGGGCAACGCTCGTCGTCGCCCTGTTCGGTATCCTGGCAGTTGCCACCATCCGGGTGGCCATGCGCTATACGGACCCGTTCGTCCGCATCCTGATGGGATCGATCCTCGTGTGGCTGATCGGACAGGCGTTCGTGAACATCGGCATGGTCACCGGTCTCCTGCCCGTCATCGGCGTGCCGCTGCCCTTCATCTCCTACGGCGGGTCGGCGTTGACCTTCACCCTGGCCGCTGTCGGTGTGCTGTTGTCCTTCGCCCGCAAGAGTCCTAAGATTCCGGGCGACGCAACTACCCGGTCCGCCTCCCCAGCCACCCCCGAAAGAGAACCCACAGCGCCATGACACGCAGCGAACCGCTTTCCGCCGTCCTGGCGGGCGGTGGCACAGCGGGCCACATCAGCCCGCTGCTCGCCATTGCACACGCCATCTCCGAGCAGGAGCCCGACGCACGGATCCTCGTGGTCGGCACTGAATCAGGCATGGAGACCCGGCTGGTGCCTGCCGCCGGATTCGAGCTTCGCACCATCGACCGCGTGCCGATGCCGAGGCGCCCGTCCTCCGACCTCCTGAAACTACCGTTCCGGCTGCTGCGTGCGGTGCGCCAGGCACTGCGGATCCTCGACGCGGCAGGAGCCGGCGTCGTGGTCGGGGTGGGCGGATACGTTGCCACTCCCGTCTACCTGGCGGCCTGGCTGCGGCGCATCCCCGTCCTCATCCACGAGGCGAATGCGCGCCCCGGCCTGGCCAATCGACTCGGTGCCCGCATCGCCACCACCGTGGCCGTGGCATTCCGGGACGCGGACCTGCCGAAGGCCCGATGGGTCGGCATGCCGATGCGCCCTGAGATCTCCGGACTGGACCGGGCACGGGAACGCGCGAATGCCCGGCAGGGCCTCGGACTCGATCCGGAGCGGCCCACCCTGATCGTCACCGGTGGATCCTCCGGTGCCGTCAGCATCAACCGTGCGGTGGCCGCCGCCGTGCCGGCACTCGTGGAGGCCGGGCTGCAGGTGCTCCACATCACCGGCCGCGGGAAGCAGGTCCTCGCGGCCGACGGCGGTGCGCTGGCGCTTCCCGGGTACCACCAGCTCGACTACGTGGACGGCATGGAACGCGTCTACGCCGCAGCGGACCTCCTGCTCGCGCGGGCCGGCGCGGCGACGGTGTGCGAACTGGCCGCCGTCGGCCTTCCATCGATCCTGGTGCCGCTGTCCCACGGCAACGGAGAGCAGCGCCTGAACGCCGCGTCGCTGGTGGCCGCCGGAGGCGCGCTGCTGGTCGAGGACTCCGAACTCACCCCGCAGTGGCTGACCGCCACCGTGACCGACCTGCTTCCGGACTCCGCGGCACTCGCCACCATGGGCGCCGCGGCTGCCGGGCAGGGCGTGCGCGACGCCGACCAGCGTGTTGCGGCGCTCGTGATCGAAGCGGCAGGGCGGAAAGCATGAGCCCCGCGGAAGAAGACCAGGACCACCAGGGCGGGCTTGCC
>NZ_KI914786.1:23697-30461 GCF_000520535.1 Arthrobacter sp. H41
CGAGCCGGTCCACTTCCTCGGACTCGGCGGGGCCGGCATGTCGGCCGTGGCGCGGGTGCTGCTCGGACAGGGACTGCGCGTCACGGGATCCGATGCCTCGGATTCGAAGGCGCTCGCCGCCCTCGCCGCCCTCGGCGCGGGCGTGCACGTGGGCCATGATCCGGCGAACCTCGCCGACGCCGGGACCGTCGTGATCTCCTCGGCCATCCGGACATCCAACCCGGAGCTGGTCGAAGCGAAACGGCGCGGGATTCCGGTTCTCCACCGGTCCGAGGCCCTCGCCGCGGCCATGGCGGGTCGGCGAACGGTCGCCGTCGCAGGCACGCACGGCAAAACGACGACGACGGCGATGATCACCGTGATGCTCCAGGGCGCCGGGCTTGCGCCGTCGTTCGCGATCGGCGGCGACGTCGCGGCGCTCGGCGTCAACGCCCAGTGGACCGGAGGGGACATCTTCGTGGCCGAAGCCGATGAGTCGGACGGCTCGTTCCTCAACTACGTGCCGTCCATCGCGGTCGTCACGAACGTGGAGGCGGACCACCTCGACCACTACGGAACGGCGGACGCGGTGACGGCGGTGTTCCGCCGGTTCGCCGAGCTGGTGCCGGAGAACGGGCTGCTCGTGGCCTGCGCGGACGACCCGGGTGCAGCACAGCTCGTCGCAGGAACGACTCCGGGCAGGCGCGTGCGCACCTACGGCTACGCGGCGGAGGCTGACATCCGCGTCGAGGCGACGCGCGCCTTCGGAAGCACCTCGAACAGCGTCCTGTCCTTCGTCGTCGACGGCCTCGACGCGCGGCAGGAACTCCAGCTCGGCGTTCCGGGACGGCACAACATCCTCAATGCCGCTGCTGCTTTCGCCGTGGCACTCGAGCTCGGCGTTGATCCCGCGGTCGCGGCGGCGCACCTCGCCCTCTTCTCGGGCGCCGCACGCCGCTTCGAGGCCCGCGGTGCAGGACGGGGCGTGCGCGTGTTCGATGACTACGCCCACCATCCCACCGAGGTTGCAGCAGCATTGACCGCCGCGCGCACCGTTGCCGGGGACCACGCCGTCCACGTCCTGTTCCAGCCCCACCTCTATTCGAGGACCAGCGAATTCGCCCAGGGTTTCGCCGACGCGCTCGGCATCGCCGATTCCGCGGCCATCCTTCCGGTCTACGCTGCCCGCGAGGACGCGGTGCCGGGCGTCGGGGGCTGGCTCATCGCCGATCGGATGGGACCCGCCGGCACGTATGAGGAGAACCCTGCCGCCGCCCTGCAGTCGCTGGTGGCGCGCGCCACCGAGGGTGACATCATCCTCACCGTCGGCGCCGGGGACGTCACCGCGTACGGCATGCAGCTCGTCGAGCTGCTTCGCGCCGGTGGGACCCCGCAGGACGGAGCGGCTGATGGTTCCTAGGAAACCCCGCACTCCAGCCGGCAGCAGTGCGGTACCCGGCGGCGGTACCCGCGCGAACTCCAGCCGGGTTTCAGTGCTCGACGACGGTTCGCCGGCTGCTGTTCCTTCCGACGCCGCCTCCGCCGTCCCGTCCGTCGACGTTCCCTCGGCCACCGTCCTCGAGTTTCCCGCACCGCCGCGCGGACGGCGCCGACGTTACGTGCTGATTTCCGTTCCCCTCCTTGTCCTGGCCCTTGCGGGCCTGGTCGCCTACCTCGTGTTCTCCCCGGCGCTGGCGCTGAGGGAACTCGAGGTGCAGGGGAACTCGCTGGTTCCCACGGAGGAGGTCACCGCTGCGCTTGCTCCCCTCATGGGCGTTCCCCTGACGCAGATCTCCGACGGCAGGGTCCGCGATCTTCTGAAGGACAAGGCACCCATCGAGGACATCGATGTTGCCGCGGAACCACCCTCGACGCTGGTGGTCACCGTCACCGAGCGAACCCCCGTGGCCATCGTGCAGGACACCAGCGGATTCGTCCTGATCGATTCCACCGGCCGGCAACTGGGCACCGTGGCGGATCGGGACACGGTGCAGCTCCCGCTCATCGACGGCGGAACCGCGGCGATCGATTCCGCGGTCTTCCCCTCGATCACCGAGGTGCTGGCGGAACTTCCGGCGGACGTCCTCGGGCGGCTGAACAGCGCCTCGGCGTCGAGCCCGGACTCCATCCAGCTTTCCCTGTCGGGGGACCAGAAGATCTTCTGGGGCAGCGCCGAGCGGAACGCCGCCAAAGCGCGCGTGCTGACCGCCCTCCTCGCGATGCCGCCGACGGATCCCCCCGTGAAGGAGTTCGATGTCAGCACACCGGATCGACCGGTGACACGGTGACACGGCAGGGCTGTTGGCATCCCGATGAATTGCAGCAATCGGTGCGACACGCGGCCGATGTCATTGCAACAGCGGCCCGCTGCCCATAGCGTCAAGATAGAAGTTACTTGACATAACGTTAACTTTCATCCTGAAGGTTAACGTTGAACGAGGTTCGGTTCCGGCCGGACGGACCCCCATACAGCGTAGAGATTCGAACAAGGGACACAGGACGTGGCAGCACCGCAGAATTACTTGGCCGTCATCAAGGTCGTCGGCATCGGCGGTGGTGGCGTGAATGCCATCAACCGGATGATTGAGGTGGGTCTCCGCGGGGTGGAGTTCATCGCGATCAACACCGACGCGCAGGCGCTGCTGATGAGCGACGCCGACGTCAAGCTCGACGTCGGCCGTGAACTGACCAGGGGCCTGGGCGCAGGCGCCGATCCCGAGGTGGGACGGCGCGCAGCGGAGGACCATTCAGAGGAGATCGAGGAAGTACTCCGCGGTGCGGACATGGTCTTCGTCACCGCCGGCGAGGGAGGCGGCACCGGTACGGGCGGTGCGCCCGTCGTGGCCCGCATCGCACGATCGCTGGGAGCGCTGACCATCGGCGTCGTCACCCGGCCGTTCACGTTCGAGGGCCGCCGCCGGTCGAACCAGGCGGAGTCCGGCATTGATACCCTCCGCGAGGAGGTCGATACCCTCATCGTGATCCCCAACGACCGGCTGCTCTCGATCAGCGACCGCAACGTGTCGATGCTCGATGCCTTCCGGTCCGCTGACCAGGTCCTGCTGTCCGGCGTCCAGGGAATCACCGACCTCATCACCACTCCCGGCCTGATCAACCTCGACTTCGCGGATGTGAAGTCCGTCATGCAGGGCGCCGGTTCGGCGCTCATGGGGATCGGTTCGGCCCGGGGCGAGGACCGCGCCGTCAAGGCCGCGGAGCTCGCCATCGCGTCCCCGCTGCTCGAGGCATCGATCGACGGCGCGCATGGCGTGCTGCTGTCCATCCAGGGTGGTTCCGACCTCGGCCTCTTCGAGATCAACGAGGCAGCCCGGCTGGTCCAGGAGGTCGCGCACCCCGAAGCGAACATCATCTTCGGTGCCGTGATCGACGATGCTCTGGGAGATGAGGCCCGTGTGACCGTCATCGCGGCCGGCTTCGACCAGGTGGATGTCACGTCCCAGCCCGCCGCTCCTGCGCTCAAACCTGCCGCGGCCCCCACGGTCGGTGAGAACCGCCGTGCGGCTGCTCCCGCTTCGGCCGGACTGGGTGCCTGGTCGCAGCAGCGCTCCGGTGGACAGGCCGTTCCGGCGGACGCAGGGTTCGACGTCGATCTGCCCGCGGTCGTGGAGCAGGACCTGTCCTCGGGCCGCTCCGACGACCTCGACGTGCCCGATTTCCTCAAATAGGGACGTCCGGCACAGTGTTTTTCTGGCGTGAGCAGGTGCGCCCGGGGCTGCATGTGGCGTTCACCAGTGCGGCCGCGGGTAACCTGGCGTTCTCCGTGGGGAATGATCCGGAGTCGACGACGCGCAACCGTAGCGCCCTCGAGGCGTCGCTGGGGGTGCTCCCTGGACGCCTGCGCTTCATGAACCAGACCCACTCGAGTGTTGTCGCCGACGTCGGTCCCTTGGACGGCGGCGGGGGAGACGAGCCGGGAGCTCGCGCTGGTGTTCACGCTGACCCTGTGATCCACGCCGACGCGATGGTGTCCGCCGACGGCTCGGTTCCCCTGGCCGTCCTGGTGGCCGACTGCGTGCCGATCGTGCTGGCCGACCGGCGAAGCCGGGCCACGGCGGTGGTGCACGCAGGCCGGCAGGGAATCCTCGACGGCATCGTCGGCCGGACCGTGGCGCGCTTGCGGGAGCAGGGGGCAACGGATCTCGAAGCATGGATCGGGCCGTCCGTCTGCGGAAGGTGCTACGAGGTGCCGGCATCGATGAGGGACGAAATGGCGGCACTGGTGCCTGCCGCGAGGGCCCGCACCCGTTCCGGCAGCCCGTCCCTCGACCTTCCGGCAGCCGTCACCGGCCAGCTGGAAGAGCTCGGCGTCGAGGTCCTGTCCGGCGCCGTCCACCCGGGCAGCATCCTCCCGAATGTCGGGTTGAATACAGGATTGAATGTCAGGTCGGATTCCGGGTCGGATGCCGTGCGTCCGGACCCGTCGAATTCGTGGTGCACCCTGGAGAACCCCGGGCTCTTCTCCCACCGGCGAGAGCCAGGTGCGGGACGGCTTGCCGGGCTCGTCTGGCGGATGTGACGGCGGACTTGATGGCGGACATGATGGCGGACATGGCGGGGGCGCGATGCAGGACCTGAACCCGGCTCCCGGCGGCCGGGCGGCGGAACTGCGCGACCGGCTGGCGGCAGTACGGCACCGGATAGCTGCAGCGTCGGCCGACGCCGCACGCCCGGAGCCGGCACTGATCGTCGTCACCAAGTACTTTCCGGCGTCCGATGTGCGGATCCTCTCCGGTCTCGGGATTCTCGACGTCGGCGAGAATCGGGACCAGGAAGCAGCTCCGAAGGCGGAGGAAACATCCGACTGTCGCCTGCACTGGCACTTCATCGGCCAGCTGCAGACGAACAAGGCGAAATCGGTGGTTCGGTACGCCGACGCCGTCCATTCAGTGGATCGGGTGTCCCTGGTGAATGCGCTCGCCAAGGGCTGGGCGGCGGAGAACGAGCACCGCGAACAGCGGGGCGAGCATCCCCGGGACCCCCTTTCCTGCTTCGTCCAGGTCAATCTCGACGAGGCCGCCGCCGACGCCCGGGGCGGAGCATCGCCCGGACTCATCGAGGAACTCGCCGTCCGGATCGCCGGGGCTCCGGGGCTGGCCCTCGCCGGCGTCATGGCGGTCGCCCCCCTCGGAGCCGATCCCCTCACGTCATTCCGCCGGTTGGGGGACCTCGCCGCCGCAGTGCGGGCGGTGGATGTCCGCGCAACCGGCATGTCGGCCGGCATGAGCGCCGACCTCGAAGCGGCGATCGCCGCTGGTGCGACACACCTCCGGATCGGCTCTGATGTGCTCGGTCCGCGTCCTCCCTTGCGGTAGCGTCTGAGCTATAACGGCGGGGATACCGGGGTCGACACCAGAAATGCCACGGGAACGACCAGACGTTCCACCTTTTGAGATGACAGGAGCTACCATGGCTGGCGCACTGCGCAAGACAATGATCTACCTTGGGCTTGCCGATGGTGACGAGCACTATGAGCCCGAACCGCGAAGCGCGCACGGCAGGAACGAGGAGTACGCAGTGGATTACGACCGCGAAGAACGCCACCTCGAGGCGGCTCCCGCAGCACGAAGCGTATCCATCGACGAGTACCGCGCCCCGGTGACTCCCATCAAGCGTGCCCACTCCTCTCGGGAGGATTCCTCCTCCCTCCGCCAGATCACCACCGTCCACCCGCGGTCCTACAACGACGCGAAGCTGATCGGCGAAAGCTTCCGCGACGGCATTCCCGTCATCATGAACGTCACGGACATGGGCGAATCCGACGCCAAACGTCTCGTCGATTTCTCCGCGGGCCTGGTTTTCGGTCTCCACGGGAGCATCGAAAGGGTCACCAATAAGGTGTTCCTGCTGTCACCGTCGTATATTGAAGTCCTTGGCGAAGACCAGAAAGCCAGTGAGGCGCAGACCAGTTTCTTCAACCAGAGCTGAATCCGCAGGTTTTCCGGACTTGCCGCACCCCCGTAAGGCCCAAAGGACTGGAACTTCTCTGTGAGTTTGGTATTTGCCCTCGTCTACCTCGTGTTGATGCTGTTTCAGCTCGCGCTCATCATCCGCATCGTGTACGACGCGGTGCAGATGTTCGCCCGCGACTGGCGCCCCAAGAAGTGGGCGCTCGTCCTGGCCACGGGCGTCTACACCGTCACTGATCCACCGATCCGGGCACTGCGGCGCCTGATCCCGCCCCTTCGGCTGGGCGGCGTCTCACTGGACCTGGCCTTCCTCGTCCTCTTCATTTCCGTCGTCATTCTGATGGGTGTGTCGGCCAGCCTGGCACTCTGAGCAGTTTAGGAACTTGGGTTCCAAAAGATATACGCTGAATTCCAGCTTGATGGAAAGCGGTTGTTCCATGTCCACAATTTCCGGTACCGAAGGCAAGGCCGTGTTGAGCGCCGGCCTTCCTGATAACTCCCACGAGGTGACCAGATGGCCTTGACGCCAGAAGACGTTGTGAACAAAAGGTTCCAACCCACGAAATTCCGTGAAGGATACGACCAGGACGAGGTCGACGATTTCCTCGACGAGATCGTCGTGGAACTGCGCCGACTCAACCAGGAGAACGAGGAGCTGCGGCTTCAGGTGAACGGGGCGCCCGCCGCCGCGCAGCAGCCCACCTCGGTGCCCGCACCGGTCGCGGCCGGCACCGGAGCAGGAGAGGCTCCCGACGAGGTCGAACCAGAGCCCGAGGTCGCGCCCGAGCCCCAGGATCCGGCATCGGATCCCACGGGCATCCCGGCACCGGCGGGCATCTCCTCGGCCGCGTCCGCCGC
>NZ_KI914786.1:30561-44451 GCF_000520535.1 Arthrobacter sp. H41
GGCCGCGTCCGCCGCAGGCGTCCTGGCCATGGCGGAGCGGCTGCACGACGAGTACGTCAATGCCGGGGTCGAACAGCGCGACAAGATCATTGCCGAAGCGCAGAGTGAAGCCACCGGTCTGGTGAGCGACGCCGAGGAGAAGAGCCGACTGACGCTCGGCGCGCTCGAGGAGCAGAAGACGGTCCTCGAGGAGAAGGTGGAGCAGCTCCGCGAGTTCGAGCGCGATTACCGCTCGCGGCTCAAGGCGTACATCGAGGGGCAGCTGCAGGATCTCGATTCCCGCGGCTCGGTTGCCACCGAATCCACTGAATCCACCGAAGTTCCAGAATCCTAGGAAGTACCGCACTGCGGCACGGAACCCGAGCCCGGGCAAGAGAGCACCATGACCGATAGTGGAACACCTGACGCAGGGCAGCCCGGAAAGGCTGCCGGCAGCAGGAGCGCTGCGCGCGGAGGCGGCCGGGCGATGTACCGCATCGTCGCGCTCCTGTGCGCCGCCGTCGCCTATGTCTTCGACCAGCTCACCAAGCTCTGGGTGGTCGGCACCATGACCGAGGGCCAGATCACCCCGGTGCTCCCACCGCTGCTGAACTGGCACTTCATCCGGAACCCCGGGGCGGCGTTCTCCATCGGCACCGAGATCACGTGGGTGTTCACGATCGTGATGGTCCTGGTGTCGATCGCCATCATCACCCAGATCCCGAAGATCGCCTCGAGGGGCTGGGCCGCGGCCCTCGGCCTCGTCCTCGGCGGTGCCCTGGGCAACCTGACCGACCGCCTGGTGCGGGAACCGTCCTTCGCCCAGGGCCACGTGGTCGATTTCATCGCCCTGCCGAACTTCGCGATCTTCAACATCGCGGACTCCGCCGTCGTCAGTGGAGTGGTACTGATCTGCGTGCTCACCCTTCGCGGTATCAACCTGGACGGCTCCCGCACCGGGGACGAAACGGAGACCGAAGGGACGCCGGGCGCGGGGGAACCTCATGAACGTTGAGACGCCGGGCAGGAGCGTCTTCACGGTGCCGGAGGAACTCGGCGGTGCGCGTGCCGACGCCGCGCTCTCGCTGGTCGCCGACGTCTCCCGGTCCGTCGCCGCCTCCTGGTGCAGGGATGGCAGGGTCACCCGGGGCGGTGCGAAGCTTGCCAAGGCCGACCGGGTACTGGCCGGGCACGAACTCGCCGTGATTCTTCCTGAAGCTGTGGATCCGCACCGGATCATTCCCCAGGCCGTCGACGGCCTGGCGATCCTCCTCGACGATGATGACTTCGTGGTGATCGACAAGCCGGTGGGCGTCGCCGCCCACCCGTCCCCGGGCTGGGTGGGACCGACGGTCGTCGGTGCGCTCGCTGCCGAGGGGTACCGGATCTCGACGTCGGGTGCGCCGGAGCGCGCCGGGATCGTCCATCGGCTCGACGTCGGAACCTCCGGCGCCATGGTCGTCGCGAAGACCGAACCGGCCTACACCGCGTTGAAGCGGGCGTTCAAGGAACGGATCGTCGAGAAGGTGTATCACGCGGTGGTGCAGGGTCTGCCCGACCCGCTCGCCGGAACCATCGACGCCCCGATCGGCAGGCACCCGCATGCCGACTGGCGCTTCGCGGTGATGGAGGACGGCCGGCCGTCCATCACGCACTACTCGGTCCTTGAGGCGTTCGGCCGGGCGAGCCTGGTGGAGGTCCATCTCGAAACGGGAAGGACACACCAGATCCGCGTGCACTTCTCGGCGCTGCGGCATCCCTGCGCCGGAGACCTCACCTACGGCGCCGATCCCCGGCTCGCCGCGGACCTGGGCCTGACCCGGCAGTGGCTGCACGCCCACCGGCTCGGTTTCGCCCACCCCCGGACCGGCGAGCCCGTTCTGTGCGAAAGTCCCTATCCCCTCGACCTGGCCTACGCCCTCTCGGCGCTCTCCAGCGGGACTGTCTAGGCCCGCTGATTCCGGGTCGGCGTGGCCCTGCGGCTGCGTTCAAAACGTCAGGCTTCCGGGCGCGGCTGCTGATCCGCCGACAGGGGGACCGGCGTCCGCTGGCCTAGAATGGACAGGTGGTTCTCGCAGCGGCAGCAAATGCATCCTTCGTCCATCTTCACAATCACACCGAGTACTCGATGCTGGACGGTGCCGCTCGGCTGACCGATCTGTTCAGCCACACCGAGGAACTCGGGATGAGCGCACTCGCGACCACCGACCACGGATTCGTCTTCGGGGCGTTCGACTTCTGGAGCAAGGCCCGCACCGCCGGCATCAAGCCCATCATCGGCGTCGAGGCCTACCTGACGCCCGGAACGGCACGCGCAGACCGGACGCGTGTCCAGTGGGGCGGGGGAGGGCGCGACGACGTCTCCGGTGCCGGTGCCTACACCCACATGACACTCTGGTCCGAGTCGACCGAGGGCATGCACAACCTGTTCCGCATGTCCTCGCTGGCCTCCCTCGAGGGCTACCTCTACAAGCCGCGGATGGACCGGGACCTGCTGCAGACCTACGGCAAGGGACTGATCGCCACCACCGGATGCCCCTCCGGTGAGGTCCAGACGAAACTGCGGCTCGGCCTGTATGCCGAGGCCAAACAGGCGGCGTCCGACTTCCGAGACATCTTCGGCGCGGAGAACTACTTCTGCGAACTGATGGACCACGGACTGGACATCGAGCGGCGGGTTAAGACCGACCTCATTCGGCTGGCCTCCGAGCTCGGGCTGCCGCTCGTGGCCACGAACGACCTCCACTACACCCACGCCGAGGATTCCAAGGCCCACGCCGCCCTCCTGTGCGTCCAGTCCGGCTCGACCCTCGCCGATCCCAAGCGCTTCAAGTTCGACGCCGACGAGTTCTACCTCAAGTCCCCGGCCGAGATGCGGGCCATCTTCCGTGACTACCCCGAGGCGTGCGACAACACCCTCCTCATCGCCGAGCGGTGCGACGTCGAGTTCAACACCAAGGCGAACTACATGCCGCGGTTCCCGGTGCCGGAGGGGGAGAACGAGCAGTCCTGGTTCGTCAAGGAGGTCGAGACGGGCCTGGCGTACCGGTACCCCGCAGGGATTCCCGACCACGTGCGCAAGCAGGCCGAGTTCGAGGTGGGCGTCATCACCCAGATGGGCTTCCCCGGCTACTTCCTGGTGGTGGCCGACTTCATCAACTGGGCCAAGGACAACGGCATCCGGGTGGGCCCGGGCCGCGGCTCGGGAGCCGGGTCCATGGTGGCCTACGCCATGCGCATCACGGACCTCGACCCGCTCAAGCACGGGCTGATCTTCGAGCGCTTCCTCAACCCCGAGCGCGTGTCCATGCCCGACTTCGACGTCGACTTCGATGACCGGCGCCGCTCCGAAGTGATCCGTTACGTCAGCGACAAGTACGGCGACGAGCGCGTGGCCATGATCGTCACCTACGGCACCATCAAGGCCAAGCAGGCGCTGAAGGATTCCTCGCGCGTGATGGGCTACCCCTTCTCCACCGGCGAGCGGCTCACCAAGGCCATGCCACCCGATGTCATGGGCAAGGGCCTTGCCCTCGCCGACGTCCACAACAAGGACGCCAAGCGCCACTCCGAGGCCGAGGAGCTGCGCGAGCTGCTGAAGACCGACGCCGAGTCGGCCAAGGTGTTCGAGACGGCCCTCGGGCTGGAGGGCCTGAAGCGACAGTGGGGAGTGCACGCCGCCGGCGTCATCATGTCCTCGGACCCGCTGATCGACATCATCCCGATCATGCGCCGCGACCAGGACGGCCAGATCATCACGCAGTTCGACTACCCCACCTGCGAGGGGCTCGGACTCATCAAGATGGACTTCCTGGGGCTGCGCAACCTCACGATCATCACGGACGCCGTCGAGAACATCAAGGGCAACAAGGACACCGACCTGGTGCTCGAGGACCTCGAGCTCGACGATAAGGCGTCCTATGAACTGCTGGCGCGGGGCGACACCCTGGGGGTCTTCCAGCTCGACGGCGGCCCGATGCGGGCTCTCCTGAAACTCATGCGTCCCGACAACTTCGAGGACATCTCGGCGGTGCTGGCCCTGTACCGTCCCGGCCCGATGGGGGTGAACTCCCACACCAACTACGCGCTGCGCAAGAACGGGCTGCAGGAGATCGAGCCCATCCACTCCGAACTCGAGGGCCCCCTCGAGGAGATCCTCGGTGGGACGTACGGCCTGATCGTCTACCAGGAGCAGGTGATGTCAGCGGCCCAGAAACTCGCGAACTTCAGCCTCGGCCAGGCCGATATGCTCCGCCGGGCCATGGGCAAGAAGAAGAAGTCAGAGCTGGACAAGCAGCAGGCCGACTTCTTCTCCGGCATGAAGGAGAACGGGTACTCGCAGGCTGCGATGGACAAGCTGTGGATCGTCCTCGAATCCTTCTCGGACTACGCGTTCAACAAGGCGCATACCGCCGCCTACGGGCTCATCTCCTACTGGACGGCGTATCTCAAGGCCCACTACCCGGCCGAATACATGGCCGCCCTCCTGACCAGCGTGGGCGATGACAAGGACAAGCTGGCCATCTACCTCAATGAGTGCCGCCGCATGGGCATCACCGTCCTGCCGCCCGACGTCAATGAATCGAGCGTGAACTTCACCCCGGTCGGCAGGGATATCCGCTTCGGCATGGGGGCCATCCGCAACGTCGGCGCCAACGTCGTCGGGGCGATGGTGGGTGCGCGGGAGGAGAAGGGCGCCTTCACCTCCTTCAGCGACTTCCTGCAGAAGGTACCCGCCGTCGTCTGCAACAAGCGGACCATCGAGTCGCTGATCAAGGCCGGTGCCTTCGATTCGCTCAAGCATCCCCGGCGGGCCCTGGCGATGATCCACGAGGAGGCGGTCGATTCGGTCATCGTCCTCAAGCGCAACGAGGCGGCCAACCAGTTCGACCTCTTCAGTGCCTTCGACGATCCGGCCGCCGGAAGCGGGCTGGCGGTGGAGGTTCCGGACCTGCCCGAATGGGAGAAGAAGGACAAGCTCTCGTTCGAGCGGGACATGCTGGGGCTCTACGTCTCGGATCATCCGCTGCAGGGGCTCGAGGGCATCCTCAGCCAGCACGCCGACTCCTCGATCACCTCGATCATCAGCGACGAGGGACCGGCCGACGGCGCCATCGTCACGATCGCGGGCATGATCACCTCGCTGCAGCGCAGGATCGCCAAGAACAGCGGCAATGCCTATGCGCGTGCGGAAGTGGAGGACCTCGCGGGTTCCATGGAGGTGATGTTCTTCGGGCAGGTCTACGGGCCCATCTCGGCGGTCCTCGCCGAGGACCTCATCGTGGTGGTCCGCGGACGCCTGCAGCGCAGGGACGACGGCGCCGTGATGCTCAACGCGCAGGAGCTCAGTGTCCCCGACCTCAGCGAGGGCCATTCAGGGCCCGTGGTGATCTCGATGAACCAGCACAAGGCCACCGAGGCGGCAGTCAGTGCGCTCGGCGACGTGCTGCGCACCCATCCCGGCACCAGCGAGGTGCTCATCCGCCTGAGCAGCTCGCGCAAGATCGAGGTGATGAAGCTCGGCGTCGACCTGCGCGTCAGCCCGACGCCGGGACTGTTCGGGGACCTGAAGGTCCTCCTCGGTCCGGCCTGCCTGGACGCCTAGGCAGTTTTTCCGTCAGATCACATAATCGGTTGCCGCCGGCGTCCCGTAACTCCCGCCGTGATACAGCAGTGGAGCACCGTCGGGCCCGGTGTCGCCGGCCACCACCTCCGCAACCACCACGGCGTTGTTCTCGAAGGAGAGCCTCATGCTGATCCGGCCGATGAGCCAGCCCGCCACGCCATGGAGCACGGGTACCGAGTGCGGGCCAGGCGACCAGTCGTTCCCGCTGAAACGGTCCTTCGACCGGGCAAAGCGATCAGCCAGCGCCTCGTTGTCGGTGCTCATCATGTGGACGCCGACGAAGTTCGTGTTGGCGACGGCGGGCCAGGAGGAGGAGGTGCGGGCCATATTGAAGCTGAACCGCGGGGGATCGGCCGAGAGTGAGGCGACCGAGGTCGCGGTGAACCCGAAGGGGCGTCCTTCGTAGGTGGCGGTGATGATGGCGACACCGGCCGCATGGCGGCGGAAGACCTCGCGGAACGGGCCCTGGAGGGCAGGGGCGCTGACCGCGCCGGACGAGTCGGTCACGAATTACCTCCGAGATAGCGGTGAGATCCAACCTCCACGATAGGCCGGTCCTGGAACCCTCCCGTATTTTGTTAATGTAGAAGTCATGCGTCCACGCCAGCAGCCCGTCGCCGGGGCTTCCCAGTATCCGCCTCCGGTGTACGCGGTGCCCGAGGATCGCACCACCGTCCCGCCCGCCGGAGTCCTGTGGTGGGCCGGCATCACCCTGCTCACCGGCGTGGCCGTCGGCGTGGCGTGGTGGCTTGGCGCGCCGTCGGGTTTCCTGTACGGCGATGGTCTCCAGCCCGAGACCTGGCTGCTGCGGGACCTGACCCTGGCCGCACTGGGGCTGGTCGCCGGCCTCGCCATCGGTGGAATCGTTGCAGCCCGGATGGACGCGCCGGGGCTGGTGCCCCGCGTGGTGACCGTGGTGGCCGGATCAGCTCTGGGTTCGCTGGCCGCAATACTGGTGGGAGAGGGGCTCGCTCTGCTGTTCGGTCCGCACGGCAGTGATGATCTGCCGGGCTCGGTGTTCCTGCTGCATTCGCCGGGTGCCGCCGCGATTTGGCCGGCCACCGTGGCCCTGGTCATTTTCGTCGTATCCCTGTCCTCGCTGGCGCGCACGCGGCGCCGGTAGCCGGCTGCGGAAATGGTGGTGACCGCCGGTAGACTTTCGGCGTGACTTCAACCAGCGATGCTCCAGCGGGGGACGTCTTCCGCACCCTCGACCTCCGCGGTACCGACCTCTCCCCGGGTCAGCTCCGCCGTGCCATGCCCCGTGCCGCACCCAGTGAGCATTCCTCCGAGACCGTGGTCGCGGGGATCATCGGCGACGTCCGTACGCGCGGGTTCGCTGCCCTGACTGAGCTCGCCGCGCGGTTCGACGGCGTCGAACAGGTGCACCCCCGGGTGCCGGGCACCGTGATCGAGAATGCACTGCAGTCTCTGGACCCCGGAGTGCGGGCCGCACTCGAGGAGTCGATTGCCCGGGCGAGGGTGTTCGCCGGCGCGCAGAAGCCCACCGACGTCGACGTCGAGATCAGCGAGGGCGCCCGGCTCACCTCCCGGTGGGTGGCGGTCGACCGCGTGGGGCTCTACGTACCGGGAGGTCTCGCCGTCTACCCGTCGTCGGTGGTCATGAACGTGGTTCCGGCGCAGGCCGCCGGCGTGGCATCGCTCGCACTGGCGTCACCCCCGCAGAAGGAATTCGGCGGATGGCCGCACCCGGTCATCCTTGCCGCGGCAGCGATGCTCGGCATCGACGAGGTCTACGCCATCGGCGGTGCCCAGGCCGTGGCTGCCCTGGCCTACGGCGTCGCCGGGTCCGACGCCGGAACCGCCATCGAACCGGTGAACGTCGTCACCGGTCCCGGGAACATCTTCGTCGCGACCGCCAAGCGGCTGGTGAGGTCGGTGGTGGGCATCGATTCCGAGGCAGGCACCACCGAGATCGCCGTGCTCGCCGATGGCACAGCGGACCCCGCGCTCGTTGCGGCGGACCTGGTCAGCCAGGCCGAGCACGATCCGGAGGCGGCGTCGGTCCTCATCACGGATTCCCCCGCGCTCGCCGAGGCCGTGCGCCGCGAGCTGTCCGTCCGCTGTCGCGCGACGAAGCATTCCGAGCGGGTCCGCACTGCGCTGGCCGGCCCCCAATCCGGAACCATCCTGGTGGACGACCTGGACCACGGTGTGCGCGTGTGCAACGCGTATGCGGCCGAACACCTGGAGATCCAGACCGCCGACGCCGAGACCGTCGCTGCCCGTATCCGCAGCGCCGGGGCCGTCTTCATCGGAAAATACACACCTGTCAGCCTCGGGGACTACTGCGCAGGGTCGAATCACGTCCTGCCGACGGCGGGAACGGCGTCGTTCGCTTCGGGCCTGAACGTGACGACGTTCCTACGGACGGTGCAGTTCGTCTCCTACAGCAGGGACGCTCTGCAGGAGGTCCGGCAGCACATCACGGCGCTGTCCACCGCCGAGAACCTGCCGGCCCACGGTGAAGCGGTGGACGCCCGTTTCTAGGCGGAGAACACCAGATGTAGTAATTGCATGCTTGTAGTTTCACCAGATGTAGTCCTACACTTGACCTGATACGACTGACCAGTGCGACAAAGCAGAGGAAAGCGGGCCTGGCACATGTATTGTCCCTACTGCCGCAATCCTGACTCGCGCGTCGTCGACAGTCGCCTGGCCGACGACGGCTCGGCGATCCGGCGTCGGCGCCAATGCCCCCAGTGTGCGCGGCGTTTCACCACCGTGGAGACCACGAGCCTGAGTGTCGTCAAACGATCGGGAGCAGGAGAGCCGTTCAGCCGGGGCAAGATCATCAACGGAGTCCGCAAGGCCTGCCAGGGCCGTCCCGTCACCGAGGACGACCTCGCGCTGCTGGCGCAGGAGGTCGAGGAAACGGTGCGCGCCAGCGGTGTCGCGGAGATCGACGCCCATGAGGTGGGTCTTGCGATCCTCGGCCCGCTCCGCAAACTCGACCAGATCGCCTACCTCCGTTTCGCCAGCGTCTACCAGGGATTCGAATCCCTCGAGGATTTCGATGAAGCGATCTCCCTCCTCCGCCACCAGTCCGAGGAGAGCCAGCGCGTTCCCACGGGTGCGCAGCGCCCGCTGACGGCGCGCTAGTCGGAGGACCCGTCTGAGAACGCTGCCTGGATCCGGCCGATCACTGAATACCTGCCCGCTGACGCGGCGCCGCTAAACGGCAGCGGCTGGGCAGCGGCGCCCCGTCGCTATGCCTTCTTCGGCTCCAGCAGGATAGCGGCCTGCAGTGCTCCGCCGACGATTCCCGCCTGGTTCTTGAGCTGTGCCGGGATGATGGGAGTGCGGAGCTTCAGGCCCGGCAGGTAGTCCCCACTGCGTTTGGAGATTCCCCCGCCAACGATGATGAGCTCAGGGGAGAACAGGAACTCCACGTGCGAGAAGTACCGCTGGAGCCGGACCGTGTATTCGTTCCACCCGATGCCGTCGCGTTCCCGGGCGACCGCCGACGCCTTGGTTTCAGCGTCGTGACCGTCGATCTCGAGGTGGCCGAGCTCCACGTTCGGGACGAGCCTGCCGTCGAAGATGAATGCGGACCCGATTCCGGTGCCCAGCGTGATGACCAGGACCGTGCCCAGTTCGCCCTTGCCCGCCCCGTAGCGGACCTCGGCGAGACCGGCGGCGTCGGCGTCGTTGATCACGCGCACATCCCGCCCGAGCACCTTCGTGAAAAGGGCGTCCACGTCGGTGTCGACCCAGCTCTTGTCGACGTTCGCCGCCGAGCGCGCCACCCCGTGCTGGATGATGGCGGGGAACGTCACTCCCACAGGCACGTCCTCCGACGGCCCTTCGGGCCGTGAACTGAGCTCCGCCACGATATCGGCGACCACGGCGGCCACAGCCTCGGGGGTGGAGGGCTTCGGCGTCGGAACGCGGTAACGGTCGCCCACGATCACGCCTTTTTCAAGGTTGACGATGCCGCCCTTGATGCCCGTGCCTCCGATGTCGACGCCGATGACGGTGGCAGGCATCGTCTTCTTGCCGGGTTTCTTCTTCTCGATGTCCTTGGGCATTTTTCTCCAGAGGTGGGTGGTCGGCTGTGGGCCGAGGGATGTATCGGGCTGCTGGGGTGATGCGGGCGGGAGGATCTGCTAGGGCTCGGTCAGGATTTCCGCGCCGCGGTCGGTCACCAGCAGTGTGTGCTCGAATTGTGCGGTGCGCTTGCGGTCCTTCGTGACGACGGTCCAGTCGTCCGGCCACATGTCCCACTCGATGGTGCCGAGGGTGAGCATTGGTTCGATGGTGAACACCATTCCCGGCTCGATGACGCGGTTGTAGGCGGGCGCTGCGTCGTAGTGGGGGATGATCAGCCCCGTGTGGAACGCCTCGCCGACCCCGTGCCCGGTGAAGTCACGCACAACACCATAACCGAACCGGCGCGCATAGGACTCGATGGCGCGGCCTATGACGTTGATCTCGCGTCCCGGCGCCACGGCGCGGATGGCCCGGCTGAGCGACTCCTGCGTGCGCTCGACGAGGAGCCGGGACTCCTCATCGACGTCCCCGATGAGGAAGGTGTAGTTGGTGTCGCCATGCACGCCGTCGAGGTAGGCGGTGATGTCGATGTTGAGGATGTCGCCCTCCCGGACCACGGTGGAGTCCGGAATGCCGTGGCAGATCACCTCGTTCAACGATGAACACAAAGATTTCGGGAACCCGCGGTACCCGAGGGTGGAGGGGTACGCGCCGTGGTCGAGGAGGAACTCGTGCCCCACCCGATCCAGTTCATCAGTGGTGACTCCCGGTACCGCGTGTGCACCGACTTCCACGATGGCCTGAGCCGCGACCTTGCTGGCTCGCCGGATCTTTTCAATGGTCTCAGCGCTCTTGACCTCGGAACCCGTGAATTTCGCCGGCGCTGCGCGTCCCACATATTCGGGGCGGGCGATGTCCTTCGGCACGGACCGCAGGGGGCTCACCGTGCCGCGTTCGAGTACTCCAACGGGTGCATCTGCAGAGGAAGGCATACCCTTGATCCTATAGGCGAGGCCGGTAAGGCGAAGGAAAAACGTGGAAGGAGCATCATGAGCGAGTACTGGTTCAACGTCCGCACCCACGAGGTGGAGGTCGACGCGCAGTCCGACTGGTCACAGCTCATCGGGCCCTACGAAACGCGGGCAGAGGCCGAGAAGGCCCTCGAGAAGGTCGAACAGCGGAACAAGGCCTGGGAGGCCGAGGACGACTGAACTCCTGAAGAAGGGGCCGCGCTGCTAGAAGGAGTGCTCCGGGCCGGGGAAAGCGCCGGTCCGGACCTCCTCGGCATAGGACCGTGCGGCGTCGGAGAGGACGCTCCGCAGATCGGCATACTGCTTGACGAACCGGGCCTGATTTCCGCCGCGGAGACCTGCCATGTCCTGCCACACCAGCACCTGGCCGGTGGTGGACGGTCCCGCGCCGATACCGATCGTGGGTACCTGAACCGCGGCGTCGACGTCGGCCGCCGCCTGCGCCGGCACCATTTCCAGGAGGATGCTGAAGGCTCCGGCATCGGCGAGCGCGACGGCGTCGTCGAGGATCCGCTGTGAAGCATCGCCGCGGCCCTGCACGCGGTAGCCGCCGAGTGCATGCTCGCTCTGCGGTGTGAAGCCGATATGGGCCATGACGGGGATGCCGGCCTTGACCAGCGCCCGCACCGTCTCCGCGTATTCCGCGCCGCCCTCCATCTTGACGGCGTGGACGAGGCCTTCCTTGAGCAGCCGGACGGCGGACTGCACCGCCTGTTCGGGGGAGACCTCGTAGCTGCCGAAGGGAAGATCGGCCACCACCAGGGCATACCGGGCTGCAGTGCTGACGGCCCGGGAGAAAAGGATCATCTCATCGAGAGTGATCGGGAGCGTGGTGGCATGCCCCAGCACGTTGTTCGCGGCTGAGTCCCCGACGAGCAGCACCTCGATGCCGGCCTCGTCGAAGAGCTGGGCGGCGTACTGGTCATAGGCGGTGAGCATCGCGAACCGCCGGCCCTCGGTCTTCGCCTGCTGAAGGTGGTGGGTGCGGATCCGGCGCGGACGGGACGCCGTGTGCTGCGGATCAGCGGCCGGCGTCGAAGCGCCCGGGCCGTACGGGGCTGGAATCTCGGTGGTATTCCCGGTGGTATTCCCGGTGGTATTCCCGGTGGAGGTCTCTGCGGAGGTCATAGTCGAGAGCCTAGCGGAGGAGTGGAACGGTGCCGTCCCGGGATTGAAGGCGGGTAACCCCGCCGTAACATCCGGGCGTCATAATGTTCCGGTCCGGTGGAGGGGATTCGGTGTCCGCTGTCGCTAGAGTGAAGATGGGATCGAAGCGCCGTGAAAGCGGCAGAAAAGTGGGTTGTTCATGGATCGGCAGCAGGAATTCGTACTGCGCACCATCGAGGAGCGGGACGTGCGCTTCGTCCGACTGTGGTTCACCGACGTCGTCGGTTCGCTGAAGTCAGTGGCGCTGGCGCCGGCCGAGGTCGAGGGTGCCTTCGAGGAGGGCCTCGGGTTCGACGGCTCATCGATCGAAGGCCTCGCTCGGGTCTTCGAATCCGACATGCTGGCGCAGCCGGACCCCTCGACCTTCCAGATCCTGCCCTGGCGCGGCGACAAGGAACAGACTTCACGGATGTTCTGCGACATCCTCACCCCGGACGGGCAGCCCTCCACTGCCGATCCGCGCGGCGTCCTGAAGAAGACACTGGCCACCGCGGCCGACATGGGATTCACCTGCTACACCCACCCGGAGATCGAGTTCTACCTCCTCGAATCGGACGAACTGGGACCCGACGGCCAGCCCGTCCCCGTGGACCAGGCCGGCTACTTCGACCACGTTCCCGGGGGGGTTGCGCAGGACTTCCGGCGCACCGCCGTCGCCATGCTCGAATCCGTGGGCATCTCCGTGGAGTTCAGCCACCACGAGGCCGGGCCCGGGCAGAACGAGATCGACCTGCGGTACGCCGATGCGCTCCAGACCGCGGACAACATCATGACGTTCCGGACCATCATCAAGGAGGTGGCGCTGACCCAGAACAGCTACGCCACCTTCATGCCGAAACCGTTCTCGGAGCATCCGGGCTCGGGCATGCATACCCACTTCTCGCTGTTCGAGGGCGATACCAACGCGTTCTTCGAGGCAGGAGCCGAGTTCCAGCTCTCGCGCACCGCCCGGCAGTTCATCGCGGGCATCCTGCGCCACGCCCCCGAATTCACTGCCGTCACCAACCAGTTCGTGAACTCCTACAAGCGCCTGTGGGGCGGGGGAGAAGCTCCCAGCTACCTCTCCTGGGGCCACAACAACCGCTCGGCCCTGGTGCGTGTACCCCTGTACAAGCCGAACAAGGGCCAGTCCGCCCGCATTGAGTACCGCGGCATCGACTCGGCCAGCAATCCGTATCTGGCGTACTCGGTGCTGCTCGGTGCGGGACTCAAGGGCATTCAGGAGGAGTACGAACTGCCGCAGGGCGCCGAGGACGACGTCTGGAGCCTCACCGCGGCCGAGCGACGCGCAATGGGCCATGATCCCCTTCCCGCGAGCCTTCACGATGCAACGCGGGCCATGGAGGAGTCCGAACTGGTCGCCGAAATCCTGGGGGAGCAGGTCTTCGAGAATTTCCTGCGGAACAAGCGTGCCGAGTGGCATGACTACCGCATCCAGGTGACCCCCTACGAACTTCGCCGCAACCTGGGGATCCTCTAACGGAACGCGCCCAGGGAGTCGGTGGACCGAGCTCCAACGGGAAACTGATCAGCTCCGGGTTCACCGACCTCGAGCAGAGCAGGCGGTTCCTCGCTGCCCCGGAACTCGACGGGATCGACGAGGGAATCCTGTTCGACGCCCTTGCATCCTCCGCCAGCCCCGACCTCGCCCTGCAGTCCTGCGTCCGCCTGCTGGCCGCACACCCGGAAGCGGTGTCCCTCATCACGGGGGACACCGCGCGCTGCACGGCACTGTTCCGGCTCCTCGGGGCATCCGAGGCGCTCGGTGAGTTCCTCATGCGCCACCCGGAGCACCTCGACGTCGTTCAATCGCCTCCCGGAAGCCTGCCGCAGGTCGACGACCGGTCGCTGCGTGCCTCCCTTCTGGAAGCCGTTGCGGCGGATCCCGGGAATGACAACCCCATGGCGGGGATCACCGGCACCGAGGCGCACCAGCGCCTGCGGACGACGTACCGGCGGCACCTGGCGGATCTGGCCGTGCGCGACCTGTCGGCTCCGTCGCCCGTCGACTACCTGCCCGCGGTCGGCAGGGAGCTCGCGGACCTCGCAGCGGCGGCGCTCGAGGCGTCGCTC
>NZ_KI914786.1:44551-45296 GCF_000520535.1 Arthrobacter sp. H41
GCCACGTCCAGCTACCCTCCCGACGACGTCGCGAAGGTGCGCCTCGCGGTGATCGCGATGGGAAAGTGCGGCGCGGGTGAGCTGAACTACATCTCGGACGTCGACGTCATCTACGTCCTCGACGCACCAGGTCTCGATGAAGCGCAGGCCACCCGGATCGGCACCTTCCTCGCGTCCGGGATCTCCCGCGGGGTCTATTCGCCGGGAATCGAACCGGCACTCTGGGAGGTGGATGCGAACCTGCGACCCGAGGGCCGGGACGGTCCGCTGGTCCGCACGCTCGAGTCGCACCTGAGCTACTACGAACGATGGGCGCAGATGTGGGAGTTCCAGGCGCTCCAGCGGCGGCGCTCGAGGCGTCGCTCGCCGTCGCCCGCCGGGAAGCCACGTCCAGCTACCCTCCCGACGACGTCGCGAAGGTGCGCCTCGCGGTGATCGCGATGGGAAAGTGCGGCGCGGGTGAGCTGAACTACATCTCGGACGTCGACGTCATCTACGTCCTCGACGCACCAGGTCTCGATGAAGCGCAGGCCACCCGGATCGGCACCTTCCTCGCGTCCGGGATCTCCCGCGGGGTCTATTCGCCGGGAATCGAACCGGCACTCTGGGAGGTGGATGCGAACCTGCGACCCGAGGGCCGGGACGGTCCGCTGGTCCGCACGCTCGAGTCGCACCTGAGCTACTACGAACGATGGGCGCAGATGTGGGAGTTCCAGGCGCTCCTGAAAGCCCGGGCCGTGGCGGG
>NZ_KI914786.1:45396-46834 GCF_000520535.1 Arthrobacter sp. H41
AAGCCCGGGCCGTGGCGGGCGACCCCGAGCTGGGCCGCCGCTACGAGGAGGGCATCGCGCCGCTGGTCTGGGCCTCCTCCCAGCGCGACGGCTTCGTCGAGGCGGTGCGGGCCATGCGGCGGAGGGTGACGGAGAACATCCCCCGCAGCGAGGAGGCCCGGCAGCTCAAGCTGGGACCGGGGGGCCTTCGCGACATCGAGTTCACCGTGCAGCTGCTTCAACTGGTGCACGGCCGGGTCGATACCACCCTGCGGGTGCGGGACACCGTGGGCGCCATTCGGGCGCTCAGTGCCGGCGGCTATATCGGGCGCTCTGATGCTGTCGATTTCGACGGCGCCTACCGCTACCTCCGCGTGCTCGAGCACCGCCTCCAGCTCACCCGGATGCGCCGTACGCACCTGATGCCGAGGACCGACGACGAGGCCGCCCTCCGCGCACTGGCCCGCTCGTCAGCGGGCGCTTCGACGGGTACGCGACCCAGTGCCCAGGGACTGCTCGAGGAATGGCAGCACACCAAGCGCCTGGTGCGGCGCCTCCATGACTCGATCTTCTACCGGCCGCTCCTCAACACTGCCGCGAACCTGAGCGCCGAGGATGTCCAGCTCACACCGGAAGCGGCGCAGGCACGGCCCGGGACGGTCCGCTGGTCCGCACGCTCGAGTCGCACCTGAGCTACTACGAACGATGGGCGCAGATGTGGGAGTTCCAGGCGCTCCTGAAAGCCCGGGCCGTGGCGGGCGACCCCGAGCTGGGCCGCCGCTACGAGGAGGGCATCGCGCCGCTGGTCTGGGCCTCCTCCCAGCGCGACGGCTTCGTCGAGGCGGTGCGGGCCATGCGGCGGAGGGTGACGGAGAACATCCCCCGCAGCGAGGAGGCCCGGCAGCTCAAGCTGGGACCGGGGGGCCTTCGCGACATCGAGTTCACCGTGCAGCTGCTTCAACTGGTGCACGGCCGGGTCGATACCACCCTGCGGGTGCGGGACACCGTGGGCGCCATTCGGGCGCTCAGTGCCGGCGGCTATATCGGGCGCTCTGATGCTGTCGATTTCGACGGCGCCTACCGCTACCTCCGCGTGCTCGAGCACCGCCTCCAGCTCACCCGGATGCGCCGTACGCACCTGATGCCGAGGACCGACGACGAGGCCGCCCTCCGCGCACTGGCCCGCTCGTCAGCGGGCGCTTCGACGGGTACGCGACCCAGTGCCCAGGGACTGCTCGAGGAATGGCAGCACACCAAGCGCCTGGTGCGGCGCCTCCATGACTCGATCTTCTACCGGCCGCTCCTCAACACTGCCGCGAACCTGAGCGCCGAGGATGTCCAGCTCACACCGGAAGCGGCGCAGGCACGGCTGGCGGCGCTCGGGTACTCGGATCCGAAGGGTGCCATGCGGCACATCGAGGCCCTTACCGGCGGGATCCGGCGCCGGGCCGTGCTGCAG
>NZ_KI914786.1:46934-54663 GCF_000520535.1 Arthrobacter sp. H41
CGGGCCGTGCTGCAGCGCCAGCTCCTGCCGATCCTGCTGGCCTGGTTCGCCGACGGCGTCGATCCCGACGCCGGGCTGCTGGGCTTCAGGCGGCTGAGTGAGTCACTGGGGGAGAGCCACTGGTACCTCGGGATGCTCCGGGACTCGAAGGCCGCCGCTGAACGGCTCTGCGTGGTGCTTTCGAGCAGCCGGTTCATCACCGACCTGCTCGAGGTCTCCCCGGAATCGACCAAGTGGCTGGGGTCCGACGCCGAGCTTGTCCCCGACAGCTTCGATGTGCAGTGGCAGGAGATCCAGTCCAAGATGTCCCGCCACCCGGAGCCGTTGGAGGCGATGCGGCTCATCCGGCTGATCCGCCGCCGTGAACTCCTCCGGATCGCGATCGCCGACAGCGCAGGACTGCTGACCCAGCCCGAGGTGGGCCATGCACTCTCCGACGCCGACCGGGCTGCCGTCCTCGGGGCGCTGCACGTCGCGGAAAAGGCCGTTCACGCCACCGAGGAGCGCGTGACCGACGTCGTCGTGATGGCCATGGGACGCCAGGGCGGCGGAGAGATCACCTACGGGTCCGACGCCGACGTCGTCTACGTCCACCGGCCGCACCCCGGCGCCGATGCCGCAGCCGCACAGCAGCAGGCCGAAAAGGTGGTCGCGCAGCTCGCGGCCCTCCTGACCCAACCCTGCAAGCCGCCCGTTCTCGCCGAGCGGGTGCTGGAGATCGATGCCGCCCTGCGGCCGGAGGGCAAGCAGGGGCCGATGGTGCGGTCGCTCGATTCCTTCCGGGAGTACTACAGGCGGTGGTCGCTGATCTGGGAGGCCCAGGCGCTGCTCCGCGCGCGGCCGCTCGCCGGAGACGACGCGCTCGCCCGGGATTTCCTCGCGCTGATCGACCCCATCCGCTATCCCGCCGAGTTGTCCGATACCGACCTGCGGGAGATCCGCCGGATCAAGGCCCGCGTGGAAGCGGAGCGCCTGCCGCGCGGTGCCGATCCGTCACGTCACCTGAAGCTCGGTCGCGGAGCCCTGAGCGACGTCGAATGGCTGGTCCAGCTTCTGCAGCTGCGGCATGCGCACGCCGCACCTTCCCTGAGGACGCCGTCGACGCTCGAGGCAATGGACGCGCTGGGGGATGCCGACCTGTTGCCTCGGGAGGACCTCGAGACTCTCCGGCGGAGCTGGTGCCTTGCCACTCGCATCCGTGCGGCGAACGTCATCTGGAGCGGTCGCAGCTCGGACCTCCTGCCCTCCTCGCGCCGTGACCTCGAGGCGGTGGCGCGCTGGTGCGGGTACGGGCCCGAGAGCGGAGCCCAGCTCGAGGAGGACTACCTCCGCCTGACCCGTCGCAGCCGTGCGGTCTTCGAGCGCCACTTCTACGGGTACTGACGCCCGGTGGCTTTCACGGGGAGGGGTGCACCATGACGGCCGATTCCGGCCGGCGTGCATCAGACCTTCCGGCATTGGTCGCCGGAGTCCCTTGATAACCGGCGTGTCGCAGCGCGGCACGCCGTCCTGGTGCTCGATGGTGGCAATTGTCGAGAGGTTCGGTCCGCGGATCCGGGTTGCGGACGACGTGGAACCCGGAAACCGCTCCTCCCGCCGCGTGACGTGAGCGCAGTCGCCCTCACGACGAAACGGTCGCCGCAACCCCCGGAATCGGAGACTTGCAGCGACCGCTCGGGCTCACACAGCGCTGGGGCTACACCCCGTAGTACAGCTCGAACTCGTAGGGGTTCGGGCGCAGCGACAGGGGACGGATCTCCATCTCGCGCTTGTAGTCCACCCAGGTGTCGATGAGGTCCTGCGTGAAGACGCCGCCGGCCTGAAGGAACTCGTTGTCCGCCTCGAGGGCGAGCAGCGCCTCCTCAAGGGACCCGGGAGCCTTCTGGATATCCTTGGCCTCTTCGGCAGGAAGCTCGTAAAGGTCCTTGTCGATCGGGTCGGCCGGCTCGATGCGGTTCTTGATCCCGTCGAGCCCGGCCATCAGCTGGGCGGCGAAGGCGAGGTACGGGTTGGACGAGGGGTCCGGTGCGCGGAACTCGATGCGCTTGGCCTTGGGGTTGGAACCGGTAATGGGGATTCGGATGCCGGCCGAGCGGTTGCCCTGGGAATAGACCATGTTGACCGGGGCTTCGAAGCCCTTGACCAGGCGGCGGTAGGAGTTGACGGTCGGGTTGGTGAAGGCGAGGACGGCGGAGGCGTGCTTCAGCAGGCCGCCGATGTACCAGCGGGCCATGTCGGAGAGGCCTGCGTAACCCTTTTCGTCGTAGAAAAGCGGAACGCCGCCGCTCCACAGCGACTGGTGGCAGTGCATGCCCGAGCCGTTGTCACCGAAGACCGGCTTCGGCATGAACGTGGCTGACTTGCCCCACGCATCGGAGACGTTCTTGACGATGTACTTGAACTTCTGCAGATCGTCGGCCGCGTGGGTCATGGTGGTGAATTTGTAGTTGATCTCGGCCTGGCCTGCGCCGCCGACCTCGTGGTGCGAGCGCTCGACCTCAAGGCCCGCCTTGTCCAGCTCCACGCAGATGGCGTCGCGAAGGTCCGCCTGTTTGTCGACGGGGGACACCGGGAAGTAGCCGCCCTTGAACGGCGTCTTGTTGCCGAGGTTGCCGCCGATTTCCTCGCGGCCGCTGTTCCAGGGCGCTTCGATCGAGTCGACCTTGTAGAAGCTGCCCTGCGGTGAGGACTCGTACTGGACGTTGTCGAAGATGAAGAATTCTGCCTCGGACGCGAAGAACGCGGTATCCGCGATGCCGGTGGACGCCAGGTAGGCCTCCGCCCGTTCCGCCACGCCGCGGGGGTCGCGGTGGTAAGGATCACCGGTGCGCGGGTTGACGATCGAGAAGTTCAGGGCGAGGGTCTTCTCGGTCCGGAATGGATCGATGAACGCCGTGGTGACGTCCGGAATCAGCTGCATGTCCGACTCGGCGATGCCCTGGAAGCCGCGGATGGAGGAGCCGTCGAACAGTTGGCCGTGAACGAAGAAGTCAGCGTCGACCGACTTCGCCGGCACGTTGAAGTGCTGCTGCACCCCGGGTAGGTCGGTGAATCGGACGTCGACGAACTTGACCTCTTCGTCAGCGATGTATTTGAGGACTTCGTCCGCATTCTTGAACATCGATTTATGCTCCTTACGCATGGCTGTGGGGGTGAACGGGCCGCACGGAGTGCCGCCGGTAACTTGTTCCAACTGTAGGCGCGCAGGGTTACCCGCCGGTGTCGGCTTTGTTTCCGGCTCGTTTCCTGGCCGGTGGGAGTACTTCGGTGTTCTTCGAGCCTAGCCCCAATGCGTCCCATGGTGCAGATGCATGGTGCAGGTGCGCGGCTCTCCGGCGCACGGCAGGCGCCTCGACCCGCAGTAATCTTGAAGGGTGGTCAATAGAAACGACGTCGGATCCTGGTTGAACGGCCCACCACCCGCGGGCGGCTCCGCCTGGCCGGGTCAACGCCTCGGGCGCCCGCAGGGCGGGCCGGGCTCGATCGCGCGGCTGGGACCCCGCATCGGAGCGATCGCCATCGACTGGGCCCTCTGCTCACTGGTCTCTGCCGCGTTCTTCAACTGGGACAGCCTGGCGACCCTGCTGGTCTTCCTCGTCGAGCAGATCCTGCTCGTGGGCTTCTTCGGCTACAGCATCGGTCACCGGGTGTTCCGCATGCAGGTGCAGACCCTCGAAGGCCGCCCGGCGGGATATCTGACCGCCACCGTCCGCGCGGTCCTCGTGTGCCTGGTGGTCCCGGCACTCATCTTCGACGTCGATCAGCGCGGACTCCACGATCGGGTACGCGGAACGGCGCTCGTCCGTATCTAGTGCCCTCGGTCCAGGTTCGAACCCCTAGCGTCCGCGCATCGCCTTACGGTCCGGGCGCGCCTTGAAGGGGTCTACTCCCTTGGGGATCGGAAGTTTCGTGCCGAGTGCGGCAAGCCGCTTGTCCACGGCGTGGACTTCCTGCTTCGTGAGTGACTTCTTGAGCTTCTGGATGGTCTTCGGAACCTTGGCAAGCGCCACCTGTCCCTCATCCCGTCCTGTCTCGAGGACATGGACCGGCACGTTCGGGACGATGCGGTTCATCTTGCGGCGCTCACCGTCGACGAGCTGTTTGATCCGTGCTGACGGACCCTCGGACACGAGGATGATTCCGGGCCGTCCGATGACGCGGAACACCGCGTCCTGGGTGCGGGGATTCACCGCAACCGGCTGCTCCTGAAGGATCCAGCCCCTGCGCAGTACGCTGAGTGCTGCTCCCGCTGCTCCCGGTTTTCCTTCGATCTGGGAGAACGCGGCACGTTCCGCTTTCCGCGAAAGAATGAAGATTGCGGCAAGGAAGGCGAGCGGCAAGGAAATGAGGAGAAGCGTGATGATGTTCTGGATCAGCACGCCGATCAGCAGGCCGACGGCCACGATGCCCACGAAGGCCAGCAGCATGAACCACACCACGCTGGGGTCGTTCCGGCGCGTCATCTTGAAGACTTCGACGATCTGCTTCATCCGCCCGGTCTTCTTCGGCCCTTTCGCGGCCCTGGGCTTGCGGGAGAACAGACGCCGTTTGGGCGCGGGGGAGGAGGAATCAGTGCTGTGCGACATAGTTCTACAATCCTACGTGATGGCCGCGGCCCCGAGATCGGGCACCGCCGGCGGCAACGGGCAGGACCCTAGCCTGCGAGGAGGGTGGATGCTTCCTGCAGGGTTGAGCCCGAGTCTTCGATGTGCGCGAGTTCGGGGGGCAGCTCGAGGCCCTTCCTGCGCATCGCTCCGGCCCACAACCTGCCAGCACGGTATGAGGAGCGCACCAGCGGACCAGCCATGACGCCGAGGAACCCGATCTCCTCGGCTTCGTTCCGCAGGTCCACGAACTCGCCGGGCTTCACCCAGCGGTCGACAGGGAGGTGCCGCTCGCTCGGGCGAAGGTACTGGTTGATGGTGATGAGGTCGCAGCCGGCGTCGTGCAGGTCGCGGAGCGCTTCGGAGATTTCCGCCCGGGTTTCGCCCATTCCGAGGATCAGGTTCGACTTCGTCACCATGCCGAGGTCCCGGCCCTGCGTGAGAACGTCGAGCGAGCGCTGGTAGCGGAACGCAGGCCGGATCTTCTTGAAGATCCGGGGTACGGTCTCCACGTTGTGGGCGAAGACCTCGGGAGCCGCATCGCAGATGGCGGAGATGTGTTCGGGGCGGCCGGAGAAGTCCGGGATCAGGATCTCGACGCCGGTGCCGGGGTTCATGCTGTGGATCTGGCGGATGGTCTCGGCATAGAGCCAGACGCCCTCGTCGGGAAGATCGTCCCGCGCCACTCCGGTCACGGTGGCGTAGCGGAGGTTCATCGACTTCACGGATTGCGCTACCTTGAACGGCTCGCTCCGATCCAGCGGCTGGGGCTTGCCTGTGTCGATCTGGCAGAAATCGCAGCGGCGGGTGCACTCGGAACCACCGATGAGGAACGTTGCCTCGCGGTCCTCCCAGCACTCGAAGATGTTGGGGCAGCCGGCCTCCTCGCACACTGTGTGGAGGCCCTCCTTCTTGACCAAATTCTTCATCGCGACGAACTCAGGACCGATATTGACCTTGGCCTTGATCCAGTCCGGTTTGCGCTCGACGGGCGTCTCGGCGTTACGCGCTTCGATGCGCAGCAGGCGGCGGCCTTCGGGGGCGAGACTCACAGGAAAGCTCCTTCCGGCTGGTACGACCCAGCTCGGCTAGCTGCCCCGACGAGGCGGGCACAAGCTGCCTCGTCGAGAACCAATAATGATTCATTCTTACGCAGTTCGTCTTCAATACGCGAAACGATATCGAGTGGAGTGACGGTCCGCCCGGTCTCTGCGGAGATGGTGGTCACCCCGGCGTCGGCGATTCCGCAGGGGACGATCTGCTGGAACGGTGCCAGGTCATTGCTGCAATTGATGGCGAAGCCGTGCATCGTCACCCTGCGCTTGACGCGGATGCCGACGGCGGCGATCTTCCGTTCCGGACGTTCCCCGTCCGCCGCGATCCACACCCCGGACCGGCCTTCGACGCGGATCCCCTCGAGGCCGTAATCCCTCAGGACAGTGATTATTATCTCCTCGAGGAGATCGACGTAGCCGGCGACTTTCGTCGGCTCCGGCAGGGCGAGGATCGGGTAACCCACGAGTTGACCGGGCCCGTGCCAGGTGAGTTTGCCGCCGCGGTCCGCCGGCACGACGGGGGTGCCGTCGAGGGGCCGCTCGTGGTCCTCGGTCCGCTTGCCGGCCGTATACACCGCTGTGTGCTCAAGCAGCAGGACGGTGCTGGGTGAAGCGCCTTCCACGACGGCGGAGTGCAACTGCTGCTGGCGGCTCCAGCCGTCTTCGTACCCGATGAAATGCGGGGAGAATCCGATCCGCAAGAGCTCAAGAGTCATATCTCAAGGGTAGACCTTGGCGCGATGTCGAATTGCCTGTGGATAACCGTCTGGCACGGTGCAGGCTGGTCTAGAACTGATGAATGGACTATCGCACGGAGAACGAGCGCGACGGCGGCGAGGACGGCGACGGCTTCCTGCCGCCCCGGATCGCGGGGTTCCGGACGGGGCGCCTGCTCGGCCGGGGTGGGAGCGCCCTGGTATGGCTCATCGAGGGCGTCACCACCGGGGAGCCTTTCGCCCTGAAGGTCACGACGTCGAGCGCTTCCGGTATGAACCCGACCGACGGCCTGCCAGGCCCGGGCAATCTCTCGGAGGGGAGCCTTGCGGATTCCGGCGGAGCCGGGACCGACGCAGGCCGTGAACTGCGACTGCTGCAGCGGTTCGCGCATGAGCACCTGATTCGGGTTCACGAGTTGGTACTCACGGACCAGGGGCCCACCGTCCGGTTGGATTACGCTCCGGGCGGTTCACTGCTGCAGCTTGTCGCGAGCCGGGGTCCGTTGCCGGTCGGTGAAGCTGTCACCGTCCTTGCCCCCATTGCGCAGGCCCTGGCCTACCTGCATTCAGAGGGGGCTGCACACGGCGATGTGTCGCCCGGCAATATCCTCTTCACTGCCGAAGGAAAACCGCTCCTCAGCGACCTGGGGGTGGGACGCCTGCTGGGGGAGGGCACCGGTGCAGCGTTCGGGACGCCCGGCTTCACCCGGCCCCCTATCGGACGAGGGAGGCACTCGGGGGTCAGCTCCGGTGGACCGGAGCTCGATACGGGGATGGATGTCTTCGCCCTCGCCGCGGTGGCCTGGTTCGTCCTGACAGGGCGGGCGCCGGGCCCCGCCGCCGAAAGGGCTCCGCTGTCGCTTCTGGTACCCGGTGTCCCGGCCCAGCTGATGGAACTCATCGAAGCGGGGCTTTCGGAAGCCGATCTGCAGCGGCCCACCGCTGCCGAGTTCGCAAGTATCGTCCTGGGTTCCGGAACCCCCCTGCCCGTCGACCTCGTCGGCTCGGTCCACGAAAGTGTCCTCCCCCAGCTGCGAACCCGGCGGAACGACCAGAACAAGGACCTCGGCAGGCGACGACGGCCGGGCCGGGAAACCGCACAGCCTGGCGGCAGGATCGGACGAAGTAACGCCCGGAAGCCGCGGAGCGGGGGCGGCTTGCCGATCCGAGGAATCATCGGCGGCGGCGCCGCAGCCCTGCTGCTGGGAGGAGGGCTGGCGTTCGGCGTCCCCATTCTGACGTCCGGCGGCGCGATCTCCGGCATCATCCCGGAACTGCCGGTGATGCCTGCTACGCCCGATCGGACCGGTCAACCCGCGCAGCCGGATGCAGGCGCCCTGCCGGCCGGTCCGCC
>NZ_KI914787.1:0-4797 GCF_000520535.1 Arthrobacter sp. H41
CCACCTCGTTGTAGCCGCCATCACCGCTGACGGACACCACCAGGGCATTGCCTGCGGCAGCCGCATCCCGCGCCAGGTCGATTGCATGCCCGGCATGCTCTGTGGGCTGCAACCGAATCTCCGTCTTATCGGACAGAAGCTCGCGCAACTGCTCATGCAGTTCACCGGCCAGCTTCGGCGCATCACCGGTGCTATTGGGATTGAAGATGATCGACACCGTGTCGAACACTCGGGGCGAATCCATGGGCAGGCCTTTCCTTTTGGTGATGCGCTAACAGCACTGCGGCGACGGAGCGCAGGAACCCAATCATAAGCGGGCTTATAGTATCGGGAAGAAAAGACCCGATGGTTGCAAAAAAACTCAGCTCTGCATTGCTCGGGCAATCACAGGGTCGACGGTCGGAAATTGGCGTGCTGGTGACGATCCACCACTTCAGCGCGCTGGAAGGCTTCGTCAGTGGCGAAGAGATAGTTACGGCTGCTGGCCCGGACGCGGTCGGTGGGCGTCCAGGAACCGCCGGACCATCTGTACATGCTGTAATCGGGCCAGCTATCAAGTACTTCTTCGGCGAACTGGTTGGCGCCCCGGCCGTAGCGGCCGGTATGCCGGTCCTCAATTTCAAGCAGCAGGCTGGGCTGGTACCGGGTGATGGTGCGGATGGCACCGATAAGAACATCCGGTTCGAAGCCCTCGACGTCTACTTTTATGAAGGAAACGTTTTCTACATTGTGAAGTTCACACCAGGAATCGATGGTGACCATCGGCGTCAGCAGGCGCCTGGTGCGAGCAGACTGCTTGGTCAACGCGTGTTCCGTGCCGTCGGCGATGTGCGCGTGTCCGTGAATCGGAACCCCAAAACGCAACGGCAACAGCATCAGATGCTCGCCCTGCGCCGCTCCAAGGACGGACCGCGTGATGTTGATGTGCCCCACACCCATCAAACGGCTCAGTGCCCTCATTATTTGGTGTTGTCTTGGCTGAGGTTCGAACGCATGGACGGAACCGTCGGCACCCACCAGATGTGCAAGGGGGAAGGTATACATGCCATAAGCGGCGCCCACGTCGAACACATGATCACCAGGGCGGATCACAGCGCTCAAGCCGAGCAGCTCCGGTTCGGCCAAACGCACCCGGGAGAGCATTCTCATCACGTCGTAGATAGCCCGGGACCGCAGTGAAACGGCGGGCGTATCGATGACTGACAAATGCTCTGCTTTCGGGCGAAGGGCCGCCAGGTTAGGCTCAAAAAATTCTACAGTGAGGCGTCACGTAAACGGGACTGGTCTTCGCAATTGGGAGGACCGGAAAGCGTCGAACGCTTCAACATCGGTGCATAGGCCCACCGACCCTGACCACGGTGCACCATGTTCGTTCCACGCGAATGGACCTTTTCCTCCAAAAGGACGACTCACCATTCGAGCCGACCATCGAAAGTCCCGCTCGTAGACGCCCACCGACGGGCCGGTGCTCATCATTTCGGAACGCCCTACAGGGGACTCACCCTCATATGGAATCTGGTCCCATCGGTTCGCGTATACATCGCTCGCAATATTGTCCCGCCGGGGTATTCCAACCGCTACAGAGTGAATCATGACGGACGCCTCATCGGATACGCATGCGGATCAACAACTCGCGCTCGAAATCGTACTTGTGCACAACGGATGCTTGCTTTCCGCGGCGTTTGCGGCTCGCTTCCTCGTCGGAGCGTTCCGAAATAACAGCCTGAACGCCTCGTGCGCGGAGCAGTTCCCGGCTGGCATTGGAGGAATAGGCCTTATCTCCCAACGCCCGGTCCGGACGGAAACGGGCCCGGCCGGGACCGAGCCGGGGAACGCTCAAGGCGTCCAGCCGGTGCGGGAACATCGGGAAATCCCCGCCCTGGCGGGGCCCGAGGACCATCACCAACGGGCGTATCTTCCCATCGCACAGGTGATGGATCTTCGTGGTCAACCCGCCCCGGGACCTCCCGATCGCGTGATCAGGACGTCCGTCCTGTAGTTTCATGTAGCTCGACAGGTCCCTGCGCCACGAAGAGGTTCGCTGCGTGCTGGTGCGCTCGGTTGACCGTGGAGTCCACGAGAAACCGTTCAGTCGACCATCCGGCTGCGGCGGCCACAGTGTTTGCCCGACCGCGTCGGTGCCGGTCGGTCGTACCACCTCATCAAACAATTGCGGGTACCTGATATCAAGGGCTGTATCGACAACAGTGATACCAGCTCCTGTGTCCAATACCACTGCGTCCAGCTCGGTCCCATGGCAGCTACCGGGAGGGTTGGCTGAACGAACGCAAGTCGCCATCAACTCTCCCGCGGATGGGGGCGCTCAGCACTACCTGCCGGTCCTCGTCAATCTGCTAGCGGATCCGATAGCTACTGCGCCGGGCGACCCAGTGACCGGCGAATGGAGTGTGCAGCGGCTTTCCAAGACGACGAGTTCTCACGCAGTGGCCCGTTGATCCGTTCACGTGCGGCGGCGACTACCGCCACGGGCATCGTTTGCCGTGACACTGAGCTGACACTGCGGCTTCGAGGGACACCGCAAGGTCCCGCTTGATCGCCTGCGGATGAATTATGACGCTGCCCCTGGGCGGTATGAAATACTCTTTCCAAGTACGTGCTCCGGGGTCGGTGTAATTCCGAACCGGCGGTTATAGTCCGCGACCCGATGGCCGCCGCGCATTCCGCGCAGCAGCCATCGGTTGAGCCGGTGGAATTCCGGGACCGACAGTTAAAGTCTGGATGGGAGAAGCACGAACAGCAGGGCACCCGTGCCGTGGGCGCATCCTCCGCGAGGATGTGAACCGCAGTCCGGAGCCCGGAGTTCGGCCATGCGCCGGGCGCCGGATGGCCCTTCCTGCTGTCGTCACCCCGAAGCCGCTCAACGGCAAAGGAAGCGACATGGAAGTTCTACAGGGACCGGCAGGGCAGGTGCTGCCATGATTCCCGACGCAGAGCGTGAGCTTGCCGAACACGGTGCCATGCTGCGTGCACTGGACCTTGCGGGGAGCGGTGTTCGAGGCGCAAATCCTCTTGTAGGAGCCGTGGTTCTTGACCGGTTCCGCACGGTGATCGGTGAGGGCGCGCACAACGGCGCCGGAACGCCCCACGCCGAGCCCGCAGCCCTGGCGGACGCGCGGAGCCGCGGCAACGACGTCGACGGTGGAACGATGGTGGTCACCCTCGAGCCCTGCAGCCATACGGGACGCACCGGCCCGTGCTGCGAAGCGGTTTACGCGGCGGGCATCCGCCGGGTGGTCTACGCCGCCACGGATACCAACACCGAGGCAGCTGGCGGAGCGGCCTGGCTGAGGTCCCGGGCTGTGGAATGTTCCGGCGGAGTTCTGGCGGCAGCTGCCGGCGACCTGAACTCACGTTGGGCCCGGTCGATCGCCGAAGGCAGGCCGTTCGTCACCCTCAAGACCGCGGGAACCCTCGACGGCCGGGTGGCGGCGCCGGACGGTACGAGCCAGTGGATCACCGGTCCGCAGGCCCGAGCGGACGGCCATACGATCCGGGCACGCGCCGACGCCGTCCTGGTCGGCACCGGCACCGTGCTGGCGGACGATCCGCGGCTCACGGCCCGCCCAGGAAGCGATGCGCGCCAGCCCCTCCGGGTGGTGATGGGGCTACGGGAACCGCCCGACGACGCCGCCATCCGAGGGCCCGGCTTCCTCCATCTGGCCACACGGGATGTTAACGGAGCCCTCGATCAACTCATGCAGCGCGGAGTCCGGCACCTGATGGTGGAGGGCGGCCCCACCATCGCAGGTGCATTCCTTCACGCAGGGGTGGTGGATGAGATCTTCAGCTATGTGGCGCCCATCATCCTCGGCGACGGCAAGCCCCTGATCCCGTCACTCGGTATTTCCACCCTTGCTGCAGCGAGCCGCTGGCGGTTCGACCCGGCCGGTGGCGTCGCCGTCCAGCAGCTGGGAGCCGATCTTCGGCTCCACCTCCGACCCGAGGACGATGCCGACGGACCGGCCCCACCTGCGGTACCCCTCCAGCCACCATCGCAAACCCCGACGACGCAGTCAGCGTCACGAGACCAGGAGCCACCATGTTCACAGGAATAGTGTCAGAACAGGGACGCGTCGTGTCCCTCGACGTCGCAGGGGACCAGGAGAGCGCCGTGCTGGTGTTCGACGCCCCGGTCAGCGGCGCCGACCTAGCCCCCGGCGGGTCGATCGCCGTCAACGGGGTATGCCTGACGGCAGTGAAGCTCGACGGCGGCCGGGTGGCGGTGGACGTCATGGGGGAGACCCTGCGTCGCACCACCACGGGCATGCTGACACCGGGCGCAGCGGTGAACCTCGAGCGGTGCGTCCAGGCCGGCGGGCGGCTCGACGGGCACGTGGTGCAGGGGCACGTGGACGGGCTGGGCACGCTGGTGGAGCGCGAGGACCTTGGTGCCTGGCACCGGCTGCGTTTCCACCTGCCGGCCGACCTCGCCCGGTACGCAGCGGAGAAGGGATCCATCGCCATCGACGGCGTCTCCCTGACGGTGACGGCGGTGAGTCCACCGGCGGCCGTTGAGGCCTGGTTCGAGGTAGGGCTGATCCCCACGACGCTCGATGCCACCGGTCTGGGCAGCAAGGCCATCGGCGGGCCGGTCAACCTCGAAATGGATGTGCTCGCCAAGTACGCGGAGCGTCTCCTGGGGTTCGCCGCGGTGACCGAGGCCGCCGGCAGGCACAGCGACGGCGCCGACGCTCCGTCCGGCACGGCAAGTGACACGGCGGTCAGCGCATGATCGCCCCATCCGTCGAAGGACCGACGACGGCGGGCCCGGCAGCC
>NZ_KI914787.1:4897-6336 GCF_000520535.1 Arthrobacter sp. H41
CAGGCGCAGGGAGGCAGGCCGTCGTCCTCGACCCGGTCCAACTCGCCGTCGAGGCCATCGCCGCAGGACGTGCCGTCGTCGTCGTGGATGACGCCGACCGGGAAAATGAGGGCGACATCATTTTCGCCGCCCAGTCCGCGACGCCCGCCCTGGTGGGATGGACGGTCCGCTACACCTCGGGGGTGCTGTGCGTCCCGATCGAAGGCGCAGCCGCCGACCGCCTTCGGCTGCCGCCGATGACAGCGGTCAACGAGGATTCGAAGGGCACCGCGTACACGGTCTCCTGCGACGCGGCATCCGGCGTCAGCACCGGGATCAGCGCGGCGGACAGGGCACTCACCGCCCGGATCCTCGCCTCCCCGGACAGCGAACCGATAGACCTCACGAGGCCCGGGCATATGTTTCCCCTCCGCGCTGCCACGGGCGGCGTCCTCGAACGGCCCGGGCACACCGAAGCCGGCGTGGAGCTGTGCCGGCTCGCGGGGATGGAGCCGGCGGCGGTGATCGCCGAACTCGTGCACGACGACGGGACCATGATGCGGTTGCCCGCCCTCCGTCAGTTCGCTGATGAGCATGCACTGGCGCTGATCTCGATCGAGGACCTCATCGTCCACCTATCCGACCTCCACCCATCGACTCCCAGGAGCACTTCATGAGCGGCCACGGCGCACCCGTCATCGACATTCGCGGAATCAACAAGGATGCAGCAGCAGCTGAAGGCGTAGGGGATGCAGGCGCAGGGAGGCAGGCCGTCGTCCTCGACCCGGTCCAACTCGCCGTCGAGGCCATCGCCGCAGGACGTGCCGTCGTCGTCGTGGATGACGCCGACCGGGAAAATGAGGGCGACATCATTTTCGCCGCCCAGTCCGCGACGCCCGCCCTGGTGGGATGGACGGTCCGCTACACCTCGGGGGTGCTGTGCGTCCCGATCGAAGGCGCAGCCGCCGACCGCCTTCGGCTGCCGCCGATGACAGCGGTCAACGAGGATTCGAAGGGCACCGCGTACACGGTCTCCTGCGACGCGGCATCCGGCGTCAGCACCGGGATCAGCGCGGCGGACAGGGCACTCACCGCCCGGATCCTCGCCTCCCCGGACAGCGAACCGATAGACCTCACGAGGCCCGGGCATATGTTTCCCCTCCGCGCTGCCACGGGCGGCGTCCTCGAACGGCCCGGGCACACCGAAGCCGGCGTGGAGCTGTGCCGGCTCGCGGGGATGGAGCCGGCGGCGGTGATCGCCGAACTCGTGCACGACGACGGGACCATGATGCGGTTGCCCGCCCTCCGTCAGTTCGCTGATGAGCATGCACTGGCGCTGATCTCGATCGAGGACCTCATCGTCCACCTATCCGACCTCCACCCATCGACTCCCAGGAGCACTTCATGAGCGGCCACGGCGCACCCGTCATCGACATTCGCGGAATCAACAAGGATGCAGC
>NZ_KI914787.1:6436-8308 GCF_000520535.1 Arthrobacter sp. H41
ACACCGGGATCATGGACGGACTGCTCGACGGCGCGCGCCGGGCCGCGGCCGAGGCCGGCGTCGAGACCACCGAGGTGAGGGTTCCCGGTAGCTTCGAGCTGCCGGTCGCCGCGGCACGTCTCGCACCGCACTTCGACGCCGTCGTCGCGCTCGGCGTCGTGATCCGCGGCGGGACGCCCCATTTCGACTACGTCTGCCAGGCGGCGACGATGGGCCTCACCGACGTCAGCGTGCGCACGGGAGTGCCGGTGGGCTTCGGCGTCCTCACCTGCGACAACGAGCAGCAGGCCCTCGACCGCGCCGGACTGCCCGGCTCGAGCGAGGACAAGGGGCACGAGGCCGTCAGCGCAGCGCTGGCTACGGCCGCGGTTCTCCGGAGGTGGCCGTCCTGAACACGCGTGCCGAAACCGGGAACAGCATCCCGCCGGGTGCCGCGGTTCGGGAAGGACAGCCGGGAACCAGTAACCTTGGCACTGTGAAAACCTTTGATTCCCTCTTCGAGGAACTGAGCGGTAAGGCAGTCGCGCGCCCTTCAGGATCCCGCACCGTGGCCGAACTCGATTCCGGTGTACACGGGATCGGCAAGAAGGTGGTCGAGGAAGCCGCCGAGGTGTGGATGGCCGCCGAATACGAATCGAACGACGAGACGGCGGAGGAGATCTCCCAGCTCCTGTACCACCTGCAGGTACTGATGCTCGCCAAGGGCCTTTCGCTCCAGGACGTCTACAAGCATCTCTAGCCGCATCCCGGGCGGAACCCTCCGCCATGCGGCCCTTGCCCCGATTCAACCCCAGCGACGTCCGATACCAGCGAAAGTTTCCCTCATGCTCCGTGTAGCAGTTCCCAACAAGGGCGCCCTCTCCGAGGCAGCCTCCGCCATGCTGAGCGAGGCGGGGTACCGGCAACGCCGCGACACCCGTGAGCTGGTGATGGTCGACCCCGAGAACGGCATCGAATTCTTCTTCCTCCGCCCCCGTGACATCGCGGTGTACGTCGGCTCGGGAACGCTCGACGTCGGCATCACCGGCCGCGATCTGTTCCTCGACGCCCAGGTGCAGGCCGAGGAGCTCCTCCAGCTCGGTTTCGGGGTTTCGACCTTCCGGTTCGCGGGACCGGTGGGCCATTTCTCCACGGCTGCCGAGCTTGAGGGCAAGCGCCTCGCCACCAGCTACGAGGGCCTCCTCAACGACTACCTCGGCGAGCGCGGCATCCGCGCCGCCGTGGTCCGGCTCGACGGCGCCGTCGAATCCTCGGTGCGGCTCGGGGTGGCCGACGCCATCGCCGACGTCGTCGAGACCGGCAGCACGCTGAAGGCCGCGGGCATGGAGATCTTCGGCGATCCCATCCTCCGCAGCGAAGCGGTCCTGATCGGCCGGGCCGGCGCGGAGGCGCCCGCGGGCCTCGACGTTCTGACCCGCCGGCTCCAGGGCGTGCTCGTCGCGCGACAGTACGTGCTGATGGACTACGACATCCGCAAGAACCTGGTGGACGATGCAGCTGCGCTGACCCCCGGCCTGGAGTCTCCCACTGTCTCGCCCCTGAGGGATTCCGAGTGGGTGGCGGTGCGCTCGATGGTCCGGCGCAGCGAGACCAACCGCGTCATGGACGAGCTGTACGAACTGGGTGCGCGAGCCATCCTCGTCAGCACCATCCACGCCTGCAGGATCTAGGAGCGGTTCCATGAGTGTTGCAGTGAGGGTGATCCCATGCCTGGACGTCGACGCGGGCCGGGTGGTCAAGGGGGTGAACTTCGAGGACCTCCGCGACGCCGGTGATCCGGTGGAGCTCGCCCACCGCTACGACCGCGCGGGCGCCGATGAGCTGACGTTCCTCGATGTCACGGCGTCTTCCGGCAACCGGGCCACCACCCTC
>NZ_KI914787.1:8408-33836 GCF_000520535.1 Arthrobacter sp. H41
CCCGTACCGCCGAGGAGGTCTTCATCCCCCTCACCGTGGGCGGCGGTGTGCGGGAGATCTCCGATGTCGATCGCCTGCTGCGCTTCGGTGCCGACAAGGCGTCCATCAACACGGCGGCTGTCTCCCGGCCTGCGGTCATCGACGAGATCACGGCGCACTTCGGTGCCCAGGTGCTGGTTCTCTCGCTCGATGCGCGGCGCACCCGGGATGCCGCCACGCCGTCGGGTTTCGAAGTGACGACCTACGGCGGCCGCAAGGGGACGGGGATCGACGCCATCGAGTGGGCCCGTGAGGCCGCCGATCGGGGAGTGGGGGAGATCCTCCTCAACTCGATCGATGCCGACGGCACGAAGAACGGGTTCGACCTCGAGCTCATCCGTGCCGTTCGGGCAGCCGTCACGGTTCCCCTGATCGCTTCAGGCGGAGCGGGAGCGCCGGAGCACTTTCCGCCCGCCGTCGCGGCCGGTGCGGATGCGGTGCTCGCGGCGTCGGTCTTCCACTTCGGACCCGTTGACGCCATCGCCCAGGTCAAGGCGGCCATCCGGGACGCAGGCTTCCCGGTGCGGTAGGCAGAAACCTGGCCGGACGGTTGGATGCGGGCCCGTTACTGGACGTTCACGGCCCGACGTCGGCGCTGTCGAGGAGTGCGACGGCGTCGGGCTGGCCCTCGAAGGTGACGAGTGCGTGGCCGCGCCGGCCATGCGCGTGCATGAGCAGCTCGGCCGGCTCTCCGACGATGGCCACTGACACCTGGGCGCGCTTGGCCACGTGCCTCGGCCCGTCGGGCCGCACCAGGACGATTCCGAGGTCCACTCCCCGGTACAGGAGCGCCGCGCGCTTGATCAGTTCATTCCACAGCGCGTCCGAGTACTCCTCGTCGAGGGCCCTCGGCGCCCACCTCGTCCCGGCACGCCGGACGTCCTCCGTGTGGACGAGGTATTCGATGAGGTTCGCACTCTTGTCCACCGACTCGATTCGCATCGGAGAAAACGGGGGAGGCCCCGCGCGGAACTTCCTCACCAGGTGCCGGTAACCCTCAGGGGTGGCCGCCTTCGCCGCGGTTCTCCTCGTGGCTTTCTCGGTGGCGCCGGCGAACGGCTTGAAGGCTATACCCAGGCTCGCGGCCGGTTTGTGCTCACGAAGATAGAGATGTGCCGCAAGCTCCTTGGTCTCCCACCCCTCGCACAGCGTAGGGGCAGAAGGGCCGGCAGCCAGCAGCGTTTCGGCCAGGACCTCACGGGACGGAATTACATAGCGCATCACAGCTGAAAGTAGCATGAACGACGCGCCCGTGGGCGGTGCACGGCCGTATTGCATGAGCACTAGAATTGGGAACGATGCCTTCCCTCGACGCTTTCCCCCGAACCTCTCCCGATGCACCCCTGGAGCCGGCTCCCGATGCCCCGTCCGAGCCGGCGGCTGCACGCGATCCGGCAATCGAGCCGGCGGATGATCCGGGGCTCGATCCCCGTGTTCGTGCATCGCTAAGACGGAATGACGCCGGTCTCGTGGCCGCCGTCGTCCAGCAGTACGACTCCCGCGAGGTGCTCATGGTCGGGTGGATGGACGACGAAGCGTTGCGGCGCACCCTGACCACCGGCCGGGTCACGTTCTACTCCCGCTCCCGCGGCGAGTACTGGCGCAAGGGGGACACCTCCGGTCACCGGCAGTGGGTACGGGGTGTTGCGCTCGACTGCGACGGCGACGCGCTCCTGGTCACCGTGGACCAGGAGGGCGCGGCCTGCCACACCGGCACGCGTACCTGCTTCGACGGTCGGGACATCCGAGCGGTGATCGGAACCAGACCGGGAACCGGACCGGCTGGAAGCATCGAATCCAGCCCCGCTGAAAACATCGAACCCACCGAAGGGAACTGAGGCGATGCAGCACCTGGGAACGCTCAGTCCCACCCTCGAGGAGTTCCGCGAGCTCGCGAAGGACCATCGGGTGGTCCCCGTCCACCTCAAGGTCCTGGCCGATGCCCACACGCCGATCGGGATCTACCGCAAGCTCGCCGACGGTCAACCCGGCACGTTCCTCATGGAGTCGGCGGCCGTGGGCGGCGTGTGGTCCCGTTACTCCTTCATCGGCGTGAACTCACGCGCCACCCTGACCACGCGCGACGGTGAAGCGCACTGGCTCGGCAAGCCGCCGTCCGGCGTTCCCGTCGCGGGCGACCCCGTCGAAGCGGTACGGCTCACCGTCGAGGAGCTCCGGACGGAGCGGTTCGACAATCTTCCCCCCTTCACCTCGGGCCTCGTCGGCTTCGTGGGCTGGGAAGCGGTGCGCCACTGGGAGCGGCTCACCAGCCCGCCGGAGGATGACCTGTTCCTTCCCGAGCTGGCCATGTGCCTGGTCGCGGACATGGCCATCCACGACAACTCGGAAGGTTCCCTCACCCTCGTCGCGAACGCGATCAATTTCGATGGTTCGGATGACCGCGTCGACGAGGCATGGCACGACGCCGTGGCCCGCGTCGACGCGCTGCTCGCTCGATTGGCGGAACCGGCCGACCTCCCCGTGTCCGTGATGGACCCGGGCGCCCGCAGCGTCGATGAGCTGCTGGCCGGTGTCCGGGAGAGCTGGCACCGGCCTCGATACCTTGCGGCGATCGAGCGCGGCAAACAGGCGATCGTCGACGGCGACGTCTTCCAGGTGGTGATCTCGCGGCGGTTCGAGCTCGACTGCGAGGCATCGGCGCTCGACGTGTACCGCGTCCTGCGGACCACGAACCCCAGCCCCTACATGTACCTCTTCAGCCTCGAGGACGCCGAGGGCCGGGCCTACTCGATCGTGGGTTCCTCGCCCGAGGCGCTGGTCACTGTCACGGGGGACGAGGTCATCACCCACCCCATCGCCGGTTCACGGCCGCGCGGCAGGACCACCGACGAGGACCGGTCACTTGCCGACGAGCTCCGGGCCGATGAGAAGGAGAAGGCCGAACACCTCATGCTCGTGGATCTGGCCCGCAACGACCTCTCGAAGGTGTGTGTTCCGGGAAGCGTCGATGTCACGCAGTTCATGGAGGTGGAGCGGTTCAGCCACATCATGCACCTCGTCTCCACCGTCGTCGGACGCCTGTCCCCGCGGAAATCCGCGTACGACGTCCTCGCCGCCACGTTCCCTGCCGGCACCCTTTCGGGGGCGCCCAAACCGCGGGCACTCCGGCTGATCGATGAACTCGAACCGCACCGGCGCGGCATCTACGGCGGCGTGGTGGGCTATCTCGACTTCGCCGGCGACATGGACATGGCGATCGCAATCCGCTCCGCCCTGCTGCGGGACGGCACGGCCTATGTGCAGGCCGGCGGCGGGATCGTCGCCGATTCGGTCCTGGAATCCGAAGCGCTCGAGACCGTCAACAAGGCGGCAGCGCCGCTCCGGGCGGCCCTTACGGCGTCGGGCCTTCGCCCGGCCGCCCCGCTCCTCGTCACCGGGGAGGCCTCCGATGGCCGCTGAGATGACTGCTGGGCGAGCGGCGCGGCTCGCGCGCCGCGGGACCGTCGTGATGGCGATCGTGCTAATGGCACTCCTCGCCTTCGGCACCACCACCCAGCCCTGGCTCACCGTCAGCCTTCCGCAGGACGCCGTGCAGACACCTGATCTCAGCGTCGCGGGCAGCGACGCCGCAACCCCCGTCACCGCTTTTGCCCTCGTGTCCCTTGCCGGTGCGCTCGCTGTATCCATCGCCGGACGGATCGCCCGGTGGGTGGTGGCCGCTCTCCTCCTGGTGGCCGGTGCCGGGATCACCTACATGAGCCTCCGGGTGACCGGCGATCCCACTGCCGCCGCAGCGCCGTCGATCGGTGAGGCGATCGGGATCAGCGGTGGAGCGGGTGCCACGGTCACCGCCACCGCAATGCCGTGGGTCGCTGCGGCGGCCGGGCTCTTCCTCGCCGCCGCGGCAATCTGGCTGATCATCGCCGGACGGTCCTGGGGTCGGTCCAGGCGGTACGAGAAGAATCCGCAGGTTGGGTCCCCGGCGCAGGGAACGGCGCATGCCGGGGAGATCGACAGCTGGGACCGGCTGACGCACGGGGAGGACCCCACACGCTAGGCGGATGACGGGCAAGCGCAGGGACGACGGCGCTTCCCGCAGTTCAGTAGGAGGCCACCAACAGTGGCAGAATGTAGGCAGACCCGGATGAAGGAGAAGCACCATGGCAGCTGAGACCAGCGAAACGACGAATCGGAACTCCCCCACGAGCCACGCGCAGATGGGCGATGAGACGATCGGCCACGGCAACAGCCCCGCGGCATGGACGTGCGTGCTGGTCATGCTCGTCGGTGCGGCGATCTCCTCCTTCGCCTACATCCTGGCGAGCACCGAGGGCAATCACGGCCTTGGGACGCTGCTGTTCTGGCTCGGAATCGGCATCATGTTCATCGGCCTGCTCGTTGGATTCGTCCTCCGCCGGATCGGGTACGGCGTGGGCGGCTCGAAGCTCAAAAAAGAGCACTAGGTGAGCGTCCTCGACGACATCATCGTCGGCGTCCGCGAGGACCTCGCCGCAAGGGAATCAGCACTTCCCCTTTCCCGGCTCCGGTCGGACGCACAGGCACGGCCGGCGGCACTCGATGCCTACTCCGCACTTCGGGGCAACGGGCCCGGCGGGCTCGAGGTCATTGCAGAGGTCAAGCGGAGCAGCCCGTCCAAGGGCAGCCTCGCGAGCATCACCGACCCGGCGGCACTCGCTGCGCGGTACGAGTCCGGCGGCGCCGCGGTGGTCAGTGTCCTCACCGAGCAGCGTCGGTTCAAGGGCTCCCTCGCCGACCTGGACGCAGTGCGCGCCCGCGTGGGCATTCCGGTGCTGCGCAAGGACTTCACGGTCACCGACTACCAGATCTGGGAGGCACGCGCCCACGGCGCGGACCTCGTGCTGCTCATCGTCGCCGCCCTCGGAGACGCCCAGCTCGAGCACTTCCTCGGGCTGACCCACGAACTCGGCATGAACGCGCTGGTCGAGACCCACACCGCCGAGGAAGTGGACCGCGCAGCGGCTGTGGACGCACGGCTGATCGGCGTCAACGTCCGCAACCTCAAGACCCTCGACATCGACCGTTCGGTCTTTTCCGAGCTCACCGGGCGGATCCCCGAGGGTACCGTGACCATCGCCGAATCAGGCGTCCGCGACATCGCCGACGTCGAGCAGTTCGCCGCGCAGGGCGCCAACGCCATCCTCGTCGGCGAAGCACTGGTGCGGCACGATGATCCGGAATCGACCATCGGCGCGTTTCGTGCCGCCGGCAGTCGTGCCTGGCGCGGCGTGCACCAGCACTGACGCCACCCACCGCCACCGACCACACCCCAGACAGGAACGCCCGCGTCATGACCGACACCACTCACCAGGACAAGCAGGCCGGACAGGACGACGCCGGCAGCAACCCCGCCGACGCTTTCCTCGGCCACGACGAGACCCTGCGGCACGCGCCCGGCCCCTACTTCGGAGCCTATGGCGGCCGGTGGATGCCTGAATCGCTGATCGCCGCACTGGATGAACTCCAAGAGACGTTCGAGAAGGCGAAGGCCGACCCGGAGTTCACCGCACAGGTCGCGGACCTCAACCGCAACTACGCCGGGCGGCCCTCCCTGCTGACCGAAGCGAAGCGTTTCGCCGAGCACGCCGGCGGCGCGCGGATCTTCCTCAAGCGCGAGGACCTCAACCACACCGGCTCGCACAAGATCAACAACGTGCTCGGCCAGGCGCTCCTCGCCAAACGCATGGGCAAGACCCGCGTCATCGCCGAAACGGGCGCGGGCCAGCACGGCGTCGCGAGCGCCACCGCGGCCGCGCTGCTGGGCCTTGAATGCGTCGTGTACATGGGGGCCGAGGATTGCCGCCGCCAGGCGCTGAACGTGGCGCGCATGCAGTTGCTCGGCGCTGAAGTGGTGCCGGTGACCAACGGCTCGCAGACGCTGAAGGATGCCATCAACGACGCGCTGCGGGACTGGGTGGCGAACGTCGACACCACCCACTACCTTCTCGGCACGGCGGCGGGGGCGCACCCGTTCCCGGCGATGGTCCGGTACTTCCACGAGGTCATCGGCGAGGAATCCCGCGAGCAGATCCTCGAACAGGCGGGCAGGCTGCCCGACGCCGTCGTGGCCTGCGTGGGCGGGGGCTCCAATGCGATCGGGATCTTCCACGGCTTCCTCGACGACCGGTCCGTCCAGCTGTACGGCTTCGAGGCCGGGGGTGACGGCGTCGAATCCGGCCGTCACGCGGCCACCATCACGCTCGGCCGCCCCGGCGTCCTGCACGGCGCACGTTCCTACCTGATGCAGGACGAGGACGGCCAGACGATGGAGTCACACTCCATCTCCGCGGGCCTCGACTACCCCGGAGTCGGGCCGGAACACGCCTACCTCTCCGACATCGGGCGGGCGCACTACGAGCCCATCACCGACGCCGAGGCCATGGAGGCCTTCCAGCTGCTGTGCCGCACCGAGGGGATCATTCCCGCGATCGAGACGGCCCACGCGCTGGCGGGTGCCATGAAGGTCGGACGACGGCTGACGGCGGACCTCGCCCCGGGCGAGGTGCCCTCGGACAGGATCATCGTGGTCAGCCTGTCGGGACGGGGCGACAAGGACGTCGCGACGGCGGCCGAGTACTTCGACCTGCTGCCCGATGACAGCGCCGAGCAGGAAATCGCCCAGGAGGGTGAACAGCTATGAAGACCAGCCAGACCGGGACCAGCCAGGCCGGAGCCGGCTATTCCAAAGCCGCCGCAGCTATCGACCGCGCCAGACGCGAGGGCCGCGCGGCCCTGATCGGTTACCTTCCCGCCGGTTTCCCCGACGTGCAGACCACCATCGACGCCGGCATCGCCATGGCCCGCAACGGCATGGACCTGATCGAGATCGGCATTCCGTACTCGGACCCCGTCATGGACGGCCGTGTTATCCAGGACGCCACCGTGGAGGCGCTGAACAACGGCTTCACCGTTTCCCAGGTCTTCGACGTCGTCGAGGGAATCACCCGCGAAACCGACGCGGCGGTACTCGTCATGACCTACTGGAATCCCGTCATGCGCCTGGGCGTGCGCGAGTTCGCAGGCAGGCTCGCAGCGGCCGGAGGCGCCGGCCTCATCACCCCCGACCTCATCCCGGACGAGGCAGCCGAATGGCTGGAAGCCTCGGAAGAGTTCGGCCTCGACCGCGTGTTCCTGGTGGCGCCGTCGACCTCACCCGAACGCATGCAGCGCACCGTAGCGGCCAGCCGCGGCTTCGTCTACGCCGTGTCCGTCATGGGCGTCACCGGCGCACGCACCTCGGTGGGCGCAGCGGCGCGCGCCGTCGTCGACGCCGCCCACGCAGCAGGCGCAGAACGTGCCTGTGTCGGCCTCGGGGTGTCCACCGCCGGGCAGGTCGCCGAGATCGCCGCCTATGCCGATGGCGTCATCGTTGGAACCGCCCTTGTCGCAGCCCTGCGCGACGGGGGAGTTCCGGCCGTTGCAGCCCTGACCAAAGAACTCAGCACCGGTACCGGAAAGAAATCTGCATGAATGCCGTCCTGCCCTCCAGCGCAAAGACGCTTCCGGCGTCGATTCCCAGTCCTCCCGCGGAGTGGGCAAGCTTCGAACTCGGCCCACTGGTCATCCACGCCTACGCCCTCTGCATCCTGCTCGGCATCATCCTTGCCCTGTTCCTCACCCAGAAACGGTTCACCCGCTACGGAGGGAACGGCGACGCCATCTGGGACGTGGCCATCTGGGCCATTCCCTTCGGCATCATCGGCGGCCGGCTCTACCACGTGTTCTCGTCGCCCGACGCCTACTTCGGGCCCGACGGCGACCCCGTCCGTGCCTTCTATATCTGGCAGGGCGGGCTCGGGATCTGGGGAGCCGTTGCACTCGGCGCGGTGGGCGCGTGGATCGGTTGCCGCCGCGCCGGCGTCCGGTTGGCGGCTTTCGCCGATGCCGCGGCCCCCGGCCTGCTGCTGGCCCAGGCCGTCGGCCGCTGGGGCAACTGGTTCAACCAGGAGCTCTTCGGCGGCCCCACCGACCTCCCCTGGGGCCTCGAGATCGATCCGTCGAACGCCAACTTCCCGGCGGACGCTGATCCCGGAACGCTCTTCCACCCCACGTTCCTCTACGAATCGCTCTGGAACCTTGCGGGGGTGGCTATCCTGCTGCTCCTCGATCGCCGGTTCCGCCTGCGCGGTGGCCGCATGTTCTGGCTGTATGCCGCCTACTACACGCTCGGTCGTGTCTGGATCGAGGCACTGCGGATCGACGACGCCGAGATGATCACCCTGTTCGGCGTGACCCAGCGGTTGAACGTGTGGACCAGCATCGTCATCTTCATCGTCGCGGTGGCGATCCTCGTGTACCTGTCGATGCGCCAGGACAAGAACGATGCGACGGCGGTGTACCTCCCGGGGCGCGAACCGGCGCAGAAGGAGGACGAGGGCGCATCCAACGCCGTTGCCGCGTCCTCCGACGATTCCGGATCGGCGACAGTTTCCCCGACGGCGGATCAGGCACCGCCAGGAGAAAATGATCGTGGTAATCTTTCCGAAACAAAAGGCTCCTCAGCGGCACCTGTGCCGCAGGACCCCGCGAAAGCGGAGCCTCGGGACTAGGTCTCCCACTTCCCGTCCCGGGCTACCGCCTTCAGGGACGCGAGACCACAGTGTCGTGGCTTACCACGGTACCGACGCCGGATCACCCTCCTGCCGCTACCTGCACGGTTTTCCAGCCGGCTGACGACGAGCGACAAGCGTCCGATGCATCTGGCGGGCAGCCCCGGCAACGCCGGATACCTGCCCGAATAGATCAGGCGCCGCTGACCAGTGCGCGCCCCGGGGCCAAGGCTGTCCCCTCCCAACGCTCCATCATGGGGGAAGGACTCTTTCTATGAACGCGTCACCGAATAAGCCTCTACAGCAGCAGCAGCAACCGGCACCCTCGGCCGCAGGCACGACGGCAGCTCCCCGCGAAGAGAAGCCGGCTCCGGGAACGGATCCGAAGGCTCCCGCTGAAACCGGTGCGGTCTCGCCCTTCGAGCGTTTCTCCGCCGTTCCCCCGGCAACCGGCCTCTACAATCCCGAGAACGAGAAGGACGCGTGCGGCCTGGCCGTGATCGCCACCCTCCGCGGGGAGCCCGGCCACGACATCGTCGACGCAGCGCTCACCGCACTTCGAAACCTCGAGCACCGCGGAGCCGTGGGCGCCGATGAGGGAACAGGCGACGGCGCCGGGCTGCTGACACAGGTACCGGACGAATTCTTCCGGGCCGTCGTCGACTTCGACCTACCGGCTGCAGGCTCCTACGTGGTGGGCACGGCGTTCCTTCCCGCCGAGCCGAAGGAGGAGGAGACCGCCCGCGCCGGCCTCGAAGCGATCGCCGAGGCGGAGGGCCTCACGGTTCTCGGGTGGCGCGTCGTACCGATCGTCGCCGACCTCGTGGGCGCGATGGCACGCGCCTGCATGCCCCATTTCGTGCAGCTCTTCCTGGCGCCCTCCGGCGCCGCAGCCGACCTCGACGCCCGCGCCTTCCGGGTTCGCAAACGGGCCCAGAACAAGTACGGCGTCTATTTCCCCTCGCTCTCCTCGAAGACCATCGTCTACAAGGGCATGCTCACCACGGCGCAGCTCGAGCCGTTCTACCCGGACCTCTCCGACCCCCGCTTCAAGACACGCCTCGGCATCGTCCACTCCCGTTTCTCCACCAATACGTTCCCGTCCTGGCCGCTCGCCCAGCCGTTCCGCACCATCGCCCACAACGGCGAGATCAATACGGTCAAGGGCAACCGGAACTGGATGCGTGCGCGGCAGTCGCAGCTGGCCAACCCGCTCCTGGGCGATTCGCCCGAGGAGCTCTTCCCGATCTGCACCCCGGGAGCCTCCGATTCGGCGTCGTTCGATGAGGTCGCCGAGCTGCTGACCCTTTCCGGGCGCCCGATCACGCACTCCATCATGATGATGATTCCGGAGGCCTGGGAGAACCACACCTCCATGGACCCGGCGCGCCGGGCGTTCTACCAGTACCACTCGATGCTCATGGAGCCCTGGGACGGCCCGGCCGCGGTGTCCTTCACGGACGGGCGCCTCGTCGGTGCGGTCCTGGACCGAAACGGCCTGCGCCCGGCCCGGTACTGGGTCACCGAGGACGGCCTGGTGATCCTCGCCTCCGAGGTGGGTGTGCTCGACGTCGAGCCGTCGAAGATCGTCCGCAAGGGCCGAGTCTCGCCCGGCAAGATGTTCCTCGTCGACACGGAGGAAGGCCGCCTGATCGAGGACGAGGAGGTCAAGGCCGATATCGCTGCGGCGAATCCGTGGGGTGAGTGGGTCAAGGAGAACCTGATCCAGCTCGAGGACCTGCCCGAGCGTGAACACGTCGTCCACACCAAGGCCTCCATCAACCGCCGCCAGCGCACCTTCGGCTACACCCAGGAGGAACTGCGGATCCTGCTCGGTCCCATGGCGAAGTCGGGCGCCGAGCCGCTCGGTGCCATGGGCTCGGACACTCCGATCGCCGTCCTGTCCAAGCGCCCACGGCTGCTTTTCGACTACTTCGTGCAGTCTTTCGCGCAGGTCACCAACCCACCCCTGGACTCGATCCGCGAAGAGCTCGTGACCTCCATGGGCGTGACCATCGGCCCCGACGGCAACCTCCTGTCCACGGGCCAGGTCCGCTCGAAGCAGATCGCACTGAAGTTCCCCGTCATCAACAACGACGAGCTGGCGAAGATCGCCAACCTCGAGACCGACGACGGCGACCGCCTCACCGCACGCGTCCGCGGCCTGTACCGGCACGACGGCGGCGAAGCGTCACTGCGCGCACGCCTCGCCGAGATCTGCGAACAGGTATCGAGCGCCCTCAACCGGGGCGTCGAGTACGTGGTGCTCTCCGACCGCGACTCCAACGCGCAGTGGGCCCCCATCCCGTCGCTGCTCCTGACCAGCGCCGTCCACCACCACCTGCTCAAGAGCGCCAACCGCACCAAGACCTCCCTCGTGGTGGAGGCCGGCGATGTGCGGGAAGTCCACCACGTGGCCGTCCTGATCGGGTACGGGGCTTCCGCCGTCAACCCGTACCTCGCGATGGAGAGCTGCGAGGAACTCGTCCGCAACGGCGACATCACCGGCGTCAGTGCGGAGAAGGCGGTAGCCCACCTCATCAAGGGCCTCGGCAAGGGTGTCCTGAAGATCATGTCGAAGATGGGCATCTCCACCGTGGGATCCTACTGCGGCGCCCAGACCTTCGAAGCGCTGGGCCTCTCGCAGGAGCTGGTGGACGAGTACTTCCACGGCACCCAGACCCAGCTCGGCGGCGTGGGCCTCGACGTCATCGCTGCGGAGAACGCCGCCCGCCACGAGACCGCCTATCCCGAGGACGGCATCGAGGATCCGCACCGCGGCCTCGACAACGGCGGCGAGTACCAGTGGCGCCGCGAAGGACCGCCGCACCTGTTCAACCCCGAGACCGTGTTCCGCCTGCAGCACGCCACCCGCGAGCGGCGCTACGACATCTTCAAGTCCTACACCCGTGGCGTGGACGACCAGTCGAAGAACCTCATGACGCTCCGCGGGCTCCTTCGCTTCCGCGGCGACGCGCGGCCGGCACTGTCCATCGACGAGGTGGAACCCGTCTCGAGCATCGTGAAGCGCTTCGCAACGGGCGCCATGAGCTACGGCTCCATCTCGAAGGAAGCACACGAAACCCTGGCGATCGCCATGAACCGCCTCGGGGCGAAGTCCAACACCGGCGAGGGCGGCGAGGACACCGACCGGCTCCTCGACCCCGAGCGCCGCTCCGCGGTGAAGCAGGTGGCCTCCGGGCGCTTCGGTGTGACGAGCCTGTACCTCACGAACGCCGACGACATCCAGATCAAGATGGCGCAGGGGGCCAAGCCCGGCGAGGGCGGCCAGCTGATGAGCCAGAAGGTCTACCCCTGGATCGCCCGCACCCGGCACTCCACCCCGGGGGTGGCGCTCATCTCGCCGCCACCCCACCATGACATCTACTCCATCGAGGATCTCGCCCAGCTCATCTATGACCTCAAGCGGGCCAACCCGAGCGCGCGCGTCCACGTGAAGCTGGTGTCCGAGGTGGGGATCGGCACCGTGGCGGCCGGTGTCACGAAGGCGAAGGCCGACGTCGTGCTCGTGTCAGGGCACGACGGCGGAACCGGAGCCAGCCCGCTCAACTCGCTCAAGCACGCCGGCGTTCCCTGGGAGCTCGGCCTCGCCGAAACGCAGCAGACCCTGATGCTCAACGGGCTGCGCGACCGCGTGGTAGTCCAGGTGGACGGGCAGCTCAAGACCGGGCGCGACGTCGTCATCGCCGCCCTGCTCGGTGGGGAGGAGTTCGGTTTCGCCACGGCGCCGCTGGTGGTGTCCGGCTGCATCATGATGCGCGTGTGCCACCTCGACACCTGCCCCGTGGGCGTCGCGACCCAGAACCCGGAACTGCGCAGCCGGTTCACCGGAAAACCGGAGTTCGTGGTCAACTTCTTCGAGTTCATTGCCGAGGAAGTCCGGGAGATCCTCGCCGAACTCGGTCTCCGGACGCTCGAGGAGGCCATCGGGCACAGTGAACTGCTGGACGCGAGGGACGCCATCGAGCACTGGAAGGCGGACGGTCTGGACCTCGACCCGATCCTGCGCGGCAACGAGTTCAATTCCGGTTCGCCGATGCGGAACATGCTTCCGCAGAACCACGAGCTCGACCAGCACTTCGACAATCAGCTGATCGGTATGAGTGCCGATGCGCTTCTGCACCGGTCGCCGGTGAGGATCTCCGTGGACGTGGTGAACACGGACCGCTCGGTGGGAACGATGCTGGGTCACGAGGTGACGAAGCGTTTCGGCCTCGATACCCTCGCCACCGACACCATCGATGTCACTCTCACCGGGCAGGCCGGGCAGTCACTCGGTGCTTTTCTCCCCGCCGGCGTCACCCTGCGGCTCCTGGGTGACTCGAACGACTACGTGGGCAAGGGACTTTCCGGCGGGCGGATCATCGTCCGGCCGGATCGGTCGAACATCTTCCCGGCCGAACGCAATGTGATTGCAGGCAACGTCATCGGTTATGGCGCCACGAGCGGGGAGATGTTCCTGCGCGGCCAGGTGGGGGAGCGGTTCCTGGTGCGCAATTCGGGAGCAACCGCCGTCGCCGAGGGAATCGGTGACCACGGCTGCGAGTACATGACGGGGGGCCAGGCCCTGGTCCTCGGCCGCACCGGCCGGAACTTCGGTGCGGGAATGTCCGGGGGAACGGCCTTCGTGCTCGACCTCGATTCCACCAAGGTCAACAAGCAGAGCCTGGAGAACGGTGAACTGCTGCTGGTTCCGCTCGACGCCGAGGACATCGAGATTGTGCGGAGGCTGCTGATCCAGCACCTCGAGGAGACCGAGTCCGAGCTTGCGGGGCGCCTCCTCGGCACCTTCGAGGACACCGTCCTCCGATTCACCAAGGTACTGCCGCGCGATTACGCGGCAGTACTCGACGCCCGTGCCACCGCCGTCGAGCAGGGCCTCGACCCTGACGGCGAGGAAGTATGGACCAAAATCCTGGAGGTAACCGGTGGCTGACCCACGCGGATTTCTGAAGGTGCGCGAGCGCCAGACCCAGCCCCGCAGACCGGTTCCCGTGCGGATCATGGACTGGAAGGAAGTGTACGAGGCGCAGGAGCAGGGTGTCCTCAAGAGCCAGGCCGGGCGGTGTATGGACTGCGGCATCCCGTTCTGCCACCAGGGCTGCCCGCTGGGGAACCTGATTCCCGAGTGGAACGACCTGACCTTCCGGGGCAAGGGCCGCGAAGCCATCGAACGGCTGCACGCCACCAACAACTTCCCGGAGTTCACCGGGCGCCTGTGCCCGGCTCCCTGCGAATCCTCGTGCGTTCTCGGCATCAACCAGCCGCCGGTCACCATCAAGCAGGTGGAGGTGTCGATCGCCGACCAGGCCTTCGAGAACGGCTTCGTGGAGCCGCACCCGCCGGAGCGCCTCACCGGGCGCACGATCGCCGTCGTCGGATCCGGCCCGGCCGGCCTCGCTGTTGCGCAGCAACTCACGCGCGCCGGGCACACTGTGGCCGTCTACGAACGCGACGACCGCATCGGCGGCCTCCTGAGGTACGGCATCCCCGATTTCAAGATGGAGAAGGTCCACCTCGAGCGGCGCCTCGACCAGATGCGGGCCGAGGGAACGAGGTTCCGCGCCGGCGTCGAGGTGGGCAGGGACATCAGCTGGGGCCAGCTCAAGCGGCGGTACGACGCCGTCGTGGTGGCCACCGGCGCCACCGTTCCCCGGGATCTCGCGATCCCCGGGCGCGAGCTCGACGGCGTCCATTTCGCGATGGACTACCTCGTCCAGGCGAACCGGGTCGTTGCAGGGGACTCGGTGGAGGACCAGATCTCCGCCGAGGGCAAGCACGTGGTCATCCTGGGCGGCGGTGATACCGGCGCGGACTGCCTCGGCACCGCCCACCGTCATCGGGCCGCAAGCGTGACAACCCTGGCGATCGGCCAGCAGCCGTCGTCGGAACGCCGTCCCGACCAGCCCTGGCCCACCTTTCCTACGCTCTTCGACATCGCCAGTGCGCATGAGGAAGGCGGGGAACGACGGTACCTCGCGAGCACCGTCGAGTTGGTCGGCGACAACGGCACGCTGCGCGCGATCAAGGTAGCCGAAACCGAGTTCGTCGATGGCAGGCGCGTCCCGAAAGCAGGCACCGAGAGGGAGATTCCCGCCGACCTCGTCCTGCTCTCCCTGGGTTTCACCGGTGCGGAGCCGGCCGGGATTACCGAGCAGGTGGAGGCCGAGTTCGACGACCGCGGAAACGTGGCACGTGACGGCTACTACATGACGAACACTCCGGGAGTCTTCGCGGCGGGCGATGCCGGGAGGGGCCAGTCCCTGATCGTCTGGGCGATCGCCGAAGGGCGGGCCTGCGCCGCCGCGGTCGATCAGTGGCTCATGGGCTCGACCAAGCTGCCGGCACCCGTGGCACCCAGCGACCGTTCGATCGCCGTTCTCCAGAGTTGAACGTTTTCCCCCCACCAAACACGACTAGGCTAGGTTTATGAGACGCGCAAAAATCGTTGCAACCTTCGGGCCGGCAATCGCCAGCTATGAGAACACCCTCGCAGTCCTCGACGCCGGAGTGGATGTCGCCCGGATGAACATGAGCCACGGCGACTACACGGTGCACCAGCAGACGTACGAGAACGTGCGGCGAGCCTCCGAGGAGCTCGGGAAGCCCGTCGGCATCTTTGCCGACCTCCAGGGCCCCAAGATCCGGCTCGGCCGTTTCGCCGACGGCCCCCATGCGTTGAAGCCCGGAGATGTCTTCACCATCACCATCGAGGATATCGAGGGCACGAAGGACATCTGCTCGACGACGTTCAAGGGGCTGCCGCACGACGTGAAGGTGGGGGACATGCTCCTCATCGACGACGGCAAGGTATCGCTGCGCGCCACCGACGTCGACGACGTGAAGGTGGTCACCGAGGTGACCGTCGGCGGGATGGTGTCCAACAACAAGGGCATCAACCTGCCGGGCGTGGCCGTCAACGTGCCGGCGCTCAGTGAGAAGGACGAGGAGGACCTGCGCTGGGCCATCCAGCTCGGCGTGGACATGGTGGCGCTGTCCTTCGTCCGCAACGCTTCCGACGTCGACCGCGTTCACGAGATCATGGACGAGGAGGGCCGCCGCGTTCCGGTGATCGCCAAGATCGAGAAGCCCCAGGCAGTCGAGGCCCTCGAGGAGATCATCGACGCCTTCGACTCCATCATGGTGGCCCGGGGAGACCTTGGCGTCGAACTTCCGCTGCAGGAAGTGCCGATCGTCCAGAAGCGCGCCATCGAGCTGGCGCGCCGCTGGGCGAAGCCGGTCATCGTGGCCACACAGGTGCTCGAGTCGATGATCGAGAGCCCCCGGCCCACTCGCGCCGAAGCCTCGGACTGCGCCAACGCAGTGCTCGACGGCGCCGATGCGGTCATGCTCTCGGGTGAGACCAGCGTGGGCAAGTACCCCATGGAGACCGTGCGGATCATGGCGGACATCATCGAGTCCACCGAGAAGCACGGCATGGAGCGCGTTCCCGCCCTCGGCAGCAAGCCCCGGACACGCGGTGGTGCCATCACGCGCGCCGCCGTCGAGATCTCGGACCAGCTCGACGCCAAATACATCTGCACCTTCACGCAGTCGGGGGATTCGGCGCGGCGCCTTTCGCGCCTCCGCCCCAAGAAGCCCGTAGTCGCCTTCACCCCGGTGCAGTCGACGCTCAACGCGATGTCCCTGATCTGGGGAGTCGAGCCGAAGCTCGTCGAATTCGTGGAGCACACCGACCAGATGACCGCTCAGGTGGACCGCGTCCTGTTCGAGCAGGGCATGGTCGAGGTGGACGACCTCGTGGTCATCGCTGCCGGTTCCCCTCCGGGACAAGCCGGATCGACGAACTCCCTCAAGGTGCACCGCGTGGGCGATGTGACCGACGCCGGCCAGATGCCCGAGGGCCACACGTCCTTCGTCAAGGAGGGCGTCGGCCCCTGGCCGGTCAAGAACAAGAAGTAGGTTTGGTGCTGGTTGGCCGACCGACCCCGCAAGGGTAGTTGGGCCGCTCCGGTTTTGGTTGGGTTCGGTCGTAGGCAAACCCTGTCCCCGGGCGTTGGTGTAGGAGGATGCCCAGCTTTCAGAACGCGGGACACTTGCGAGCGGCGTGTCTCCGTGCGACACGCCGCTCGGTCACCAAGAGGTGGGCAGGATGCTACTCAGGCCAGCGGTTGGGCGACGTGCACGACGGCCGTCGTCGGTGTCCTGCTGTGCCGGGCTAGTTGACCTGGTTGATGATCGTTTCGGCTACCTCGCGCATGCCGAGGCGGCGGTCCATCGAGGTCTTCTGGATCCAGCGGAAGGCCTCCGGCTCGGTGAGGCCCATCTTGGTGGTGAGCAGGCTCTTGGCCCGCTCCACGAGCTTGCGGGTGGCGAACTGCTCCTGAAGGTCGGACACCTCAGCCTCGAGCGCCTTGATCTCCTCGTGCCGTGACATGGCGATCTCGATCGCGGGAATGAGGTCGGCCGGCGTGAACGGTTTCACCACGTACGCCATGGCGCCTGCTTCCCTGGCCCGCTCGATCAGTTCCTTCTGGCTGAACGCCGTCAGCAACACGACGGGGGCGATGCGGGCTTTCACGATCTGTTCGGCCGCGGTGATGCCGTCCATGACGGGCATCTTGACGTCCATCAGCACGAGGTCGGGCATGTGCTCCTTCGCGAGGGCAACGGCCTTTTCGCCGTTGTCCGCCTCAGCGACCACCTCGTAGCCTTCTCCCTGGAGGATCTCCACGATGTCGAGCCTGATGAGGGTCTCATCCTCGGCGACAATGACCCGTTTGGCGGGGCCCGTTGCGGTGGATTCGGTGGGATCAGACACTGTTGCTCCTTGATGACGACACGTCCGGTCAGGTGAAGCGATACGCTCCGACCGGTTCTCTGAAACAGCCTATCGGCATGTAGAGTTGTTTCGCGCACGAGCGGCGGTATGAGTCCCAGATCTCATTACCTGCAGGTGCGGGTTGGCCCGAATGGCGGAATTGGCAGACGCGCTGCACTCAAAATGCAGTATCGAGAGGTGTGTGGGTTCGAGTCCCACTTCGGGCACCGTATGACTGCAGGCCGGCTGGCTACGAGTCCCGACTGAGCCACGGCGTAGCCTACGAACCACCGTCCATCCCAGCCTGATCTTTCGGCCCAGCCGGGTAATGGCCCGCCGGACAGGTCAAGGAGCCGAATGAACTTGGGGCAGTCCCTCGTCCGCGCTCAGGTGCCGCGGTCCTCGGCGCCCGGAGGCGCCGAGGACGGGGCGGAAAGTATCCATGGGACGGACTCGCTGACAGCGCCGACGACTGCCCGGACGACGACCGCCTCGAGGCTGGCCGCGAGCTCCGAGTCCGCATGGGTGGCGACGGGCGCGTGGAAGACGCGCTGGGTCATGGTCATCTCCTGACGGTAGCGGGCCGTGGAACGAACTGAAGCTCGCGACCGGTGCCCTGGACGATGAACTCCCGGAGTTCTCCGATGAGGCTGTGGGCGATTTGGAGCTGGTCGGTGGCCTGGTAAAGGTCCACGGTGCGGGCTAGACCCTCGACGTCCGAGATGCTGCCGCCCGGGGGTAACTCGGCGATGGGGGCGCGGGTCACCGGATCGAGCTCGTTGACCCGGACAGGGTGTCCTCGCTCTGGGGTCGCGATGCCGCGTAGCGACCGGATCCACCCCTCCTCGATCTCGAACATCCTGAGCCGCCCGCCGTCCGCGCGGTGGGCGATGATGAACTCGATGGCCCGTTCGAAGCTTCCGACGTTGATGTTGAGTGCACGGTCCCCTGAGTCCACTGCAACCCGACCGCCGGACCCGATGGTGATGCACTCGTGGCTGCGCGCGGCCCCGGTGCCGCCCTCTATGCGGAAGACGACAGGGTTGCCCGAGCGGCTGGTGAACATCGTCCGTACCACTGCGTCGGTCTGGGTTGTTCCGAGGACCTTGTCCGCCTCGATCCGGATCCATGGTTGACGCGCAGTCCCCGCCCCCGCCTCGAGCAGTCGGAACACCTCGTCCACCTCGGCGTCGAGGCCCGGGTCATGCACACCCGCCGGTCGGCCGTCGCGCAAGGTCGGGATGCGGGAACCTGGAGGCCGTGGATCGATGCCAGCGGCCAGGCTCGCGCTCAGGGTTTCCCGCTCCGCGGCTGCCCTCTCGGACCGCATCGCCTGCTCGAGTAGTGCGTCGGCACGCCGACGGCTGTAGGTGTCGGCGATCGTCGCCCGGTCGAGCGCCTCCTGTGCGCGCCGCCGAAAGTCCTCGGCCTCAATCCGGAGTGCTCGGGCGTCAGCCGTCAACGCGGCGGCGTGCTGGGCGTTGCGCACCTGCGCCGCCGTCTGTACCACAACGGGTGGTTGCGCCACGATCCCCCTCCCGCCGTCGATCAGCTGGCCGAACAGGTCCAGCGCTCCCCGCTGCTGGTCGGGTGTGTACCGGCCCAGCCGCCCGATGAACGCCGCGACGTCGTCGGTGGAGCCGAAGGTCCCGGTCATCAGCCGCCTGGCCACGCCCTCGTCCATCCGGGACAGGACCTCCAGCAGGTGCACGGTTTCCCGCGGATGGGCGGCGAACGTCGTCGCCAGTCGAAGCGCGGCCTCCTGCGTCGTTGGATCGTCCGCGGCCGCGAGGAACCGCTGGAGCCCGGCCACCGCCGGGCGGGTCAGGTCGGCCGCTGCCAACTCCAACACCCGGCGGGCCACGACGCCGCGCCCCCACGCCGTAATCACATCGTCGACCCGCTCGCGGAACGCCGTGAGCAGGACGCCGGCCGCGTCAGCCGTGAGAACCTGTCCGGTTGAACGGCTCAGACGGGACAACGCTCCCGTCGCAGCGGAGGTGAACTCGGAGAGCGCAAAGCCCTCACGGCGCAGTTGCTGCACCAGATCTGCGGCCGAGGCGACGGCAGTAAGGCCCCGCCCCCCGAGGTGGTGCAGGACGGGAGAAATCGTGAACTCCCCCAGGACACCCATGGCTGCCCCGATGCCGATTCGGCGGGCATAATCGGCGGCGGCGTGGAAGTGGCCATCGCGGATGATCACATCGACGAAGTCGCGGGCGAAGAGGGTGAGTCCTTCGCTGATTCCGCCGCCAACGCTGCCTGCCACCAGCTTCTCCAGGACGATCCCGGACCAGACACGGCGGACAGTCGTCGTACCGATCGCGCGCCCGATCGGTGCCGCGGCAAGCGCGCCGCCCCGGAAACCCAGGGCGCCGAGGTACCCCTCGACCGCAGCCATAAGGAAGCCCTCGACGGAGAGCTCGGCGTCGAAGAAGATGATCCGGATGATGTAGATGAGCTCGCTGATTCCGATCGAGACCAGAACGACCGTCGTGCCTCCGGCAGCCTGCACTAGCGCGGCGATCAGGCCGGCCTCCCACGCGACCAGGAGCCCACCGACCACGGTAATGCCGATCAGCATCGCCTGGTAGACCTCGCCGGCCCGGCCCAGTCGCCAGAAGATCAGCCGTGCCTCGAAGTCGTCAGAGGTCTCCGTGAACGGCTGCCCCACGGGCACCCAGGCGGCGGTTCCCCCGATCCGATCGACAAGCTGCATGGTGACGTCCCACGAGGGCATCAGGCCCAGGTCGCGGCGGTGGACCTCCAGGATTCGCAGGCTCCGCTGCACCGTCTGGTCGACGAAGTCGTCCTCGCGGATGTGCGCCGCCACCGCCGCGCGGCCGATGGCCTCCCGGAGAAAGTCCTCCTGCGTAAGCACGGCCGACATCCGGCCGCTGGCGAGCTCAGCCAGTAGCTCGCCACGGGAGGCCTCCAGCGCGGCCCGGAGGCGGGCGGTCGCGTCGGGCTTCATAGCCTTGATGTCGCGCTCGAAGATGAAGATCGAGTCGACATCCCCCAGGACGCCGCGACCGGGCAGCCCGGGGGTGACCCGCTTCGACTCCCGGTGCCGCAGGTCGATTCCGCCTGGCTGGGAGGCGTCGACGGTGATGTGGTATGTGTTCTCGCGGCCGGCGAGCGTCTCGGACTGCAACTGCCGGAGCAGGGCGACCACCCTCGGATGGGAGGCGTACGACGTACCGTGGCAGTGCCACAGCAGTCTTATCCGCACGGATGTCCAGCCGCTGCCTTCCACCGCATCGAAGAGACGGTCAAGGTCCCCGCTGTCTTCGAGCTCGGCCAGGACGTACTCGAACGCCGTCCCACCGATCGGACGCGCCTCCACCGGGGAGGTGCCGAAGCGGCGCCCGACCCACTCGTAGAAGCGGTACTTCCAATGCCGGTCGGAGACGTCCGCCGCAAGCAGGGCGCGGGCCTCGGCGGCGAGTCGCCGGCCGATGGGCCGCTGCCGGGCTGCACTGAGGATCTCGGCGTCGACCGGAAGGTAAGCCGTCGCCAGCACGCCGACCGTCCCCGGCCCGGTCCTCGCCCCTGTCGCCGGGTGGCGGGGGGGCGGCACCTTGGCCAAGGGCGCCAGCCCGGCCGCGAAGCCCCGGCCCGGCCGGGCCAACGGCTCCGGGCACGCGGGGTCGCCGGCATCGAAGAGCTGGTGCACGGGCACCAGGCCTGGCATCGGTGATTGGGCGACCCCAGAGGCTGCGTATGCCTCGCGGGCGAGGAAGTGCACGGCCTCGAGGAGGACATCATGCTTGACCCGCAGGGGCATCAAGTCGAGCCGGACCGCATGGTCGCCAGCCTCCGCGACGAAGGCGTCCCACGCCAGGCCGTAAGCCGACTCGAAGGCCGCCGGGTCGACCATCACTCCCATATCGGCCACCGTGGTGGCCGTCTGCACGACGGGTCCCAGGTCGAGCAAGGTGGTGGGCTTGATCTCGGGCAAAGCCATGCCGGCCCACAGGATCCACGAGCCGTGGAGGAGCTCTGCGGACCCACCCGAGCCGTGCACCCGTCGCGCATTGCGCACGGTCACCGTTGGCAGGCGTTGCACCCTGCCGGTGGGGTCGAGCAAGCCGAGGATCTGCCGCAGATCGTCGAAGGGACTGGCCACGTGGGCTAGGGTCACCTCCTTGCCCAGACGCAGCAGCTCCCCGGCGCGCGTCATGACGACGCCGCCCAGCTCACCGAGGGTGGTGGTCCGTTCAGTCTCGACGAGCCAGACAGTGACGTGCCGTAGCTCCGCCTCCAGATCGGCGTAGAGCACCCGCCACGGCAGCAGGGGAGCGAACGCCGGGTCGCGCCCGCGGACACCGGACACCTGTTCGACCACGTCCAGAAAGCTGCCGACGGGCAGTTCGAGCGTGAGCGCCCGCAGTACCCGCCAGTCCTGTCCCGGCACAAGGAGCCGGCGCAGCGGCACGGCGACAGGCTCCCCCTGTCTGCCGTAGGACGGCACGGCATAGCCTTCGGGCAGGTCCCGCCGCCGCTCAAAACGTTCAATCGGCGCCTCCCGGGCCACCGACGGCGGTGACCGGAGGTCGGCCGGACGCTGCAGGTCGGCGAGTACCTGCTCGGCGTACGCCATCCGCTCCGAAACCTGCCGCCGAACGGCCGCAGCCAGAGCCCGGACGGACTCCTCGTCGGGCACCCCGCGCACCCGCACCCGCACGGGCACATGGACATGCACGGTCCAGGCCACGACGCTGGCTCAGAACTGGACGGACAGCACGCGCAACCCGCCGAGCACCCGGCCCTTTGCGGTCCGCTGGACGAGGTCGAAGGCCTGCAGGGACCCCGGCATGTCCGAGCGGTCGACCGTGATTACCGCCGGCGTGGGCTGCTGGGTGCCCGGAACAACGAGGCGTCCGTCACCCCAGTCGCTCCGTCGCGAGGAGTCGGGGCGAAGTTCCTCGGTGGTCCTGGCGAGCTCGCCCAGATCCGTACTGCCGATGCCCTCGATGTCGAGTGAGCCAGAAACCTCCTTGCGGCTGAGGGTCAGCTGGATGCCAGGTTTGCCACCACGGCCGGGAATGCCGAGGCCGAGTCGGGCGTCCTTCATCCCCACGATGTTGGGGTGTGACTGCAGCAGCCAGTGTTCGCCGCCCTGCCGTGCTGTCGTTCCCGCCAGGCGGTGCAGGTCGAGCGCGGTGTCTTCACCATCGGGTCCGGGCATCACGTTGATCATCATCTTCATGCTCACCGTGCCGGTCAGGAGCGAGATGTTGCGCTGTCCCTGGTGTGGGTCGCTGCCGACGTCGAAGATCTGTGTGAGGGGCAGCGGACCGCCGTCGTCCTCCGTGTAGCAGTTGGCCACCAGACACAGATGACCGCCCGACTTGTCGAACTGGCTCTGGGTGGGGGTCCACGGGATGGCTCCCTGTGCAGGATCCTGTACCAGGCACTTCACGACGTGCGAGTCGTTGGGCGAGGAGCCGCCGGACCCCGCGGTGATTTCGTGCGCGAACCCCTTGACAGTAATGATGGCGGAGTTGGGGTCGAAGGCCCCCACGAACGGGTCCATTACGTATGCATCGACATTGACATCCTCGATGCTGGTCCTGCCGGCGTTGGACACCCGGACGTTGACCGTGGTGGGCGAGTTGACCCTGGTCTGAGTCTGCGTCACTCCGCCGGTCAGGAAAATGGAGGCGTTGTTCCATAGTTGCGTGGACCCGGTGTACGGGCGGGAACCGTCGTCGGTCGATGGGGTGTTGCCGAAGTCGATCTTGATGAACAGGGTGGTCATGGCGTTCCTCCTTGATGAACCCGCCGCGGGCGCGGTCAGGCGAGATAGGTGATGCTGAAGCCGGCGAGGCTGACCGTGTCCCCTCCGGCGGCGCCGTCCACGGTGGCCAGGACGAAGTAGCGGAAGGTGGTCGTGTCGACCAACGCCAGGGCCGGGTCCGCCGCCACGGTGTTGTCGAACGGAGTCGCGTCACCGGTGACCCGGCCGAGCCGCTCCGCCGGCGCCGGGGCGCCGAGCAGTCGGGCACGCATCAGGCTGATCCGGACCGAGCCCGACCCGCTGTTCTGTCCTGAAACGCGAAAATGGGTGATCGTGACGCCGTGGGGCACGACGGCCGGCGCGATGCCGGCGACCGACGACTGACCTGCGGGTTTGACGGCGTACCCCGCTTGGTCGAGCGCCCACGCGCTGCTGCCTTGGGTGGCGCTGAGGAAGGGCGGCAGGGTCAGCACGTGCTGCTGCGCGCCGGGCCCGGCGGCGAGGCCGTCCAACGCGGCATCGATGTCGGCGACGACGGTGGCAAGGGCCTGCATGTCAGCCTGCAGTGACCCGAACCGCACGTTGAAGCCGTTGGGCCCGGCCGCCTGCACCCTGTCCCGGTTATCAACCCAGGGCGTGTGCGCGAACGTCGGGGTGAAGATGACGGTCATGATTAATTTCCTTTCCTAGCCCCGGGTGCCGAGCGGTGCAGTCGGAACGGCGGGAACGTGAACATCGGGGCGAGGCCGCTCGGGGAGTCGCTGAGCTCGACGACGGCCGTGCGGATGGCGTCGGTACGCACCTCGACGCCCACTGGGTGCAGGGTGTTGAGGGCGTTCATCAGCAGGTAGTAGTCGTCGCGGGAAATCTTGGCCGCGGCCAGCTCCGGACGTAGCGCGACCGTGAAGGCGTAGGGCCCCCGGGATGCTGCGTCGCGCAGGGTGGCACGTACCCACGCCACCCCGGGGGCGACGCCGACGACATGCACCGTGGGGTCCGAGGCGCCGGTCAACGCCGCCGGGTCAGGATCGCGTGCAGCACTCATGACTCGCCCGCTTGACCAGCCCAGCCGGGTCGTTGCAGACACCGCACCCGGGTCCGGGCTGACCGTGAGTGTGATTGATGAGTCGACCTCCACCTCGCCTGGTCCCTGCACAGTGACCAGGTTTCCGGGGCTGTTGGCCACCATCACAGTGCCGCCCGTGCGTCGCACGAACTCGAAGCCCGCCCGGTGCGCCCGCACGGCAAGGTTCCCGGCGGTAACGGTGGTGTGCGAAAGCTCGAGTGTCCGACCGCGACTGGCCGGGTCCGTCGGTGCTGCCGAGGCGTCGTACGCTGACACCACCGCAAGGCTCCCCGCCACCCCGTCGGCAACCAGTTGGTCGGCCAGCGCAGTGAGCGAGGCCGCTACGGTGGCTTGCATCCGGTGGTGATCGGGGTCCGCCCCGAAGTTGATCCGAGGGTCGACGAAATCAGTCAGGTAGGCGGGGTCGAACACCGCCTCCGCAGGGCCGACGACGTCAAGGGTGACACCTGTGGTGCCGTCGCCGGCGATCGAGGCACCGTTGACAAAGGGGCCGGGACGAATCACGAGGCAGCCCGAGACCGTAATAACGTGGCCATCCCGAGTGACGTCCACGGCCACCGCCAGCGGTCCCGGCGCCATCGCGCTCAGCGTGGCGGTCGTGTCCGTGGACGCGGCCATCGAAACGGTGCCGCGTCCCTTGGCGGCGGGGATCGCGACGTACCGCACGCTGGTGTCCAGCGGCAATGCCGGTGCGGTCCAGGTCGTCGTGGAGTTACCGGTCGTCAGCACGACCGTGTCACCGACGGTGATCTCGGGCAGCTCGCCGGCGGCGAGTGCGGGCCCCATGCCGGCCGGGCCCGGAAGTAGGTGGTGCCCCGGCCGACAGGCGGCGTAGACGGCGGTTGGCAGGCGGAGCTCGACGAAGTCGAAGCCGGCGCGATGGGCCAGGGCTGCCAGCCGGCCTGGCGCTACCCCGGTCAGCGCCAGGAGCACGGCCCGGCCGGGGGCCCGGCCGTCGGTGGCGGACTGGTCGAACCCCGCGACGACGCGCACCGGCCCGGCAATGCCGATGGAAGCCAAGAGCGTCACCAGGCGGTCGAGCGCGGCAGCCACCGACGGTTGCATGAGCTGCGGATCCGGTGGTGCGAGTGCGAGGTCGCGCCCAGGGTCCGGGACGACACCCGTATAGACGATTGAGGGGTGAGCGTGCCGACCGAGCAGCGCAGGGTCGGCGGGTGCATCGGCGCCGGTCCACAGCATGTCCTCG
>NZ_KI914788.1:0-12507 GCF_000520535.1 Arthrobacter sp. H41
GGCTATCTGACCAAGGGCCTGGCTCTGGCAGTTGTGGGGATACTGATCATCGGAGCCGCAGTCACCTCCTCTCCCAAGAACTCCACCGGCCTGGGCGGGGCCTTGAAGGCTTTACAGGAACAGTTCCTCGGCACGGTCGCCCTCTCCATCATTGCGATAGGACTCATGTGCTACGGCCTTTACAGCATCGTCCGCGCACCCCTGGACCGCATGTGATCATGCCGTCGTCATTCGGAGCACCCTATAGGGAAACAGGCCCTGACTCGCCCGCCTGATCCATGAGTTGACGGTGGAGCACCCTGACGCGCTGGTCGATGTCGTCGCGGACCAGCCGCATCCGTTCCAGCCCTTCGATGCCTCGGCTGCTGGGCTCGTCGGTCTCCCACCGCTCGTAGCGGGTTCCTTCAAGTTCATCGAGCTGGGCTTCGGCGCCGAGGACGACGACGACGTCGGCCGCCTGCTGGGCCTCCACCGTGACAGCTTTCGGGAACTCGCCGCTGATGTCCACGCCGATCTCGGCCAGCGATTCGGCCGAGAGCCGGTTGAGGGCGACGCCCGGTGTCGTTCCCGCGGAGGCCACGGTGACGGACTCGCCTGCGGCTCTCCGCAGAAGCCCGGCTGCCATTTGGGATTTACCCCCGTTCTTCGCGCAGACGAACAGGACGGCAGGCTTGGCGGCTTTGTAGCTCATGCGAATCTCATTTCCGTAGTCAGCGGGATTCGCTGAGGACGTCGGCAAGGGTGTTCAGCGCCCCGGGCACGAGGGAATAGTAGGCCCACACGCCGCGCTTCTCGCGGTGCAGGATCCCGGCGTCGACCAGGATCTTCAGGTGATGCGACACCGTCGGCTGCCCCAGACCAAGCGGCTCGGTCAGGTCGCAGACGCACGCTTCGCTCCCGTCGCTGGAGGAAATCAGGGAGACCAGGCGCAACCGGTTCGGATCCGCAATTGCCTTGAACTGCTTCGAGAGTTCCAGAGCCCGCGCGGCACTCATTGCCGGCGATCCCGACGGCGTGCAGCAGGGCGCAGAGGCAACCGACCCATCAGGGCGGGCTGGGGAAATGGTGGTCATGCCCCCATTATGCACTGACATTGACAACCATCGATGCTCTTCTCCATACTCGATATCGATATCTATCAATGTTTGTGACAGCGGGCCCTCCCCCGCACAAAGGAGCACGGTGAGCACCGACTCTCTATCCGGCCCACGCCCCGAGACCGCCGTCCACGGAAAGCTCTCGACCCTTGACCGGTTCCTCCCGGTCTGGATCATCGCCGCCATGGTCGCCGGGCTGCTTCTGGGCCGCTTCATTCCGGGCATTGCCGAAGCCCTGGACTCGGTGAAAGTCGCCAACGTGTCCCTGCCCATCGCGGTGGGACTGCTGATCATGATGTACCCGGTCCTGGCGAAGGTCCGCTACAACGAAACCGGGACGGTCCTGAAGGACCGCAAGCTCCTGATCAGCTCGCTGATCCTGAATTGGCTGGCCGCACCGGCACTGATGTTCGCGCTGGCCTGGATCTTCCTGCCGGACCTGCCCGAATACCGCACCGGGCTGATCATCGTGGGCCTCGCACGGTGCATCGCCATGGTGATGATCTGGAACGACCTCGCCTGCGGAGACCGCGAAGCCGCAGCCGTGCTGGTCTTCCTCAATTCCGTCTTCCAGGTCCTCGCCTTTGGAGCCCTCGGCTGGGTGTACCTGCAGTGGCTGCCTAACCTGCTGGGGCTTCCGACCACCAGCGCCGAGTTCTCCTTCTGGGCGATCACCGCCAGCGTCCTGGTGTTCCTCGGCCTCCCCCTGCTCGCAGGCTATCTGACCCGCACCCTGGGAGAGAAAGCCAGGGGCCGCCAGTGGTACGAGGAGCGTTTCCTTCCGAAGATCGGGCCGTGGGCGCTCTACGGGCTGCTGTTCACCATCACTCTGCTGTTCGCGCTCCAGGGGGATGAGATCACCTCGAACCCGTTCGACGTCGCACGGATCGCGCTGCCGCTGCTGGCCTACTTCCTTCTTGTCTTCGCCACAGGCATGGTCCTCGGGCGGCTCCTCGACCTCGGATACGCCCGCACCACTACGCTCGCCTTCACTGCGGCAGGCAACAACTTCGAACTCGCGATCGCCGTCGCTATCGCCACCTTCGGCGTCACCTCGGGCCAGGCCCTCGCCGGCGTCGTCGGCCCCCTCATCGAAGTGCCGGTCCTCGTTGCACTGGTCTACGCGGCACTCTGGGCACGCACCAGGTTCTTCCCCGCCACCGACACCGCTATCCACCCAAGGATCGCTGATCCTGCCACCGCGAAGGTATCACCATGACTGAATTCCAGACTCCGGTCTCCGGAACGTCCGACGACACCGGAACCAGCAGGCCGTCCGTCCTGTTCGTCTGCGTCCACAATGCCGGCCGTTCGCAGATGGCCGCCGGATTCCTGACCCACCTGTCCGGGGGCCGCATCGAGGTCCGTTCGGCAGGTTCACAGCCCGCCGACCAGATCAACCCCTCGGCCGTCGAGGCGATGGCCGAGGCAGGAATCGACATCATCGCTGAAACCCCGAAGATCCTGACGGACGACGCCGTGAAGGCATCCGACGTCGTCATCACCATGGGCTGCGGGGATGAGTGCCCCTACTTCCCCGGCAAACGCTACGAGGACTGGGTGCTCGAGGATCCCGCGGGCAAGGGCGTGGAGTCCGTCCGCCCGATCCGTGACGAGATCAGGACGCGGATCGAGCAACTCATTTCCGAACTGCTCCCAGCCGAAGCATCCGCCCACCCGTAGGCACCTGAACCCCGGTACCGTCACCCCATCGAGGAGAACGCCCAATGCCTGAGAGAACAGCACTTCCCGTAGCCGTGATCGGAGCCGGCCCGATCGGACTGTCCGCAGCCGTACACCTGCTTGACCGCGGGCTGACCCCGTTGATTTTCGAACAGGGAGCCCTGGTAGGCGCCGCTATCCGGCAGTGGGAGCATATTCGCCTCTTCTCCCCCTGGCGATACAACGTGGATCCAGCGGCCCGTCGACTCCTGGAACCCACGGGCTGGTCAGAGCCACGCCCCACCGCCCTGCCCTATGGGCGGGAACTCGTCGAGGACTACCTCGAACCCCTGGCAGCCGTTCCAGCCATCGCTGATGCGCTGCACTTCAACACGAGGGTTCTCGCTGTCACCCGGCTCGGGATGGACAAGACGCGCACCAAGGACCGCGATGAGCAGCCGTTCCTGGTCCGGGTCGAAGGGCCCGACGGCGTCCAGGACCACCTGGTGCAGGCCATCATCGATGCATCCGGTACCTGGAGCCAGCCCAACCCGCTGGGCCAGGCGGGCCTGCCGGCGCTGGGTGAGGACTCCGCGGCAGGTTTCATCACTGAACCCCTGCCGGACGTGACCGGAGAACAGCGCGCCAGGTTCGCGGGAAACCGGGTGCTGGTGGTCGGCGCCGGGCACTCCGCTGCCAACACCCTCATCAACCTGGGCCAGGTCGCCAAGGCCACGCCGGGCACGAAGATTCTCTGGGCGGTCCGGGGAACCGGGTCCGCGGACCGCCTCTACGGGGGCGGGGACCTCGACGGACTGCCCGCCCGTGGAGCCCTCGGCAGCCGCCTCCGGTCACTGGTGGACGACGGCGTCGTCGAGTTGATGACTTCCTTCACCATCTCTGCGCTGGAAACCGACGGGAAGACCCTGGCCGTCACGGAATCCACGGCCGCCGGGCAGCGGACCGTCGAGGTGGACATCCTCGTCCCGGCCACTGGTTTCCGCCCGGACCTCGGAATCCTGCGTGAACTGCGACTCGAGCTCGATCCCGCCGTCGAAGCCCCGCGCGCGCTGGGCCCGTTGATCGATCCCGAGTTCCATTCCTGCGGGACCGTTCCCGCCCACGGTGCCGATGCGCTTGCCCACCCGGAGAAGGATTTCTATCTCGTCGGAATGAAAAGCTACGGGCGTGCTCCCACGTTCCTGCTCGCCACCGGCTACGAACAGGTCCGCTCCGTGGTCGCCTCCATCGCCGGGGATCACGCGGCCGCGTCCCGCCTTCAGCTCGAGCTGCCCGAAACCGGGGTCTGCAGTACGGACCTCGGCGGCTCCTGCGACGCCCCCGCACCCGTCGCCGCCAACTCCTGTGGCGCTGCCGGGCATACGGCCGGGGATACGGCCGGTCAAATACCGAATGAGGGCTCCGAGACGGGTTGTTGCGCCGAGCTGCAGCTAATCAGCATCGGTTTTCCCACGGGAACGGCCCAGGGTCGCTCCGGCGACCCCGACTATTGAAAGTCATCCGGCAGCAAGCGACGGAGTCTTCTCCTGTCCTCGTCGAACGGCTTCATCCGCAACGGCAGCAGCGTCCGAGCCGGAAACCTGCACCGGCGGGGACTGCTGCGCCCGCAGCCATCCGGACTGTGTCGGCGCGCCAGAGTGGAGTGTGAGAGCAGTTCTCATGTTTACCCGATAGCGTTGTTCCCGGGTAGGGATGGCCCGTCGTCAATCGCCGGCTGATGCTGAGCACCGGAAGCAGTACCAAGACTATTTCGAGGTTCGAGTTGAGAAACACCGATGACGAGGTGCCCGCAACCGAGCCCGCGTTGAAGGACATCGCCGCCAATCGTACGCAGCGAAGGGCACTCATCGTGGGCACGGGTCGTGACCGCGGCGCACTGGCCGCAGCCCGGTCGCTCCGGCGCGCGGGCTGGTTCGTGGGTATTGGCACGCCCGATTCCGGTGGGATGCTGGGCGCCTCCCGCGCCTGCGAAGCCCATCACCCGGTCCCCAGGCCACGCCACGACGGTGCCGCCTTCGTCGACGGCATCCGCCAGGCAGTGGAAGCCGGCGCTTACGACGTCGTCTTCGGCGGCGGCGATGACTGGATGGCCGCCCTTGCCGAATATCGCTCCGACATACCGACCCTCGTAGCCCATCCCGATGCGGGCGTCGTGGAAGCAGCCCTGGACAAGGTGCGGCTGGCGGAGTATGCCGCGAAGGTGGGGCTCGCAGCCCCCTCCACCGAACTGGCGACCGACCAGGCGGTGCGGGACTGGCGGGGTCCGGTGGTGATCAAATGCCGCGAGCACTGGTCCCCCGGCCAGACGCGGCCGCACCGCATCGAGGCCAAGCTTTTCCCCGATATCACGGCGGCGGCGTCCCAGATCAGGCGCATCCGGCAGGCGGGAGCCCAGCCGGTGCTCCAGCAGGTCATCCGCGGCGGCCTCGGTGCCCTCATCGGCGTTTTCCACGAGGGGCGCCTCGGCGGAAGGACCCAGCAGGTGTCCACGAGGTTGTGGCCCACACCCAATGGCGCCTCGGCCCGTGCGGAAACCATTCCGGTCGATGAAGAGCTCGCGTGCAAGGCCGAGGCGCTCCTCTCCGAGCTGGGGTGGCACGGCCTGGTTGAGCTTCAATTCCTGACGGGCGACGACGGCGTCCCTTACCTGATCGACCTCAACGGGCGGTTCTTCGGCTCCATGGCGCTGGCCAACGCGGCGCGCCCGGGCCTGACGGACGCGTGGGGCCGCCTCCTGCTCGGCGAACCGGTACCGCGCCTCGACGATGCCCGGACCGGTGTGCGCTACACCTGGCTGGCCGGAGACCTGCGCCGTGCCTTTGTGGAGCGACGCCGGGGCTTGGTCGCGGACGTCGGAGATACGTTGGCATGGTCCCGGCGGGCGCAGCACAGCATCTGGGATCCCCGGGACCTCGGCCCTACTCTGAACCTGGCGCTGGGACGCTTCGCGCGCGGCAAGTGACCCTGTTTCAGCAGGCGCAACGCGGGGAGCTACCTACGCCGCACAGCCCGCATCATGTCGAGGGGAACGTGCCGCTCCGGTGCGCGCAGCACTATGAGCCCGACAACATACAGTCCGCCCACAACTGCCCCGATGGCACCGGCCAGGACAGCGGGGTGCCGGCCGTCCAGCAGTGCAGCCACTCCGAAGCCGGCTCCTCCGGCGACGACGGAAAGCAGCGCCGCACGTGCAAGAAGCGCTGCTGCGGCACCGGCGTCGAGCCCTGCATGACGACGGTGCAGCAGCCAGCCGTTCAGAAGCGCCGCCCCCAGCAGTGACACACTCGTGGCGAGGGCGATTCCCGCGATCCCGAGGACAGGGGCCAGGAGGACGTCGCCCACCACGTTGACCACCATCGCCGCCACAGCGACGATCACGGGCCCGCGGGCGTCACCCACGGCGTAGGACGCACTCACCACCACCTGGCGGCACCCGAGGGCGATGAGCGCGGGGGCGTACCAGATGACCGCGGTGGCGGTGGCTGCGGCGTCCTCGGCGTCGAACGCCCCCCGTCCGAAGGCCAGCCCGACAAGGGGAGCAGCCGCCAGTGCGAGGATCAGGCACAGCGGAGCAAGGACCGTCACCGTCACGGCGAGGCCGCGGCCCACCAGCCGCCGCACTTCGGCGGGATCTTTCGACGCCGCGCTGAGGGCCGGGTACAGCGGCACCAGAAGAGAGGCGATGAGCAGGGTTTCGGGCAGGTTGACCAGCCGCCAGCCGTAGGACAGCGCAGTGATCGCGCCTTCTTCGAGCGTGGACCCCACAGCCCTGTCCACCAGGGTGTTGATGTTCCCGATGGCGCTGCCGACCAGCAGCGGCGGCACCAGGCGGGCGATCTCGCGGAACCCAGGGTCCCGGAGAGCCAGGCTCGGCCGCACCCGGGTTCCAAGCGCACGCAACGGTGGGAGTTGGAGCAGGAGCCGTGCTCCCGACCCGACAACGAAGCCCACGGCGAGCGCGGAGATTCCGTACCGGGGCCCGAAGACCCCCGCGGCACCGATCATGATGATGTTGAACGGCACGCCCTGGAGGGACGACCACACCACCCGTCCATGAGCCTGCGCCACAGCAGCAAGCAGGTCAGTGCCCGCGATGAGGACCGTGGCGACGAGCACGATGCGCGTCAGCTGTCGGGTCAGCTCGAACTGGGCTCCCTCGAAGCCGGGGGCGATCAGGGAAGTCACGGGGCCGGCGAAGATCCCCATCACGATTGCCCCGAGCCCGAGGACCACCATGGTGACGGTGAGCGCCACATCGAAACCCGGATGTCCCCTGCAACCGTCCGGTTCAGCTGCTGCTTCGCGCGCAGTGACAGGAATGACGGAGCGCGCCATGGCATAGGCGATCAGCCCGAGCACGATGTTCATGAGGCCCTGCGCCACGAGGTAGGCATCAAGGCTTGCCCCCGCGCCGTAGACGGCAGCGATCACGACGTCGCGGAGAAAGCCGAACAGGGTGGAAATTGCCGTCAACGCGGTGACGAGAACCGCGGCGCGTGAGACGCTTCCCTTCCTAGCGATGGCTTTCGCCGCTCTGCCGGGCCGGTGTGGTTGTGCTTCTCATCGACGGCTAGCGGCCCGGTTCGCGTTCGAGCGCGCGGTCATGCTCAAGGTGGGCCCGCCGGATGAGCTCCAGAAACTCGGTTTCGTTCCGGATCAGGCTCTTGTACTTCTCGGGAAGCTTCTTCAGCTCGGCTTCCTCTGCGCACATCTTCTCGAAGATCTTGTCGCGCTCCGCGATGTCGGTCTCGTAGTTGAGGTCCAGGTACTCCTCCGCATGGCGCTTGGCGCCGGAAATGGCGTTCTTGGCCTTGCCCTTCGGGCTGAAGATGGAGGCGAGGACGGTGACCACCAGGACGCCGAGGATCACGCTGAGGGAAAGCCCTGTGGTGATCTCGACGACCGGCACCGGCTCGCCGTCGTTGATGAACGGCAGGTTGTTCTCGTGCAGTGCGTGCAGGATCAGCTTCACGCCGATGAAGCCGAGGATTGCTGCCAGCCCATAGGAGAGGTAGATCAAGCGGTCGAGGAGCCCGTCGATGAGGAAGAACAGCTGCCGCAGGCCCATGAGCGAGAACGCGGTTGCGGTGAAAACGATGAAGACGTTCTGCGTCAGTCCGAAGATGGCCGGGATCGAATCGAGCGCGAAAAGGATGTCCGTGCCGCCGATGGCCACCATGACCAGCAGCATGGGAGTGAGGACGCGCTTGCCGTTCTCGACGGTGAACAGCTTGTCGCCGTCGTAGTGTTCCGACGCCGGGAGGAAGCGTTTTGCGAGCCGGACCATGAGGGTCTGGCCGTCGTCGGAGTGGGCGTGCGGCTTCAGCAGGTTACCCGCGGTCATCAGCAGGATCAGCCCGAAGATGTAGAAGATCCACGCGAAGCTGTTGATGAGTGCGGCGCCGAGGAAGATGAAGGCGGTCCGCGCTATCAGGGAAAAGACGATCCCGAACAGGAGCACTTTCTGCTGATCCGCGCGCGGCACCTTGAAGGTGGACATGATGATGAGGAACACGAAGAGGTTGTCCACCGACAATGCCTTCTCGGTGACGTAGCCTGCGAAATATTCCGTACCCATGGTGGGTCCGCCGAAGATCAGCACTCCCACACCGAATACGAGGGCGAGACCAACGTAGATGGAGGACCAGATGGCCGACTCGCGCAAGGTGGGCGTGTGGGCCTTCCGGACATGGAAGAAGAAGTCGAACAGCAGCAGGCCCACGATGCCCACGATCGTAAGCGTCCAGACGAAAAAGGGTACTTCCATCGTGCGTTCTCCTTGGTGATCCGGTGGGCTTCTATCCCTAACGCTAGTGCGTCCGGCCTAAACTGGCGCAGGACCTTCACTTCGAACCAGGGACACTCAATGAAATCGACCATGCGCAGCGCCGTGCTCCACACCGCCGGATCAAGCCGTCCCTATTCAGGAAGCAACCCCCTGCGGATCGAGAACGTTCCCATTCCCCGTCCGCGGGCCGGGGAGCTCCTCGTCCGGATCGAGCGCGCCAGCCTATGCCACTCGGACCTCTCGGTGATCGACGGCTCCCGCGTGCGGCCTCTCCCGATGGCACTGGGCCATGAAGCGACAGGGGTGGTTGAGGAGGTAGGGCCGGATATCAGCGATGTGGCTTCCGGGGACCACGTGGTGCTCGTCTTCGTGCCGTCGTGTGGAGACTGCAGGGCGTGCAGTGCTGGGCGTCCCGCGCTGTGTTACCGCGGAGCGGAAGCCAACGGAAGCGGGAACCTGCTGCACGGCGACGCCCTCCTGCGCTCGGAGGACGGCGTTCGGATCAATCATCACCTGGGCGTTTCCGCCTTCTCCGAGTACGCGGTGGTAGCACGGGAGTCGGCGGTGGTGATCGACGACGACGTACCGTTCGACGTCGCCGCGATGTTCGGGTGTGCGGCCCTGACCGGAATTGGCGCTGTCCTCAATACGGCGCAGATGAAGCCGGGGCAGTCCGTGGTGGTGTTCGGGCTGGGAGCCGTCGGACTCATGTCCGTCATGGCCGCAGCACAGGTTCCTGACACCGCGGTGGTGGCCATCGATCCGCTTGCTGCCAAACAGGACCTCGGGCGGCGGTGCGGTGCGCACGCATCCGGCTCCCCCGATGAAGCAGCAGGGCTTCTCTCCGCCCTCACCGGGAGCGGGGAGGGCGCCGACGTCGTCATCGAAGCGGTGGGCAGCGCCCGCGTCATGGAGGCAGGGCTCGCACTGCTGGCACGCGGCGGCGCCATGGTCTCCGTGGGGCTGCCGCATCCCGAACAGGAGCTCACCGTGCAGGCCCTGCAGTTCCCGGGTACGGGCAAACGGCTCCTGGGATCCTACATGGGAGATGCAGTGCCCTCCAGGGACATTCCGGCCTACCTCGACCTGTGGCGTTCGGGAAGCCTGCCGGTGGAACTCCTCCACACCGACACGCGGCCCCTTACCGACCTCAACGAGAGCCTCGACGCGCTCGCGGACGGGCGCGTGGTGCGGCGCATCCTCACGATGGACTGACAGTCGATGGCCCGACAGGCACAGAAAGGCTCCACCCGAACGGGAGGAGCCTTTCTGTGCACCCAGGTTCCTGGCTGGTGCTAGTAGCTGCGCTCGTGCGTGTACCCGTAAGGAACCTCGGAACTGAGCGAGACCGTATAGTGGCCCGGCTGGGTCCGGTCGATCAGGATTCCCTGGGAGCAGGTGCCGGTGGCCACATGCTGGAGGTCCTCGAGCGCGGCGTTCAGGCGCTCCTCGAGCTGAAGTGCGTTGTCAGCCCGTACTTGAATGGAACTGCGCACGTTCGTGATGTTCATTGATCTGTAACTTCCGTTTAGGTTTAGATGGAGCGGTGGTGCCGGGAAGGCTCGACGAAGCATCTGATGGCCGCGACGCCCAGTAGACCCTGCGGCTCCTCCTCCACCGGGTGGGAGCGGTAGGGAGTTTTCGTCAACAAGGCCGCCTTCACTATACCGGGCGCACCTCTTCCTACCCGGCACGGATTGCCGGCCGGAGCCCCGGTTCGCTCGGAGCACCAGCCGTGCTAGCGTCTCGTCCCTGCAGTCGAAGGCAATTTCAGGAGCTGCGTATGGCAGGTAGGCAATACATCCGCCGTCCAATACTTCTGTGCGGATTGCTGGCCATCGCGGGATGCGGACTGTCGATTCCGACTGATCCGTCGGGAACTCTTGAGGACGTTTCCGGGGGGACCCTGCGGGTCGGTGTCACCGAAAGCGGTGAATGGGTCCAACTGACCCCCGGGCAGGAACCGGCAGGCATCGAACCGGACCTCGTCCGGAAGTTCGCGTCGACACGGGATGCGCAACCGCAGTGGACGCAGGGAAGCGAACACGAACTGGCTGAGGACCTCAAGAACGGCGAGCTCGATCTGGTCATCGGCGGGCTGGCGAGTGACACCCCCTGGTCGAAGCACGCCGGTATGACCCGACCCTACGCGGAGAGCACGGACGAGCGGGGCAAGACCATCAAGCACGTCATGCTCGTTCCACAGGGCGAGAACGCCTTCCTGCTGGCGCTCGATAAGTTCCTCCTCGACCGGGGCGCCCCATGACGAACAACTCACCCCGCTTCGGACATACCGAACTGCCCGACGAGCAGCATAAGGCACTGGGCAGGGCAGTGAAGTTCGAATGGATCACCCTCGCCTTCCTCGCCCTCTCCACTGCGCTGGTTTTTCTTGTACTCGGGAACTCACAAGCGATGAAAGCCGCGTGGATCGAGGATCTGCTGTCCTTCCTGCCGCCCATCGCCTTTCTGGTGGCAACCCGGGTGATCCGACGTCGTCCCTCCGAGGAGCACCCGTACGGCTTCCACCGGTCGGTGGGGATCGCCCACCTGGTGTCCGCCGTCGCCCTTGTGGTCATGGGTGCCTACCTGATCATCGACTCCGGCGTGGGCCTGCTCAGCGCCGAGCACCCCACGATCGGCTCAGTGGAACTATTCGAACGGACGTTCTGGCTCGGCTGGCTCATGATCGCCGCCATGATCCTCACCGCTGCCCCACCGGTGTATCTGGGCCGGGTCAAGATGAAGCTTGCGGAGAAACTCCACGACAAGGTCCTGTACGCGGACGCCGACATGAACAAGGCCGACTGGATGACGGCCCTCGCCGCCGCCGTAGGGGTTGCCGGTATCGGCGTCGGACTGTGGTGGGCCAATTCAGCGGCAGCACTTCTCATTTCGGTGAGCATCCTGCGCGACGGCGTCAGGAACCTTCGCGGCGCCGTCGGCGGTCTGATGGGCGCCCGCGCGCGGACGTACGACGGCGCGAAACCAGACCCGCTGGGCGCCACCATCGATGAGTACCTGCACGGGCTGGACTGGGTGGCCGACGCTCGGTCGCGCATCCGGGACGAAGGCCACGTCTTCCACGTCGAGTCATTCGTGGTTCCGGAAGGCGGTCGGACTCCTTCCCTGGAAAACCTTGAGGAAGCCCGTCGTACCTGCATCGACCTGGATTGGAAAGTCCAGGATCTGGTCATCGTTCCGGTGGCTGAACTCCCGGAAGAATTCCTTCCGGGAGTCGCCTCCACCGGTGGGGAGCGCTGAGCCGGGATCGATTGCCGGGAAGGCTCGAGCGCTTCAGGAGTCTCCGGCATGGACGATACCCAGCCGGGGTTGTACAGTGCCAGAGTGAAGGCCCTGACCGGGCCGGGTTTGTCCGCTTTATCCCGGCCGGTCAGGGCTTTTGTATCACGTCCAGTAGTGGGCGACGTCGATGATCAGACGCGACCCTCCTCCCGGACCGTCGAGCACGAACGCCCGGAACGGGAGTCGGGCACGGACGCCCAGCCCGATGAGTGTCTGCGCTTCGTGGCTACCGCCCCAAGCAAGCTGCCGGAAGGTGAGGTAGCCGGCGACGTTCGACAGCTCGTTTTGGTTTGCGATGTGATAGGTAGCCTGCCCCCACTCGTTATACGCCGGAGCATCCATAATCAATCGCAGATCGGCGTTTCCGCGGAGGGGGATATGGTTGCCCGAACCGATGCCGTGCACGGTGGAGACGTACTTGATGCTGTAACTGGGGGCTTTCCCGCGAAAATCAATGACCATTCTGTCGAAACAGTCATGCCGCCCAGTTCGCACGTTGGTGATAGGCGCGTTGATAATCGAACTGCTTGCCTTCGGAAGCGATCCCCACGTGGTTCCGCAGGCCGCAGACGCGGGCGCGGTTCCGGCGATGCCAAGGCCCGCAACGAGTGCGAGCGTGGCGAGTGCGGCAGG
>NZ_KI914788.1:12607-33915 GCF_000520535.1 Arthrobacter sp. H41
GCGTGGCGAGTGCGGCAGGTACTTTCCCCGCCACACGTGATTTAAACATGATGCACCACCTCAAAATTTGCTGGATAGGTGAATCTATGGTATGAGCACTACGGGGGAAAGGACCGCCCGCCCGGAGAGTGACGCCGAATTGTTAGAATTTCCCCATGACAAAACTCCCCGTCGCCCTGGTCACCGGAGCCTCCCGCGGTATTGGACTTGCCATCGCACAGGAGCTCGCCTCGACCCACCATCTCCTGCTGGGCGGCAGGGACGCCCAGGCCCTGTCCGCCCTTGCCGCCGGCTTTCCCTCAGCTGAACCATTCGCCGCGGAACTCCGAGACGGGGTCCGGGTGAAGCAGGCCTCCGCAGGCATCGATTCCCTCGACGTGCTGATCCACTCAGCAGGAGTGTTGCGGATGGGCACGGTGGCGGAGCTGTCGGAGGACGCGTGGCGGGAAAGCTTCGAGATCAATCTCTTCGCCGTCGCCTCGCTCACCCGGACGCTGCTTCCTGCCCTTCGAGCCGCGCGGGGGCAGGTCATCGCCATCAACTCCGGCTCGGGCTACAGCTCGGGCGCCGGATCCGCCGTCTACAGCGGCACGAAATTCGCGCTCCGTGCACTGACCGACGCCCTCCGCGAAGAGGAACGCAGCAACGGGGTACGGGTCAGTTCCATCCACCCCGGCCGCGTAGCCACCGACATGCAGCAGGAACTGCACGCCTGGGAAGGCAAGGAGTACACCCCCGAGGCCTGGATCCGCCCGGAACAGGTGGCGAAGGCCGTCCGGCTCGCCGTGGACGCCACCCCCGAATCGACGATCGAAACCCTCAGCGTCCGGCCCTCCGGAATCCGCTAGGAGTTTGGCCGGGCACAACCCGCGGCTTCCCGAACTGGGTCCGGACACCCGGTGAGAACAGCACGGAGTCAGGTGGCCCGTCCACGGAGAATCCTGCGGCGCGCAGTAATCCGTCGTCGAGCTCCGTCTCCTTCGCCGGGTGCAGGGGCCACGGCGTGTGCGTATTGGGAATGTAGAGAGTGCGTGCACCGAAGGTGCTGTGCAGGCCGAAGCGGGCTGTCAGCTCGAGGGATACGGTGTCGTCGGCTGTGCGCGCCAGATCCGGCTCCACTGCGAAGCGCGACGACGCCTGCCCCCGGTACCGCGCGACGTCGTACCCGTACGATGCCGGCATCCCCCCTGCGGAGAGGGGACGGCACCGCGACCACACGTAGGGGATGCCGCCGGCTCGTGCGGCGAGCACGACGGCGAGGCGGGAGGCATCGAGCGTCACGAAGACCACGCCCCTGGTCCCGTCCTGTTCCCGGGAGTAGAGGCGCACGTTGATCTCGGCGAAGGAGCCGAAGTACGGAGCCGGCAGGCCCCTTCCCAGGCCTGCGCCGACCATGCGGAAACCGATCAACCCCACCCAGGACGAGCCGTCGATCTCGTCGGGAACGGTGCCCGGCGGCAGGAAACGTGCGGCTGCCGATGCCGGAATTCGCCAGTGCAGGAAGACGGCGTCCGCCCAGAACTGCTCCATGATCACCGGGCGCGGGAGCTCCGGGGGATGCGGCCAGGGGTCGCCGGGTCGTCGGGTCATGAGGTTTCTCCTAGAAGGCATACCGGATGCGGGAGTAGGGAAGAATTTCCTCGGCCAGGGCCAGGAGCTTGTCGAGGTACCCGCGCTTTTCATAGGCGATGTAGCGCACGTTGGGAAAACCGTTCCCGGACTGTTTGACCTCCTGCAGGTCAGGGCGCCAGAGGATCTCTTCGGCCTGCGGGTGCCAGCCGAGGTTCACCTCGTGAAGCTGCTGGTTATGAGTCAGGAAAATCACCTCTGCCGCGAGCTGCTTCTTCGCCGCTGGTGACAACGCTGCGTCGAGTTGCAGGAACAGTTCCTTCCACTCCTGCAACCAGCCTGGAGTGATAATCACGGGTGAGAAGTTGACGTGCACCTCGTAGCCGGCATCCACGAAGTCATTGATGGCGGTGATCCGCTCGCTGACCGGGGAGGTCCGGATGTCGACGGTTCTGGCGATCTTCTCCGGCATCAGCGAAAACCGGATCCTCGTTCGCCGTTGCGGATCCCACGTCAGCAACTCGCGGTTCACGTACTTGGTGGCGAAGGACAGCTTGGCGGTGGGCAGTTCCCGGTACAGCTCCACGAGGTCCTGCACATTGTCGCTGACCAGGGCGTCGACCGAGCAGTCGCTGTTCTCCCCGATGTCGTAGACCCAAGCGGAGCCGTCGCACTGGTTGGGCTCGAGCTTCATGCCCTGCCGCGCGACGTGCCGCTCCAGGTAGCCGCTGATCTGGTCGATATTCGCGAACACCGTGATGGGATTGCTGTAGCCCTTGTGGCGTGGCACGTAGCAGTAGGCACACGCCATGGCGCAGCCGTTCGCCGTCGACGGTGCGATGAAGTCCGCGGACCGCCCGTTGGGCTTCGCGCTCAGGGATTTCTTGACGCCCACCACCAGCGCTTCGGTCTTGATGCGGACCCATCGCTGCACATTGGCCTCGTTGCCGCTCAACTCGGGGATGCGCCAGTGGCTGGCCACCTCGACGACATCGGCCTCGGGCCAGCGCGCGAGGATCTCCTGCCCGCGGGGCAGCGCGGCGGCGGCCGGCTCGATATAGATACGACTGATCTGCAGCAACTTGTTGGCCTGAAGCATGCAACCTTCCCGGAACGGTTCGCCCATACCCCTTCAGGCTAGCCAACGCCACTGACAAAACAGACGGTCCGCGCGGAACGGCTGACAGATGCGTTCCCCGATTCGCCCTCATGGAAACGGCCATCAGGCACGGTCACCGGCTGCGGGCGTGAACAGGGCCGGACGGTAGTCTTGCTGCGTGCGTAAAGAAACCCTGTGGGAGATCCATGTCCGCGAGAATCCGGGGCATTCCGCCCGTTACATCGAACGCTTCGAGGAGCTCCGGGCCGACGGCGCGGACCTCCATGGAGAGGCCCGACTGATCGACGCGATGGTGGGCCGGACCAGCCGCATCCTCGACGCAGGCTGCGGCCCCGGCCGTGTCGGCGGCGAACTGGCAAGCAGGGGACACGACGTCGTCGGGGTGGATCTCGACCATGAACTGATCGCCGCGGCAGTCCGGGACCACCCCGCCGCGGCCTGGCACGTCCGGGACCTCGCCCGGCTCGACCTCCTCGACGAGGGCCTCGCCCGGCCCTTCGACGTCGTCGTCTGCGCGGGCAACGTGATGACGTTCCTTGCGCCGGGGACGGCTGCCGAAGTTCTCCGACGGTTCCGGGAGCATCTCAAGGCGTCCGGCCGTATCGTCGTCGGCTTCGGCGGCGGCCGCGGATATTCGTGGGACAGCTTCTTCGACGATGTGGCACAGGCCGGACTCACGGTGGACGCCACGTTCTCCACCTGGGATCTGCGGCCCTGGAGCGAGGACAGCGGATTCCTCGTGGCAGTCCTTTCACCCGGCACCCATTAGGCCGGCGGCGCCGCGGCTACCGCCGGCGCCCAGGCCGGCCTGCTTCGATGAGTTGCCTAGATGGTCTGGCGGGACCGGATCCCGGCCCTGCCCATGGCGTCACGGTAGGCGGCGTGGATTTCGCTGAGCCAGATCTCCTGGTTGGCGGGTGTGCCCTTGAAAGCGCGTTCGCCAGTGGAACGGACTTCGTAGATCTTGAAGCCCCGCTTCTGGATGGCGCGGTTCTCGAGCTTCATGAGGCGACGGGCTGCCTTGTGGGCATCTGCGCCATGGGCAACAAGGGCGGAGGCCCGTGGCACCTGCTGCAGGAAGCTGAGCAGCGGCTTCACGCCGTCGGCGATCTGGTCCATGGAGAGCGCGCGCTCCTTGCCCTCGGGAAGGTACCAGGGGTAGGCGTTCCATGGCATCACCTGCTCGGGAAGGATCCCGACGGCGTCATAGATGCTCGCAGCGCGGATGGCACTGGGGTCATCGTTTTCGAACGAAACAAAGCCCGAGGGCAATTCTGCTCCCGGGCTTGAAAAGAGGCTGACGATCTTGCAGGTGTCGACGTCGTGGACTGGATCAATGTAAGGGACACCGAAATCCGGTTTCATCTCGGCCAGGGTGTCGCAGAGCCGGTTCACGTCTTCGATGTTCGGGTCGTAGCGCCGCTCCCATTGCTGGGTCTGATATGAAGGGTCCGCCATACGTTGTACCAATTCAGCCTCCTTGCGGGCATTACCTGGAGTGGTCAAAACTTGTCCGCCTGATTCAAGCTTACGCCGATGACGGCGCTCGTTCCGCGTGTCCCCTTTTGCGTGCCGGGCTGGCACCGGTGAGGGCCGCGTGAACAGGGGTCCCACCTGTAGCAAGACGACGGCGTGTCGCCGGGGACATGCCGTCGTTCCCTGTCCTTGGGTGGCCATTGCTCCCGGCCCTCATCCCCTCGGCCGGTGCTCCCCAGGCATAGACGCCCATCAGGTGCGCAGCAATGGCCATATGACTTTGCCGACCCAGATCGGTAACTACTGCGCACTCGATGTGCGGAGCGCCCGCGGATCGTCAGCCGACCGGCCTACGATTGGATCGACGCCGCACAAAGCCGCTCTGAGAGCCGGAAACCCTATGGACTACTTCGCGATCAATTCGCTGCGCGACCACCACGCAGGCTGGTTGCTGTTGCGAGCCCAGAATGCGCCGCTGACCCTCGCCTTCCTGATGAGGGCGTTTACCCTGCCCAACCAGCGCAATCTCGGTCGTCAGAGTCTCATCGACACCCTCGATGACGTGCTGTTCGGGCTCCGCGACGCACTCGGTGAGGAGAAGTTCCCACGCCCAGCCGCTGAATACCTGGACGGCTGGGCAGCGCCGGAGAAGGCCTGGCTGCGGAAGTACTACCTGCCCGGCAGGGACGAGCCCGTCTACGACCTGACGGCCACGGCTGAGGACGTGATTCGCTGGGTCGAAAGCCTGCAGGGCCGCGATTTTGTCGCCACCCAGTCCCGCCTGACGAGCATTTTCCAGTTGCTGAAGGTCCTGGTCCACCAGTCCGAGACGGATCCGGAGGTGCGACTGGCGCAACTGCAGGCGCAGCGGGACGCGATCGACGCCGAAATGCGCCAGATCGAGGAAGGCAACATCCGCGTGATGAGCGCCTCCGAAGTGCTGGATCATTTCCAGCAGCTGACCATGCAGGCGAAGGGCCTGCTGGCCGATTTCCGCGAGGTGGAGCAAAACTTCCGGACGCTCGACCGGGGACTGCGGGAACGGATTGCCACCTGGGACGGGACGCAGGGTGAGCTGCTGGACTCGATTTTCGCCAATCAGCAGGACATCACGGGCTCGACGCAGGGGCGGACGTTCCAGGGATTCTGGGACTACCTCATGTCCCCCCAGCTCCGTACCGAGTTGCGGGACCTGCTCGAGCGGGCCACCCGAATCGAATTGCTCGCCACCCGCAGCGATATCTCCGGGATCCGGAATCTCCAACAGGAGTGGCTTCCCGCCGTCGAGCAGACCCAGTCGACGGTCCGCCAACTGTCCCAGCAAATGCGCAGGCTCCTCGACGACAAGGTGTTCCTTGAGAACAAGCGCATCATGCAGCTGCTGCGCAGCGTCGAATCGCACGCACTGGCGGTGCGGAACCATGCCCCGCCCGGAATTCTTATGGACATCGACGCCCAGGCCGTCGACGTGATGCTGCCCTTCGAGCGTCCCCTGTATCAGCCGGGCAGCAGGGTCAGCGTGAATGATGCAGTGTTCATCGCCGACGACGCCGACGTCGATGCTGGCTCGCTCTTCGACCAGTTCCACGTCGACAAGGGCCGCCTCGCCAAGAACGTCTCGGCTGTCCTAAACCAGGCGGAACAGGCCACACTGGCCGACGTCGCCGACGCCTTTCCGCTCAGCCAGGGTCTGGCTGAACTCGTCACCTATTTCCAGCTGGCCTCGGATTCACCGTGGGCCACGATCGACGCCGAAAAAACCCAGCAGCTTTCCTGGACACTGCCGGACGGCAGCATCCGGGAAGCGACCGTTGAGCAGATCATTTTTGTGAGGCCTTCATGAGCACGTCCGCCACCGAAGAACTACCCGCCGTTGCCACCCGGCTTTTCCGCGGCGCGGTGTATGCCGAGGCCGATGAGAAGATCTGGCAGTCCCTCGTTCCACTGGCCCCGCACGTCCGGGACTACGTCGCGGTCCTGGGTCTTGAACTGGTGCTGGATGAGGCGGAGGGCTATGCGTTCCTGCGGTCGAAGCCAGGCGACGACGGAGACACACTGCCGCGTCTGGTGCCACGTCGGCAGCTCACCTTCAACGTCAGCCTCCTCCTCGCACTGTTGCGGGCCCGGCTCGCCGAATTCGACCAGCAGAACAGCGAGACCCGGCTCATCCTGACAGAGCAGGAAATTATCGACATGGTGTCGGTCTTCCTTCCCAGCTCGAGCAACGAGGCTCGTATCCTCGACCAGCTGGGCAGCAACATCAAGAAAGTCGTGGAGCTGGGCTTCCTGCGCAGACTGCGCGGGCAGGCCGACACCTTCGAAGTGGCGCGGATCCTCAAGGCCTATGTGGACGCACAATGGCTCGAGGAGCTGGATTCGCGGCTGGCCGACTACCGCTCCGCCCTGGCGGACCCGTCGGGCCGCGCCACAGACCCGATTGGAAGGACAGGCGCATGAGCACCGAGACGCAGGAGAGCCTGTTCCCGCTCACCGACCTGTCCGCGGCGGACGGGGCCGGGCCCGCACCCGGATTCCGGCTCCACCGCCTGGAACTGCTCAACTGGGGCACGTTCAATCAGGGTGTGCGCACTTTCCACCTCGGCAGTGAGAACAGTCTGCTGACCGGGGACATCGGGTCCGGCAAGTCCACGGTGGTGGACGCCGTGACCACCCTGCTGCTCCCGGCCCACCGGATCGACTTCAACAAGGCCGCCGGTGCCCAGAAGAAGGAACGGAGCCTGATGTCCTATGTGCGCGGGTTCCACAAGAGCACCCGCGCAAGCACCGGCGAGTATTCCAAACCCGTGGCACTTCGCGGGTCCAGTTCCTACACCGTGGTGCTGGGTGTTTTCTCCAATGCGGCGCTGAACAAATTCGTGAGCCTCTCCATTACTCTCTGGGCTCCCCAGGAGGGCGGCCAACCCAACCGCTTCTATGCGCTCTCCGAAACCGAGCAGTCCATTGCCGCCGATTTCTCACGCTTCGGCAATGATCCGGTGAAGCTGAAGAAGCAGCTGCGGGCGGCGGGCGCCACGGTGCACGACACCTTCGACCCCTACGCGGCGGCATTCAAGCGCCAGTTCGGCATCACCGGGGACCAGGCGATGGAGCTGTTCCACCGCACGGTGTCCATGAAGCAGGTCGAGAACATCACCTCTTTCGTGCGCACGAACATGCTCGAGCAGGACGATATCCCGTCGCGCATCAAGAACCTGATCCACCACTTCGACGACCTGAAGAAGGCCCACAACGCCGTCCTGCGCGCCAAGGACCAGATCGGGCTGCTCACGCCCATCCGTGACGGCGCTCAACGTCATGATGAGCTGAAAACGAAGGAAGACCGCTGCCGCCTCCAGCGGGACCAGCTGCATCCCTGGTTCACTGCCCGCAAGCTCAGCCTGAGCCTGGAGCACCAGGATGAGCTTGAGCGCACGGGCGTCCGCCTCGAGGCGGACCGGCTGGCACTGCGCGCCGAGGTCGCAAGGCTGCAGCACGACCTGGCGGCAATCCAGGAGGACATTCGCACCAACGGGGGTGGCCGGCTGGCCGCGATCGACGCCGAAGTCTCCCGGCTCACCGAGGAATCGCGGCGCCGCCGGGTCCGCTTTCACGATTATTCCGAGGCCGCCGAAGCGCTGGGACTGCGGGTTCCCGAGGACCGCGTGGTATTCGATGACAACACCGCGAGGCTGTCCGTCGTCGAGGAGGACCTCCGCCGGCACGCCGGTGAACTTCAGCAGGAGCGCACGGCTGCGTCGAAGAGGCGCGACGCAGCCCTTGAACTGGCGTCCGAGCTGGAGGCGGACCTGAAGAGCCTTCAGTCGCGCCAGAACCTCCTACCGAGGCGGCAGCTCGACCTGCGACGCCGGCTCTGCGAGGCGACCGGGCTGACGGAGACGGCCCTTCCCTTTGCCGGTGAGCTGCTCAAGGTCCGCGACAGTGAGGCGGCGTGGGAAGGGGCCGCCGAGCGGACCCTCTACGGTTTTGCCCTGTCGCTGTTGGTGCCCGCCGCACACTACGCCGCCGTCAGCAGTTGGGTGGACGCCACGCACCTGGGCGCTCGCCTGGTGTACCTGAAAGTCGGCGAACCGGAGCTGCCCAAGACGCCGGAACCGGGAACGCTCGGGGCGAAGATCTCAGTGAAACCGGGAACGGACCTCCGCCGGTTCCTGCAGGACGAACTGGCGCGGCGGTTCGACCACATCTGCTGCGATTCCATGGAGGACTTCCGCCGGAACACCAAAGCACTGACGGTGAACGGCCAGTTGAAGGGCGGCCGGTGGCGTCATGAGAAGGACGACCGGCGAGCCCTCGATGACCGCGGCAACTTTGTGCTGGGCTGGGACAACCACGCCAAGATCAGCCGGATTCGCGCAGACCTCGATGCGGCAGTGAGCGAGCGGCGGGTAGCCGACACCACCATCGCCAAACTCGATGCCCGCCTGGCGCAGTCCGCGCTGCACCAACGCCACCTGGGGGCCGTCACGGGAGTCCACGAGTTCGGTGAACTCGATTGGAAAGCCGCCGCGAGGAAAATCGAGGAACTGGCGTCGGAACGCTCGGCCCTCGCCTCCGCCAACAACGTGCTCGAAAAGCTGGCCGCCAGTGAACGGGAGGTGCAGGACCGGTTGCAGGGCCTGACCGTGAGGCTCGAGGCGGTGCAGAAACGGATCGGTCGCAATGAGAACGCCGCCGAGGAAATCGCCGCCGCGATCGACGAGTGCCGCGTGGCACTCGCGGAGCACCCGCTCACGTCCGACGTCGTGCTGCTGGCCGAGGTCGAACAGCTCACCTCCGGCGCATCGGACACGGACAGTCTGACCTACCGGAACACGGAGAAGATCGAGAGTGCGGTCCGAGCCACACTGAGCGCCTCCATCGACGCGCTCACCAGGCAGATTGCCCGCGCCGCTGAGACGACCATCCGGCTGATGGCAGAATTCCGCGGCCGCTATCCGGGCGAGACCACCGATATGGATGCCGCACTTGACGCCGCATCGGAGTACAACCGGTTGCTGGTTCAACTGGTCAGCAACGACCTCCCCCGGTTCGAAGCGCACTTCAAGGAATCCCTGAACCAGAACACCATCCACGAGGTGGTGGCCTTCAACGCCTTCCTCGACGCGCGACGGCAGGATATCGCCGATCGCATCCACGAAATCAACCGATCGCTGGCAGGCATCGAGTACAACCCCGGACGGCATATCCAGCTGGAGCCCCGGCCCACGACGGACCCCGAGGTCCGGGACTTCGGCGTGGAGCTTCGGGCCTGTTCCGAAGGAACCCTCGGGAACGAGGACCAGTATTCGGAGCAGAAGTTCCTGCAGGTCGAGCAGCTGATTGAGCGGTTCCGCGGACGCGACGGCCTTACCACGCTCGATGAGCGTTGGACGGCGAAAGTGACCGATGTGCGTAACTGGTTCACTTTCTCGGCCTCCGAGAAATGGACCGAGACCGGCGAGGAGTTCGAACATTTCTCGGATTCAGGTGGGAAGTCAGGAGGCCAGAAGGAGAAGCTGGCCTACACCATCCTTGCGGCAGCCCTTGCCTTCCAGTTCGGGCTGGCGTCCCAGGCATCGCGCACGTCCGGCCATTCCGGCGCCGGCAACCGCAGCTTCCGCTTCGTGGTGATCGATGAGGCTTTCGGGCGCGGGTCGGACGAGTCAGCCCGGTACGGTCTTGAACTGTTTCGGCGGATGGAATTACAGCTGCTGATCGTGACGCCGCTGCAGAAGATCCACGTGATCGAGCCGTACGTCTCGAATGTCGGTTTCGTCGCCAATCAGAGTGGCGACGATTCACGTCTGCGGAACATGACCATCCAGGAGTACCGCGACGAGCGCGACCGCCGTGCCAGCTGACGCCCGGCCGGCTTTCGGGTGGACCACCCTCGCCGCGCTGCGCGCGCAGAGCAGCAAGGCATGGGATCGTGGCACACTGCTGCGTGAACTGGTGCAGCCGTCGGGAGCGTATCCCCGCCGTCGTGCGCTGAAGCATCCCACGGCGGGTGAGCTCCGCTCCGAGTATGCGGCTGCCCGGCAGTGGGCGGCGGACATCCACTCCGGCGCTTCAGGATTCTCCGTGGAGACCGCGGCCCTGGGGCGGACGACGATCGGCGCCAACCAGGTGCCGGTCGCGGTGGTTTTCGATACCGCGCTCGATGAAGCACGTTTCCTTGGACGAACCCGGCAAGCCGGGGATTTCCTCCGCCTGGCCGCCGGATTGGGGGCAAAGCATCAGCTGCTGGCCGGCTGGGCGGCGGATCATCCGATCCCGTTGCTGACCCTCGGCGCTGATGCCATGACCGCCGCGGAGGTGGCTCTCTGGCTCGCTGCCAACCCCGGTCCCGGCACCTATCTCCGGCAGCTCAGCCTGCCCGGAGTCCACACCAAGTTCGTCGAGGCGCACCGCCAGACCATCGACCAGATGGTGGAGGTCCTTCAGCCCCGACGTATGGGGTCCGGGGTCTTCCCTCTGCCGGTTGGAGCGGCGTCGTCGCCGGCCGCGCGCTTCGCCGCCCGCCATGGCTTCCTGCATCCGCCGGAGCTCGTCCGCTTTCGCCTGCTCGACCAGTCCCTGGCCTGCCCCGAACTCGCCGATGCAACGGACCTGACCGTGACCGCCGAAGCGTTTCGCGGTCTGCGGTTTCCCGTGAAACGCGTTCTCATCACGGAAAATCTGGTCAATTTCCTCTCCCTCCCGGAGGCACCGCGCACTCTTGCCCTGTTCGGGAAGGGCTACGGCTTTTCTGCGGTGCGGGACGCCTTCTGGCTCTCCGAGTGCCCCCTGCACTACTGGGGCGACCTCGACACCCACGGGTTCCGCATTCTCGACCAGTTGAGATCCGTGCACCCGCACGTCGAGAGCGTCCTCATGGATGAGGAGACGCTGCTCACGCACCGGGCGCTCTGGGGCACCGAGCCGACGCCGTCGCGCGCCGAACTCACCCGCCTCACCGGACCGGAGGGCGAGCTTTACCGTGCGTTGCGGAACGATGTCCACGGTCCGTCCGTGCGGTTGGAGCAGGAACTCATCGGCTGGGATTATGCGGTGGCACGGCTGGCATCCTCCTAGGGCGGCCTCGGTGCGTCGATCAGCATCGAGTGCGCAGCCATAACCTCCGACCGGCTCTCAACCGGTAACTGCTGCGCTCTTGATGGGACTCCGACCCCAATAAGGCAGGCTGGTGGTACCAACATGGAAGGCGGCCGCACATGGAAGCTGTGAACGACATGGACGGAGTGCGGATCTCCTATGAGAAGGCCGGGGAAGGTTCGCCGATCGTTCTGGTCCACGGGTCGGGACTATCACGCGCAATCTGGCGTGGACTCGGTTACGTCCGCGCGCTGAAGGATCAGTACCAGGTGGTCTCACTCGACCTGCGCGGCCATGGACGGAGCGGCAAACCGCGGGATGAGTCGAGTTACAGCATGGACCGTGTCACAGGAGACGTTCTGGCCGTTCTGAACGCTGAAGGAATCAATGCAGCGCATTATTTCGGCTACTCGTTCGGGGCCCGAGTCGGCTTTTCCTTGCTCGCAAGCCATGCTGACCGGGTGCTTTCCTTCATCTCCGCCGGCGGAACGTACTCGTCGCCGGCCGGCCAGATAGAGTCACTGTTCTTCCCTGGCTACGACGCTGCGTTGAGCGCGGGCGGCATGCCGGAATTCGTGTCCCGATGGGGTGACGCCGCCGGCCACGACATCGACCCTCAAACTGCAGCTGCTTTCCTCGCGAACGATGCGCTGGCACTCCGCGCGTACTTCCGGAGCAGCGAGACGGAGCCCGGCGTCCCTGAGTCCCTCCTTGCAACTCTCACCGCACCATCACTGCTCCTGGCCGGATCCGAGGACCGGTTGCGCTGCGAGGATTCGGAACGGGCTGCATCCTTGATGCCGAAGGCGCAGTTCCATCTGTTGCCGGGCAGGGACCACGGGCGGACGCTTCATCCCCCGGGCCCCCTCCTTGAGCTCATCCGCCCGTTCCTCGAATCGGGCGGATGAAGGTTACCCGACGACCGTTGAGTACAGCTCGGACCCACCCAGATACACGAACAGCAGGACAATCAGGACCAGGAGGGTGTTATTGATTTTCCCACTCCGATACTCGGGATCGACCCGCTTGGAGTTCAGCAGGTAGAGGAGCCCGATCGAGAGCAGGGGCATGAAGATTGCGCCCATAATCCCGTAGGCAAGGACGATTGCCAGCGGCCTCTCGATCAGCAGGAGCAACATCGGCGGGAACGTCATCCAGGCAAGGTAGATCCGGAAGTAGGGATCCTGTTCCGTGATCGACTCGTGGGAGCTTGTTTCTTTTCGTTTTGCGTCCCGGATGATGCGGACGAAGTCGGCGAAGAGGAAGGAAACGCCGTGCCACGGCCCAAGAATCGAGGTGAAGATTGCCGCCCAGATACCGATCAGGAGGGCCCAACGCGCGGTGGAACCGAATCTGTCGCCGTAGCTGTCCGCAAGCCCCACGAGGCCTTCGTTGCCCTCGATGGTTATGCCGGATCCGAAGAGGAGTTCGGCAGCGATGATCAGGACGGAGACCGCGAAGATGGACGTGATGATGTACGCGGAGGTGATGTCGAAGCGCATCATCGGAATCCACTGTTTACCTATCCAGCCTTTGGCGTGGATCCAGTAGGAATAGCAGGTCAGGGTGATGGTTCCGCCAACACCGCCGATCACGCCCAGGATGCGCAGGAAGGAGCCTTCGGGAACCGACGGCGCGAGACCGTAGGTGACAGTTCCAAGATTTGCGAGGATGACGACGGCGGAACCGACGACGGTCACGAACATCAGCGCCACGAAAACGGTCATCGCTTTTTCGAGGACTGCGTAACGGCCGAACCAGACCAGGACGAACCCGGCGAGCGCTGACAGAATCGCCCACAACCAGAACGGTGGGCCGGGGAACATCGCGGTTAGTATGAGCGCCGACACCGCTGGGAGCGCTGCGCCGTAGATCAATCCGAAAACGACGACATAGACACCGAAATACCCGGTGGCCACCCACCCGAGCGAATGCCATCCCTCCAGGAACGTCTTTCCCGTGGCCAGATACCAGCGGCCGATTCCCTCGGAGAGGATGAGCTTGATGGCGGCGCCTCCGATGATCGCCCACATCAGGGCCCAGCCGAAGTCGGCTCCGGCGAGGGCGGACATGATGAAGTCGCCGGCCCCTACACCTGTCGCCGCCACGATGAGGCCAGGACCGATGAATTTGAGTTTCTTCGCAAAGGTAGTCGGTGGCTGTTGTGAGCCCCTGGGCGCATTATCGAGATCGTTACTCAAGACTTTTTCTCTCTTTCAACCGTTGCCTGGTAATCCTCGGGTCCCCGAGTTTCATTTCAGCGGTGAGCAGTTGCAGGGTTCTGCACCGGTTACCGCGGTCAGCGGTGGGTACCTGCAAAAGCCTTCACGCCCTTGTGTGAGATCGATCATGGACAACGATAGGTGACGCGGGACACCATCACAATAGGCGTTTTGTTACAGTACTAAAATGACGAAATCGACGATCGAACTTGGTTGGGCCCCTGATGAACCGACGTCGAGGGGAGTAGCGAACGCGGTCGGCCGAGCAATCCGTGACGGACTTCTGCAGCCGGGAACGAAGCTACCGTCCATTCGGGCCGTCGCGTCGCAACTCGAGTTGTCGCCGACCACGATCAGCGCCGCCTGGTCGCTCCTCGCCCGATCAGGTGCCATCCACACCGACGGGCGACGCGGAACGAGGGTCGCTGACATCGGCCTCGGGTCCACCCGGTACAGCCAGACGCTGGATCGCCAAAGCCTTTTCACGCTGGACCTGTCCACCGGCGTGCCCGACCGCGAGCTCCTGCCGGACCTTGAGCAGGTGCTGAAAAACCTGACGAGCGCCGTCACGCCCGGCAGCTACCTCGATCCACCGGTGGTGCCGGAGCTGATCGAGGTTCTCCGGCAGGACTGGCCCTACCACGCCGAGACCTTCGCGGTCGTGGACGGCGCGATGGACGCACTCGAACTCGCCACACGTGCTTTGGTCAGGTTCGGGGACCGCGTCATCGTGGAACATCCGACGTTCCCCCTGCTGCTCGACCTGCTCGAAGCCGCGGGTGCAGAAATTGTGGGGGTTCCCATGGACGATCAGGGCATGCTTCCCGGTGCCCTGGAGCAGGCCCTGGCCACCTCGGCTGCAGCTGTGATCCTTCAACCGCGGGCACAGAATCCGACAGGGGTTTCATTGACACCCTCGCGCGCCGAGCAGCTGGCGGGGATCATCGGGGCCGCGGACGTCACCGTTATCGAGGACGACTCGGCTGGATATGTTGCCTGGACGCCGGCAATCAGTCTGGGGCAGTGGCTGCCGGAGCGGACGCTGCACGTGCGGAGTTTCTCCAAATCCCACGGCCCGGACCTACGGCTCGCGGCCATGAGCGGGCCCGAGAACATCATCAACGAGATCATTTCTCGACGCCAACTGGGCCAGGGTTGGACAAGCAGGCTGCTGCAGCGGATCCTCCTCGGCTTGCTCACCGAAGCGCCGGCAGCTGAACACATCAACCACGCACGCCGCGAATATCGGCGCCGCCGTGAGGCAATGGTGGACGCCCTTGCACTCCATGGCGTCCAGGTCAACGGCGCGGACGGTATCAACATCTGGATCCCGGTCGCGGACGAGTCAGCCGCCATGGTGCGGCTCGCGAGCCAGGGTATTGGAGTGGCTCCTGGCGCGCCGTTTGCCGTGCTCCCCCAGCAGCAGGGCCATATCCGGGTCACCATCGGTGCAGTTTCCGGATCGGTACCTGAACTCGCTGAGCTGATTGCCGGTGCGGCGTTCGCAGGAAGCTGGAGCGGCGGCCGCTGATATTATGTACTGTAACAATATAAGTGTTGTCAGGGGGTCACGCCCGACGTAGTGTGGGCAGGGTCAGCTTCACCGACGGATTGACGCAGTCGATCTGGTCGAGCCCGCCCCCTCGAGAGGATCCCGTGTTGAAGACAACTACCGCCGTAACCGGAACGGACGCCGAAATTGGCGAGGACATCCGTCGCAAGGACAGGGCACACGTCTTTCACTCCTGGTCGGCCCAAGCGCAGATCGACCCGCTACCCATTGCCGGGGCGCTCGGTTCCTATTTCTGGGACTACGACGGGAACCGTTATCTCGATTTTTCGTCACAGTTGGTCAATCTGAATATCGGGCATCAGCACCCCAAACTGATTTCGGCGATCCAGGAACAGGCAGGCAAACTCGCCACAATTGCACCGCTTTTCGCCAACGATGCTCGATCCGAAGCAGCGCGGTTGATCTCAGAACTGGCACCCGGCAATCTCAATAAAGTCTTTTTCACCAACGGCGGTGCGGAAGCGAACGAGAACGCCATCCGGATGGCGCGTCTCCACACCGGCAGGGCCAAGGTGCTCGCCGCGTACCGCAGTTACCACGGGTCCACCGCTGGCGCGATCGCCCTCACCGGCGATCCGCGGCGGTGGCCCTCAGAACCCACCATGTCCGGCGTCGTCCGCTACTGGGGGCCCTATTCATACCGGTCCGCTTTCCACTCAGCCGACGACGGCGAGGAGTGCGAGCGTGCGCTGACACACCTGCGGGACATCATCACCGTCGAAGGACCCCACACCATAGCGGCGATCATTCTTGAGCCCGTCGTCGGCACGAACGGCATTCTCGTCCCGCCGGAGAACTACCTTCCCGGGGTGCGGGCACTCTGTGACGAATTCGGGATCGTGTTCATCGTCGATGAAGTCATGTCAGGGTTCGGCCGGTGCGGCGAGTGGTTCGCCGTCGACCGCTGGAACGTGACACCGGACCTGATCACCTTCGCCAAGGGATCCAACTCCGGATACGTCCCGCTTGGCGGCGTCATCATCTCGGAGGACATTGCACGGACCTTCGATGACCGTCCATATCCGGGCGGACTCACCTACTCCGGGCACCCCCTCGCCTGCGCTTCAGCCGTCGCCTCGATCAACATCTTCCGCGAGGAAGGGATCATCGAGAATGCCCGTGCTTTGGGACGGGATGTCATCGGGCCACAGTTGAGAGCCCTGGCGGAGCGGCACCCGAGTGTTGGAGAAGTCCGGGGTCTGGGCGTCTTCTGGGCGCTCGAACTCGTGGTCGACCGGAAGACCCGGGAACCCCTGGTACCGTTCAATGCCTCCGGGGTCGCTGCCGCGCCCATGGTCGAGTTCGCAGACGCCTGCAGGAGTCGCGGCTTGTGGCCGTTCACACACTTCAACCGCACGCATGTTGTCCCTCCGTGCACCGCGACGGCTGATGAAGTCCTTGAAGGAATCGGGATCCTCGACGAAGCACTTGCAGTCGCCGACAAGTACTACACGGGCTGATCCGGCAGCTACGCCGTCGTATACCTCAACAAGGAAGGCTTCTCGATGAGCTTCACTACCCGGCCGGAACTCGCCGGCACTTTCGGCATGGTTTCATCGACCCACTGGATCCCGTCCCAGGTGGGAATGGGAATTCTGGAGCGCGGCGGAAACGCATTCGACGCGGCGGTCGCAGCAGGTTTCACCTTGCAAGTCGTCGAACCGCACCAGAATGGTCCGGGCGGGGATCTGCCGCTGATTTTTGCCCGTGCCGACGACAAGAAGCCCACGGTGCTATGCGCACAGGGCCCGGCACCTGCTGCCGCGACGCTCGAAGCCTTCGCTGATCTGGACCTCGACATGGTGCCCGGAACCGGATTGCTGGCCGCGGCCGTTCCCGGATCCACCCTGGGATGGCTGACCTTTCTGCGGGACCACGGAACGGTCAGCCTGCGGGAGGCTCTGGAAGCGGCTGAAAGCTATGCGGAGAACGGGTTTCCGGCGGCGCCGAAGGTGGTCGAATACATCCGCCGTGTGGAGCTGCTGTTCCGTGAGCACTGGAAATCCTCGGCCGACGTCTATCTGCCGGGTGGCAGGGTTCCTGAGCCGGGCCAACTGCTCGTCAATAAGGCGTTGGCCCGGACCTATCGGCGGCTGATGGAAGCCGAACAGCAGGTACTCTCCGACGGCGGAACACGCACGGTCGGCATTGACGCCGCCATCCGGGAGTGGACGGAAGGGTTCGTGGCAGAAGCGATCGACAGCTTCGTGGGGATCCCGTGCCGGGACTCATCGGGCAAAGACCACACTGGTCTGCTGAGCCTCGACGATCTCGAATCCTGGCGCCCGCACTACGAAGAACCGCAAACCCTGACGTTCAGGGGACACACTGTCTGCAAAGCGGGGTTCTGGAGCCAGGGGCCGGTTTTCCTGCAGCAACTTGCTCTGCTGGACGGACTCGATGTGTCGCCCGGTACAGCGGACGGCATCCACAAAATAGTCGAGGCCGCCAAACTGGCGTTCGCGGACCGGGATGCCTGGTACGGAGATGTGAGCGACGTACCGGGGCCAACGCTGTTGTCCGCCGACTACGCGGCGCAGCGCCGGCAACTCATCGGAGAAACCGCTTCGCTGGAGATCCGACCGGGCAGCCCGGACGGTCGGACGCCGGTCCTCCCCGATCTTGAAGTGAAAACCGATTTCGACGCGGCAGGGCTCACCGGGGTCGGCGAGCCGAACGCCGTCGCAGCCCTATTGGACTCCGGTCCCGAACCCAGCGGCGAGGCGCGAACCGACACGGTCCATGTCGACGTCGTTGACCGCTGGGGCAACATGGTCTCCGCGATGCCGAGCGGCGGCTGGCTGCATTCATCGCCGATCATTCCTGAGCTCGGGTTTCCCCTGGGCACCCGGCTGCAGATGGCCTGGTTGGAGGATGGCCTGCCCAACACCCTCGCCCCGGGCAAGCGCCCCCGGACCACTCTCTCCCCCACCCTGGTGATGAAGGGGCGCGAACCGGTGATGGCCTTCGGGTCGCCGGGCGGGGACCAGCAGGATCAATGGCAGCTTCATTTCTTCCTCAACTGGGTTCTGGGTGGCATGAACCTGCAGGAGGCCATTGACGCACCGGCTTTCAACAGCACGCATTTCCCGAGCTCCTTCTACCCTCACGAGCATCAGCTCGGGGTGGTCCTCATCGAGCAGCGGGTGGGCGAGGACGTCCTGGCAGAGCTGAGATCCCGCGGCCACCGGGTGGGACGGGCCGGCGACTGGGAGATCGGGCGGCTGTGCGCGGTATCCCGTGACCCCGATACCGGCATGCTGCACGCGGGCGCGAATCCCCGCGGCATGCAGGGGTATGCGGTCGGAAGATAGAAGAAATCGGACCACGGCGGTAACACCGGATGCAGCGCGCCGGGCGGCCGTGCGGGAACCGTCAGCCGAGTAAGGACAACGCTTCCTCGATATCGGCGACCTCGGTGCGGGTGGTGTAGTCGACGTGGATGTCGACGAAGCGCACCACACCCGAGGCATCAACGATGAGGACAGTGGGGAACGGGATAGCTGCGGTCGAATCCGCGTTGCTGTCAGCGACGTCGAACCCAAGTTCCGTATGCGCTTTGCGTGCTTCCTCACTGGGGGCGGTGACGATGCCCAGCTGCAGCGCCAGCACGTTCCCTTCATCGGAGAGGACCGCGAACTGCAGATTCCCGCCGTCGGCCGAGGCGCTTGACCCGTCGGGCGTCTGGGGGCTGATGGCGACCAGGGCGTCACCGCGCTGCTGGAGTAGCGGGAGCAGTTCCTGCTGGTAAGTCTTCAGCGTGATGTTGCAGTACGGGCACCAGGCGCCCCGGTAGAACACCAGGACGGTGGAGGCACTGCCGAGGGATTCGGACAGGGTGACGATCGACCCGTCGGCTGCGATCAGTTTTGCCTCGGGAAGTCCATCGCCGACCGATACTGCCTTCCCCGGAACGCCTGCCGAACTCAGCTGCGACTGCTCGCGGGCGAAGACTGCCGAAAGGTCGGGGCCGATCTTTTCGGTGAAGCCCTGATTGAACGTTTCGATCTGGGTCGCGATATTGCTCGTAGCCACGTGGGTAGTCCCTTGCTCGGAGATTCAGGCGATCGTGCTCCCTGTCAGCGTAGGAGAATGGATCGGCGCAGGCGATCCGCTCGTCATGAGCGGACACAAAAGAGGGAAACTGATCCGTGACAGCTTGGAGCAGCATTGTCGCCGTCATTTCTCAGCTGCAAGAAGCCCCGTCGTCCGGTAAGGGATGACCTCGCGCAGATACATGCTGGTCGAGGTCCGGAGGATGCCCGGGCACAGCCGAATCACCTCGCTGACGCGGTACAGATCGTCGGGACTTTTGGCCACTACCCGGCACAGCAGGTCGGTGTCACCTGCCGGCGCATGGCATTCAAGCACTTCAGGAATGTTGCGCAGCGCCTCAATTGCCTCATTCAACTTCGACTGGTCCAGCTCCGCCGAAACAGCCGCCATCACCGCCCGCCCCAGAGCAGCCGGCAGAATTCGGCTGCTGTTCGAGCGCAGCACACCGCTGGCCGTCATCCGCTCCAGCCGCGCCTGAATGGTTCCGCGGGCCAGTCCGAGCTTTTGTGCCAACATCATTACCGGAGCACGAGGGTCCTCGTCGAGTGTGATGAGGATTTTTCTGTCGATTGCGTCGAGCTCCCGCACATTGACTACTTCCTGTCGACGCATCGACCTGCTACTGGTCATATTGACTACCTAAAAGTCTACCCGTTGCCCGATCTGATTCGACCCTGTCTACTGGGAGCGAAAGTTGCGATCGTCACAAGCGAAAGCGACAGGCACCGCGGGGCAGCCCACCGGCTCATCTGACGGAACGACGCCAACAAGTGTCCGCCGATAGCCGACCGTGGAACCCCTCACCTCCTTGTCATTGCAGAACGGTGAGGGGCATTCTCCAGCTCGCTGTATGCTCAAGCTGCTGCGCTGCCCCGGGTCTCGGCTTTCCTGAGATCGCTCCGGGCGCCCAGCACCACACTCGACTTTCTCTGGGGAAACTGTGTCCACTCTTCAGGCGTATGCCGCGCAAGCATCATCTCCCTTGGGCGGTTTTCCGTCCGGTCAGCCGACGTACCGGATCCGGGGCGGCGCAGCGACCCGGATCGGCACACAGCTCCTTGGTCTCGTCGTCACGGTCCTGGCCCTCGGTGTCCGGGCGCCCTTTGCCGTCGTGCTGGTCCGGCACCGGCACGCGAAACACACGATGCTCGCGTGAGCCGGCACAAGGTCCTGCGGCGCATCGCGCTCTTTCTGACCGCCGCGCTCGCCGCGCCGCTCGCGGGGTGCGCCGAAGCGCCCGACGGCGAGGTCGGCACGGTGGTTCGCGTCATCGACGGCGATACCCTCGTCATCAACTTCGACGGCGAGGACCAGCGGGTACGGCTGCTGAACGTCGATACACCGGAGACGAAACACCCGGACAAGCCCGTCGAGTGCCTCGGGCCGGAGGCAAGCACGTTCCTCGAGAACCTCACGCCCGCGGGAACGAAGGTGGGGCTGGACTTCGACGTCGAACGCACCGATCAGTACGACCGCGTACTCGCCGCCGTATTCCTCGAGGACAGGACGCTCGTCAACGCCGAAGTAGCCCGTAACGGGCTGGGAGCTCCGGTCGTCGTCGAGCCGAACCGGGAGTATTTCGACGAGGTCCAGGCGGCCTACACGGAGGCCTCCACCCAGCAGATCGGTCTTCTCGATCCTGCTGCCGAGTGCACGCTCCCCGTCCAGGCCACCCAGGCAATGGCCGACCTCGCAGAGGCGGCAGAAGCCGCCGGAGCGGCGTCATCAGCGGGCGGGACCGCTGCGGCCCTTGCGGCTGCTGTAGGAGGCGTTGCGGTGGCGATCGCCTCAGCCAAGGCACTCCGCGAGGCGATAACTGCCGGCAGGAATACCGTTCTGTGGACAGCGCTGGGTGGAGCGGCAGCCGCAGACGCGCTCACGAAAAAGCTGTCGTCGGCGATCAGTTCCGGCGAAGCCTCGCTCGCGTCGACACAGCAGATCGTCGCCGATCGTGAATTGGCCGAGAAGGCAGCCGCGGAAGCAGTTGCAGCAGAGGAGCAGGCACAGGCTGCCGCCGTTGCTGTCGAAGCCGAGCGAGTCCAACGGGAAGCCGATCTGCGCGCCGAGGCGGAACGCGTGGCGGCGAACCTGGCCGCAGCGGCCGACGCCGAACGCGATCGGATTGCGAATCTGCCACCCGTGCCGGCGCCGTATGTCCCGCCTGCACCGGCCCCATACATTCCGCCCGCCCCCGCAC
>NZ_KI914789.1:0-2129 GCF_000520535.1 Arthrobacter sp. H41
GTCGACCAGGAGCGGATGGGCGCCAACCCCCGGTCCACCGTCGGCACGGCCACCGATGCCAACGCCATGCTCCGGATCCTCTTCAGCCGGCTGGGCAAGCCGTACATCGGCCCGCCCACTGCCTTCTCCTTCAATGTCCCGACGCGGAAAGCGAGCGGGGTGATGAGCACCGAGAAGAGCGGAGGCCGAGTGGAGCAGAGCGTCGTCCGGAACGCCGTCTACCTGGGCGGAATGTGTCCGCGCTGCGAGGGCATGGGCTCGGTCTCCGATTTCGACCTGACTGCGCTGTTCGACGACAGCAAGTCGCTCGGCGAGGGCGCCCTGACGGTTCCCGGCTACAGCATGGACGGCTGGTACGGCCGCATCTTCAGCGGCGCCGGCTTTCCGATGGACAAGCCGATCGCGAAGTTCACCAAGAAGGAGATGAACGACCTTCTTTACAAAGAGCCCACCAAGATCAAGGTCGAGGGCATCAACCTGACGTACGAGGGGCTCATCCCCAAGATCCAGAAGTCGATGCTGTCCAAGGACGTCGAGGCGATGCAGCCCCACATCCGGGCCTTCGTGGAGCGTGCCATCACGTTTCAGGCGTGTCCCGAGTGTGACGGCACGCGGCTCAGCGCGGAGGCCAGGTCCTCGAAGATCCGGGGCAGGAACATCGCCGAGCTGTGTGAGCTGCAGATCAGCGACCTCGCGGTGTGGGTCCGCGAACTCGACGAGCCCTCCGTGGAGCCGCTGCTCAAAGGCTTGCGACACCTCCTCGATTCGTTCGCTGAGATCGGGTTGGGCTACCTCTCGCTCGACCGTCCGTCGGGCAGCCTGTCCGGGGGAGAGGCACAGCGCACCAGGATGATCCGTCACCTCGGTTCGTCGCTCACCGACGTCACCTACGTCTTCGACGAGCCGACCATCGGGCTGCACCCCCACGACATCGAGAGGATGAACAACCTGTTGCTCCAACTGCGGGACAAGGGCAACACCGTGCTCGTCGTGGAGCACAAACCCGAGACCATCAGCATCGCGGACCACGTCGTCGACCTCGGCCCCGGCGCCGGCACCAAGGGCGGCCGCGTCTGCTTCGAGGGCACTGTGGAGGGGCTGCGGGAAAGTGACACCGTCACCGGACACCACCTCGACGACCGGGCGGTCCTGAAGGGCTCGGTGCGTCCGCCGACCGGCAAACTGGAGATCCGCGGCGCGTCGACGCACAACCTTCGGGACGTGGACGTCGACGTCCCGCTCGGCGTGCTCTGCGTCGTGACAGGGGTTGCCGGATCCGGGAAGAGCTCGCTGATCCACGGCTCGGTGGTCGGCCGTGGCGGCGTGGTGGTGGTCGACCAGGGCGCTATCAAGGGTTCCCGGCGGAGCAATCCTGCGACCTACACGGGCTTGCTGGAGCCGATCCGCAAAGCGTTCGCGAAGTTCAACGGAGTGAAGCCGGCACTTTTCAGCTCCAACTCCGAAGGCGCCTGCCCCACCTGCAACGGTGCCGGCGTCATCTTCACCGAACTGGGTGTCCTGGCCACCGTCGAGTCCACGTGCGAGGACTGCGAGGGGAAGCGGTTCCTGGCATCTGTCCTGGAGTACACACTGGGAGCCAGGAACATCGCCGAGGTGCTCGCGATGTCAGTGAGCGAGGCCGAGGAGTTCTTCGCGGCCGGCGAGGCCCGAACTCCGGCCGCCCACCGGATCCTCGACCGGCTCGTGGACGTCGGACTCGGGTACCTCACCCTCGGCCAGCCGCTTACCACGCTCTCCGGCGGTGAGCGGCAACGCGTCAAGCTGGCCACCCAGATGGCGGAGAAGGGTGACGTCTATGTCCTCGACGAACCGACCACCGGACTCCACCTCGCCGACGTCGAGAACCTGCTGGGCCTGCTCGATCGCCTCGTGGACTCCGGCAGGTCGGTTCTGGTGATCGAGCACCACCAGGCGGTCATGGCTCACGCCGACTGGCTCATCGATCTCGGTCCCGGCCCCGGCAACGACGGCGGGCGAATCGTCTTCGAGGGCACGCCGGCCGACCTCGTCGCCGCCCGCTCCACCCTCACCGGGAAGCACCTCGCTGCCTACGTCGGCACCTGACTGAGCCGGAACAAGAAGAAACCGGCAGTTGCCGGGGCGGGAAG
>NZ_KI914789.1:2229-17389 GCF_000520535.1 Arthrobacter sp. H41
CGGGAAGCCCCGGCAACTGCCGGTTCACTTACTGGTCATTCCGAACGGGCATTACGCGTCGGCGTTACGACGGCGTACCACGTAGGTTCCGCCGGCTGCTGCGGCCAGGACGAGGCCACCGCCGAGGGCGATCATGCCCATGTTGCTGGTGCTTTCCTGGGCAACGCCGGTGTCGGCTCCGCCGGCAGGCATGTCGCCCATCTGCGACTCGACGAGGGTTCCACACAGTGCTGGTGAGGTTGCTGCCAGGGGCAGTGCCGGGTCGAGGTCGCTGGGTGCTGCTGCGGCTTCGGCGCTCAGGGTGGCCGGGTCCAGGCCGTGGACGACGACGACGGCGGTGCCGGCGGCGAGGGCCTTCTGGGTGGCGTCGTCGATCGTGATGGTGCGGTCGATGGTGTAGCTGCCGCCCTGGCCGCCGAGGGCGGTGTTCAGGCCCTCCGCTGGAGTGGTTGCACCGGAAGTGGTCAGCGTGGTGAGGATGCCGCCGTAGAAGGGGGCGCCTTCGGTGGTGTTGATGACGCCGTCGCCGTTGTCGTCAGCGGCTGGCGGTGGGCATTCGCCCAGGGCTCCGCCGTGGATGTGCTGGACGTGGGGGTAGGGGCCTCCCATGAAGGTTTCGGCGAGGCCGGAGACCTGCAGGTTCAGCTTGGCCTGGTCGCCGGTGACATCCAGGGTGATGGTTCCGGAACCGGTGGTGCCGTTGATCTGGCCCAGCGTGGATGAGTAGGTTCCGTCGTGTGCTGCCATGGCGGGGGATCCGGCCAGAGCGACGGTGCTAAGGGCGAGGGCTGGTACTGCGAGGAGACGCATTTTCTTGTTCATCAGGAATTCCTCCATAGTGCGAATGAAGCGCGCAGTGGATGCGCGCGTACCGGTACTTCGGCGTGACGACAGTCACGGATGGGTGGAGATGGGAAAATTCTTTAAATTTCCTGACCGTTCGCCTGCGGTGGACGGCTGCACGGATTCCGCCTGTTGTTTGGGAGACTTGGAGAATGCAGTCATTGGGTAGTACCGGCCGGCCGGCGGGCCGGGGAATCAGTATGCGAATGGGCAGTGCGGGCATGGCGGTCATGCTGGTGGTGTTCCTGGTCGCGGTGGTCTTCGCGGCGAACGAGAACGACGTCGTCGGATGGCTGGTGGTGATCATCTCGCTCGGCTGGCTGCTCGTGTTCAGTTTCGTCGTGTTCAGCCTCCGCTCTGCCGCCAGGAGGGCGGCTGAGAAGATCAACGAGGCCCACCGGCACGGTATGGGCTCCCCGGGCGGACAGGACGCCCGGGTGTTCGACGAAGCCACCCTTGTGCGGGACAGGAAGCTCGACCACAGCTTCAAGATCGTCCAGGTCCAGGTGGGCGTGGTTCGCGAGTACCTCGACAGTGATGAGGCCATGGTGGAACGCGCCCTGGAGACCATCGAGATCACCTCCCATAACGCCCGGTCCATGATGAAGGGGAACGACGACGGCCCCGTGGAGGGCACGGTCATCAGTTGAGCTCCACCGGTCCGGCGCACGTGCCCTCCGACAGCTTTCACCAAGGGCCGCGGGGTAAGGTGGATCAGGTGAGTCTCGCTTCCGATACCTTCGAAAAACCCCTGCGGATCGCTTCCGTGAACGTCAACGGAATCCGTGCCGCCTACAAGCGGGGCATGCAGGACTGGCTCCTCTCCAGGGACGTGGACGTCCTCTGCCTCCAGGAGGTGAGGGCACCCGACGCGGTGGTCGGCGCACTGCTGGGCGACACCTGGCATGTGGTGCATGCCGAGGCCGAAGCCAAGGGACGGGCAGGGGTGGCGATAGCCTCCCGCCTTCCGTTCGCCGCAACCCGCGTGGGGATCGCCGACGACTACTTCGCGACGTCCGGCCGCTGGGTCGAAGCCGACTTCCGGATCAACGGGAGCACCCTGACGGTCGCCAGCGCCTACGTCCATTCGGGCGACGTCGGCACGCCGAAGCAGGACGACAAGTACCGTTTCCTGGATGCCATGACCGCGCGCCTGCAGGCGTTGCGCGAGTCCTCCGACCACGCCCTCGTGGTCGGGGACCTCAATGTGGGACACACCGTGCGCGACATCCGGAACTGGAAGGGAAACCTGAAGAGCGCGGGCTTCCTTCCGGAGGAACGGAAGTACTTCGACTCCTTCTTCTCGCCCGAGGGGGGCTACGTCGATGTCCACCGGAACCTCTCGGGCGACATCGACGGCCCCTACACCTGGTGGTCCTGGCGCGGAAAGGCCTTCGACAACGACGTCGGCTGGCGGATCGACTACCACCTCGCGACCCGGCAGCTCTCCGACGCGGCAGCGAACGCGGTGGTGGACCGGGCGGCGAGCTGGGACACCCGCTTCTCCGACCATGCGCCGCTCGTCGTCGATTATTCGATCTAGGGAATGGAACTCAGCCACATGGCCCTCCCCACGCCCCCCGCCCGGGCACGCATCCTCTCCGGGATGCAGCCGTCCGCCGGTTCGCTCCACCTCGGCAACTACCTCGGCGCGCTCGTCCACTGGGTCCGCATGCAGGAGGATTATGACGCCGTCTTCTTCATCCCGGACCTCCACGCCATCACGGTTCCGCAGGATCCCGTCGAGCTCGCAGCCCGCACCCGCAGCACAGCCGCCCAGTACATCGCGGGGGGAGTGGACGTCGAGAAGGCGACGCTGTTCGTGCAGTCCCACGTTCCGGAGCACGCCCAGCTCGCCTGGGTGCTGAACTGCATCACGGGGTTCGGTGAGGCATCACGCATGACGCAGTTCAAGGACAAGGCCTCGAAACAGGGGGCCGAAAGCGCCAGCGTGGGGCTCTACACCTACCCCATCCTCCAGGCAGCCGACATCCTGCTGTACCAGCCCGAGGGGGTGCCCGTGGGGGAGGACCAGCGGCAGCACGTCGAGCTGAGCCGCGACCTGGCCCAGCGCTTCAACACCCGTTTCGGGCAGGCGTTCACCGTGCCGCAGCCCTTCATCCAGAAGGAATCGGCGAAGATCTACGACCTGCAGAATCCGACGTCGAAGATGTCCAAATCGGCGGTGTCGCCGGCCGGCCTGATCAACCTCCTCGACGATCCGAAGGTGACGGCGAAACGCATCCGGTCCGCGGTCACCGACGCCGGCACAAGCATCCGTTTCGACGTTGCCGAAAAACCGGGGATCTCCAACCTGCTCACCATCTACTCGGGCCTTTCCGGCCGCAGCATCGCCGATCTGGAAGCCGACTACGAGGGTCGGATGTACGGCCACCTGAAAGTGGACCTGGCCGACGTCGTCGTCGAGACCCTGGGCCCGGTGCGGATGCGCGCCCAGGAGTTGCTGTCCGACCCCGCGGAGCTCGACCGGCTGCTGGCCAAGGGCGCGGCGAAGGCGCGTGGAATCGCAGCGGCAACACTCGCGGACGTGTATGCGAAGGTCGGGTTCCTTCCCGCTGCCGGAGCAGCAGTCAGATCAGTTGCCGGATCCACCGCCGGATTCACAGCCGGGCTCGGTGGCGAATCGAATATCGGCGCGGGAGTGCCATAGCGATGTGTGCCTCCACCTACCGGCCACTCGATGCGCCGGCCGACGCGGAATCGGAGCTGCCCGCTCTGAGCTGCGTGGGCATCACCATCCCCGTTCCGGAGCCGCTCGCCACCGAGCTGGAGAAGTGGCGGGCCTCCTTCGGCGATCCGATGGCCGTCCTGGTTCCGCCCCACATCACGCTGATCACGACGACGCCGGCCACGGATTGGCAGGGCACCATCGACCACGTCCGCCGCGTGGCGAAGGAACAGCGCTGCTTCACCGTGACCCTGAGGAGCAGCGGTTCGTTCCGCCCGTTGTCCCCCGTGGTCTTCCTCAAGCTGGACCAGGGGTTCGAGGAGTGCGTCGAGCTTCACGAGAAGCTGCAGACCGGCCCGCTGGAGCGGGATCTCGAGTTCCCGTTCCATCCCCACGTCACCGTGGCCCATGATGTCAGCGACGCCGGAATGGACGCTGCAGTGGAGGAACTGGAGTCCTTCGAGGCGTCGTTCCCGGTCCGTAGTATGGGGCTGTACGAACATCAACGGTCCGGGTTATGGAAGCTAAGGGAAGAGCTGAACTTTGGCGAAGACACTCAAGGCAGCGAAACCTCCGGTAGTTGAGCAGCCGTCCCCCGCCGACCGGCACGAGCTGACCCGGAAGGTCCTTGAAGCCCGGCAGAACCTCGGCAGGTCGAGGCGCGAGGGCGCAGGCGCAGGTGCACGCGCCGTCGCACACGTCTTCATCAGTCTTGCGCGCTTCAACACGCTGAAGCCCGTGCGTGTGATTCAGCTGTACGCCTGGCGCAGGGGCCCGCTCATGGCTGCGGGTATTGCCTACCGGATGTTCTTCGCCATCGGTGCCCTGCTCGTGGTGGGGTTCTCAACCCTGGGTCTCGTCATCTCCGGAGACACCGCGCTGCAGGAGCTCATCGTCAGCACGGTCGACTCCACGACCCCCGGGCTGATCGACACGGACGGAGAGGAAGGGGAACGCGGCCTGGCAACACCTCAGGAGCTTTTCGGGGCCACCAACGGCTATGGGCTGGCCCTCGCGATTTCTACTGCCGTCATGATCTTCACCTCCCTCGGCTGGATCTCGGGAATGCGGCAGGGTTTGCGGGGGATCTTTGCGCTTGAGCCCGTTCCGATCAATCCGGTGCTTGTCCGGGTCAAGGACCTCGGCATCCTCCTGGTGCTCGGAGTTGTCCTGATCATCACGACGGGCGTGGGCGTGGTGGTCAACACGCTGCTGGACCTGGCGCTGCAGTGGCTGGGCCTGTCGGAAGCAGCACGTCCTCTGACTCAGTTCGCGGGGTTCGCGGTGATGCTGCTTCTTGACACGGCGGTTGCGGTGATCCTGCTCCATTCGGCCCCCCGAATCGACATGCCCCGAAAGATCCTCCTCCAGGGTGCCTTGATTGCAGGAGTGGGAAGCACCATCCTGCGGACCTTCAGCACCCAGCTGCTGGGCAGCGGTGTGGAACGGAACCAGTTACTCCTGCCCTTTGCTGTGATCCTCGGTTTGTTCATCTGGTTCTTCCTCCTCAGCCAGGTGTACCTGGTGGCCGCCGCTTGGTGTGCGGTAGGCACAGCTGACGCGGAGGCGGACGCAGAACGGGACATCGAGGCCAAAGCTGGCACCCTGCGCCAGCAGAGCAGGCGCGCGGCCCGCAAATGACTCCCGTACCGGGCATGTTTCCACGAGAAGGAGGCAGCCCACTTCCGTGGGCTGCCTCCGAATCCGCTTCTTTCTTCCCTACGTCACTGCCGCGACGCAGCCTCGTGCCTAGACACTGCGGGTGAGGATGGCCTGCTTCACTTCGGAAATGGCCTTCGTCACCTGGATGCCGCGCGGGCATGCCTCGGTGCAGTTGAAGGTGGTGCGGCACCGCCACACACCTTCCTTGTCGTTGAGGATCTCGAGCCGCATGTCGCCGGCGTCGTCACGTGAATCGAAGATGAAACGGTGCGCGTTGACGATTGCCGCCGGACCGAAGTACTGGCCGTCGGTCCAGAAGACCGGGCACGACGACGTGCACGCCGCGCACAGGATGCACTTGGTGGTGTCGTCATAGCGCTCACGCTCCTCGGCCGACTGCAGCCGCTCCGCGCTGGGCTCGTGGCCCTTGCTGATGAGGAACGGCATGATCTCGCGGTAGGACTGGAAGAACGGCTCCATGTCCACGATGAGGTCCTTCTCCACGGGAAGACCCTTGATGGGTTCCACGAGGATGGGCTTCGACGTGTCGAGGTCCTTCAGGAGCGTCTTGCACGCCAGGCGGTTGCGGCCGTTGATACGCATGGCATCGGAGCCGCAGACGCCGTGGGCACACGAGCGGCGGAAGGAGACGGAGCCGTCGTGTTCCCATTTGACCTTGTGCAGGGCATCGAGCACACGGTCGGTCCCGTACATGGTCAGTTTCCACTCGTCCCAGTGGGCGTCGTCGGACACCTCGGGGTTGTAGCGGCGCACTTTCAGGGTGATGTCGAAGGTGGGGATCTCCCCGCCGCCGCCCACTCCCGGGGCCAGTTCGATTTTCGAGGCCGGCTCTTTCTCTACTGTTTCGGTACTCATCAGTACTTACGCTCCATGGGCTGGTATCGGGTGAAGACCACCGGTTTGGTCTCAAGGCGCACGCCGCTGGTTCTCACTGCGCTCGGGTCCTTGTAGGCCATGGAATGGGTCAGAAAGTTCTCGTCGTCGCGTTCCGGGTAGTCCTCGCGGAAGTGGCCCCCGCGGGATTCCTTACGGTGCAGGGCAGCTGCCGTCATGACCTTGGCCATGTCCAGCAGGAAACCGAGCTCCACAGCTTCGAGGAGATCCAGGTTGAAGCGCTTGCCTTTGTCCTGGACGGAGATGCGGGTGTAGCGCTCCTCGAGGCCATCGATCACTGCAAGGGCTTCGAGGAGGGTTTTTTCGGTGCGGAACACCTGGACGTTGGCGTCCATGATGTCCTGCAGTTCCTTGCGGATCAGCGCCACACGCTCGCCGCCCTCGGAACTGCGTGCTGTGTTGAGCAGTGCCTCGGTGTCGGCGAGCGGGTTGTCCGGAATCTCCACGAAGTCGGCGGTCTGCGCGTACTCGGCGGCAGCCAGGCCAGCACGCTTCCCGAACACGTTGATGTCGAGCAGCGAGTTGGTGCCGAGGCGGTTCGATCCGTGGACCGAGACGCAGGCCACCTCGCCGGCGGCATAGAGGCCGGGTACCACGGTGTCGTTGTCGGAGAGCACCTCGGCCTTGACGTTCGTGGGGATACCGCCCATTGCATAGTGCGCGGTGGGAAAGACCGGCACGGGTTCGGTGTAGGGCTCGACTCCGAGGTAGGTGCGTGCGAACTCGGTGATGTCGGGAAGCTTCGCGTCGATGTGCGCGGGCTCGAGGTGGGTCAGGTCCAGCAGGACATAGTCCTTGTTGGGGCCCGCGCCACGTCCCTCGCGGACCTCGTTGGCCATGGACCGCGCCACGATGTCGCGGGGAGCGAGGTCCTTGATGGTCGGCGCGTAGCGCTCCATGAACCGTTCGCCCTCGGAGTTGCGGAGGATCGCTCCCTCGCCGCGGGCCGCCTCCGAGAGGAGGATGCCGAGGCCTGCGAGGCCGGTCGGGTGGAACTGGAAGAACTCCATGTCCTCGAGGGGGATGCCACGCCGGAAGGCGATGCCCATGCCGTCCCCGGTCAGAGTGTGCGCATTCGAGGTGGTCTTGTAGACCTTGCCCACACCGCCGGACGCGAAGACCACCGACTTTGCCTGGAAGATATGGAGTTCACCTGTTGCCAGGTCGTAGGACACGACGCCGGCTACGCGTTTCGCGATGCGGGTGACGCCGTCGACCGTCTCCTCCTGGTCCACCATCAGGAGATCGAGCACGTAGTACTCGTTGTAGAACTCGACGTTGTGCTTGACGCAGTTCTGGTAGAGGGTCTGGAGGATCATGTGGCCGGTGCGGTCGGCCGCATAGCAGGAGCGGCGGACCGGGGCCTTGCCGTGGTCACGCGTGTGGCCGCCGAACCGCCGCTGGTCGATCCGGCCCTCGGGCGTCCGGTTGAACGGAAGCCCCATCTTCTCGAGATCGAGCACGGCTTCGATCGCTTCCTTCGCCATGACCTCTGCGGCATCCTGGTCCACCAGGTAGTCGCCGCCCTTGACGGTGTCGAACGTGTGCCATTCCCAGTTGTCTTCCTCGACATTGGCGAGGGCGGCGCACATTCCGCCCTGTGCGGCACCCGTGTGGGACCGCGTCGGGTAAAGCTTGGTCAGTACCGCCGTTCGCGCGCGCTGACCGGATTCGATCGCTGCGCGCATGCCGGCGCCGCCGGCGCCTACGATGACGACGTCGTACTTGTGGACCTGCATGCTGGTCGCTCTTTCTGTTGAAAATAGAGAAGTGTGCTGCGCCGGAGCCCGGGGGAGCAGGGCTCCGGTCGCTAGAAGGGTGTGCGCCTAGGAGGTGGGGCAGTACTCGGCTACATGGGCGACGCCGTCGATCACGGGGCAGGGATCGAAGGTGAAGATCACCAGGGTGCCGAGGATGACGATGACGACGGTCGAGGCGTAGAGCACGCCCTTGAGCCACATGCGGGTCGAGTTCTTCTCGGCGTAGTCGTTGATGATCACGCGGACACCGTTCGTGCCGTGGAGCATCGCGAGCCACAGCATGGTGAGATCCCAGATCTGCCATACCGGGTCCGCCCACTTGCCCGCCACGAAGCCGAAGTCCACGCCGCTGATGCCGTCTCCGGCGATCAGGCTGGTCCATAGGTGGACGAAGATCAGGACCACGAGGATGGCCCCCGAGAGGCGCATGAAGAGCCACGCGATCATCTCGAAGTTGCCCCTGGAGGAATTGGTCCGTGTGTAGCCCGGGGCCACCCTGCCGGAGCGGGGACTTTCAATAGTTGGAACAGCCACGGCCTTTAACCTCCGAAAACGTGCGAGAGATGGCGGATCGAGAACGCGATCATGGTGATTGCCCACAGTCCGACGACGCCCCAGAGCATCTGGCGGTGGTAGCGGGGGCCCTGTTTCCAGAAGTCCACAGCAATGACACGGAGACCGTTGAAGGCGTGGAAGACGATGGCTGCGACAAGGCCGAGCTCACCGAGTCCCATGATGGGGTTCTTGTAGGAAGCGATGACGGCGTCATACGCTTCGGGTGAGACACGCACAAGGGATGTATCGAGAACGTGCACGAGGAGGAAAAAGAAAATCACTACCCCGGTGATGCGGTGCGCCACCCAGGACCACTGGCCTTCCCGGCCACGGTAGAGGGTGCCTGCTGGTGTCAGTGTCTTCGACATTGAAATAACCTCCCTGCATCGCAGCGGCGTTAGCGTGTCGTCCACGCAGGGATTACGCCGGAGCGAGAGCACTCTATCGATAAGGATAATCTAGGTTGCCCGTCATCCCGGTTCAATTTAGGCCTTCCTACCCTGTGATGTTGTTTACATTGCAGGGTTGCTTGCCGCCGTATCGAGCCCGCGTTTCGGGCCGTGCGTTAATGTGGAAGCAATGACTACTGAGAGGGCTGCTGCCCAGAACCCCGACAGCGTGCTCGACCGGTTCTACGGCGTTATACCCGCCGGGGGTACCGGGACGCGGCTCTGGCCGCTGTCGCGTGCCGCGGCCCCCAAGTTCCTCCACGACCTCACGGGGTCGGGAAGTACGCTGATCCGAGCCACCTATGACCGCCTCCGCCCACTGTGCGGTGGGCGGACCATGGTGGTGACCGGCATCGCGCACCGGCGCGCTGTGCTCAAGCAGCTGCCGGAGATCGAGGACCGGGACCTGGTGCTCGAGAGCGAGCCGAAGGATTCCGCAGCGGCGATCGGCCTCGCCGCGGCCATCCTGCACCAGCGGGACCCGGACACCATCATGGGGTCCTTCGCGGCGGACCAGGTCATCACGCCGGTCGAGGTCTTCCAGGAGGCGGTGCGTGAAGCCATCCACACCGCGGCGCAGGGCTACATCGTGACCATCGGCATCGAACCCACCCACCCGTCCACCGGCTTCGGTTATATCCGCGCGGGCGCCGCACTCGACGTCCCGGGTGCTCCCACCGCGCACGCCGTCATCGAGTTCGTCGAGAAGCCCTCCGAAGAGGTGGCCCTCGGTTACCTCGAAAGTGGAAGCTACAGCTGGAACGCGGGGATGTTCGTGGCTCCCGTGGCCCTGATGCTGAAGCACCTCGAGGCGAACGAACCGGTGCTCTACGAGGGGCTCGCCGAGATCGCAGCAGCATGGGACACCCCACGGCGCGTGGAGGTGGCCCGCCGGGTGTGGCCCGGCCTCCCGAAGATCGCGATCGACTACGCGGTGGCTGAACCGGCTGCGGCCGCAGGCGACGTCGCCATGATCCCCGGCGCCTTCAGCTGGGACGACGTCGGCGACTTCGCGGCGATCGGACGGTTGAACCCGGCGACCGAGAACCGGGAACTGACGGTGATGGGCGAGGGCGCACGGGTGTTCTCGGAGAATGCCTCGGGCATCGTGGTGACGGACACCAAGCGGGTCATCGCGCTGATCGGTATCAAGGACGTCGTCATCGTGGACACCCCGGATGCGCTGCTGGTCACCACCAAGGAGCACGCCCAGGAAGTCAAGAAGGCGGTGGAGCACCTGAGGGCCAGCGGCGACACCGACGTCCTGTAGCTCGCCGGTAGGCTGTAGCGGTGGAAACTACTCGCTCCTACGGAGCCGTCCCCCCGGTCGGCGTGTGGCTCGCGCCTGTACTCGAGGACCTGATCAGCTTCCGCCGGGACCTCCATGAGCACCCCGAGCTTTCCTATGAGGAGCACCGGACCACCGACCGCCTGGTGGAGCGCCTCGAGCGGGCAGGGATGGCGCCGAAGAGGCTTGAGAACACCGGCCTCTATGTCGACATCGGCGACGGTCCGCTGCGGATCGGGCTCCGGGCCGACATCGACGCCCTGCCGATCATCGAGGAGACGGGCCTGCCCTACAGTTCGGCCACTACCGGGGTAGCCCACTCCTGCGGCCACGACGTCCATGCCACCGTCATGCTCGGTGTGGCGCTGGTCCTTGCCTCGATGCATGAGGAAGCGCCCCTTGCCGGCTCGGTCCGCATCATCTTCCAGCCCGCCGAGGAGATGATGCCGGGCGGGGCCCTGGACATCATCGCCCAGGGCATCCTTGCCGGAGTGCCCCGCATCCTCGCCCTGCACTGCGACCCCCGGATCGACGTCGGCCAGGTGGGTACCCGGATCGGGGCCATCACCTCGGCCTCCGACACGGTGCGCGTCGAACTGGCCGGACGCGGCGGGCACACCTCGCGGCCGCACCTGACCGAGGACCTCGTGTTCGCGCTCGCCGCCATCGCCGTCAACGTGCCCGCCGTCCTGTCGCGGCGCATCGATGTCCGCAGTGCCGTGTCGGTGGTCTGGGGCCAGATCCACGCAGGATCGGCGCCGAATGCCATTCCCGCCCACGGTTTCCTGTCGGGAACACTCCGCTGCCTCGATGGCGAAGCGTGGGAGTCGGCGGGCGAACTGCTGGACAGCGCGGTGCGCCAGGTCGCCGCGCCCTTCGGCGTCGAGGTGAAGCTCGAGCACATCCGCGGAGTTCCTCCGGTGGTGAACTCCGAAGCCGAGACCGGCCTGCTGGAGGCTGCGGCGCGCGCCGAACTGGGCGACGACGCCGTCGTGCTGACCCCGCAGTCCATGGGCGGCGAGGACTTCGCCTGGATGACCCAGGAAGTGCCCGGCGCCATGATGAGGCTCGGGACCCGCTCGCCGGATGGTGAGACCTTCGATCTCCACCGCGGGGACTACGCACCCGATGAGCTCGCCATCGGCTACGGGGTGCGGGTCATGGCTGCCGCGGCGCTTCGGGCGGTGCTCGGCCTGCGCCACTGAGCTTCCCGGCACGATTCGGCGTCCAGCGCGCAGCAATGACGGAAAAAGTGCCTCCGGGACGTTATTCCTGCGCACTCGATGGGGGAAGAGCTTCAGCGGGACTGATTCCCGGCCGCGAAGTTGGTAACGAATCCTGAACGATCGGCGGCCGGCGGGCGCGTTCCGTTAGTGTTCCACCTCACCTGCCCCTAGAGTATTCGCATACGCGCTGCACCGACGGTGTCGCAAGCGCCACAACCGGTTCTCGTGAAAACAGAGCTTCCAGCACCCCAGGGTGCCTGGGAACGGACACTCATCGGGAACCATCCGGGTGGCATATCCCTTTTCCTGGAGGAATCTTGAAGAACTCACTGCGCAAATTCCCGCGCGGCACCGGCCTGTCGGCCACCGTCCTCGGCGCATCGGCCCTCGTCCTCAGCGGTTGCGGCGCCCCGCCGGCCGAGGATGCCCCGGACGCGACGGCTGCTGCCGGAAGCGACTACCTCGGATGCATCGTCTCCGACTCCGGAGGATTCGATGACCGCTCGTTCAACCAGTCGAGCTACGAGGGCCTGAAGCAGGCTGAAGCGGATCTCGGCATCGAGATCAACCAGGCCGAGTCCCAGGCCGAGACCGACTTCGGCCCGAACGTCGACAGCATGGTGCAGGGCGGCTGCGATATGACGATCACCGTCGGCTTCCTGCTCGCCGACACCACCAAGGCAGCAGCCGAGGCGAACCCGGACGCGAACTTCGCGATCGTCGACGACAACTCGATCGACCTCCCGAACGTCAAACCGATCATCTATGACACGGCACAGGCCGCCTTCCTCGCCGGCTACGCTGCTGCCGCCACCTCCGAAACGGGCAAGGTGGCGACGTACGGCGGGATCAACATCCCTACCGTCACCATCTTCATGGACGGCTTCGCCGACGGCATCGCCTACTACAACGAGCAGAACGGCGCGGAGGTGGAACTCCTCGGTTGGGACAAGGAAGCCCAGAACGGCACGTTCATCGGCAACTTCAACGACCAGGGCGCCGGCAAGACCAATACCCAGAACTTCATCAACGAGGGCGCCGACGTCATCATGCCCGTCGCCGGGCCCGTGGGCCTCGGAACGCTCGACGCCGTGATCGAGGCCAATGCGGCCGGCGGAAACGCCCGGGTGGTCTGGGTGGACTCCGACGGCTACGAGACCGCGGGCAAGGGTGAGGAGTTCATCCTCACCTCGGTCATGAAGCTCATGGGCGACGCCGTCGAGGAAGTCATCAAGACCGACGTCGAGGGCAACTTCGACAACGCCCCCTACGTCGGGACGCTCGAGAACGGCGGAGTTGCACTGGCTCCCTTCCACGACCAGGAAGCGAATGTTCCCGAAGACCTGCAGGCGCAGCTCGACGAGATCACCGAGCAGATCATCTCGGGTGACATCACCGTCGAGTCCGGGGCTAGCCCACAGCAGTAACCTCACCAGAAATCGACGAACCGCTTCCCACCCGCGGATGAACCCGCAGGGAGGGAAGCGGTTCGTTTTTGCCGCCGGTGCGTCGACCTCCCGCAGAACCGGTATCCTTCACCTGAATTCATAAGCAAAGAACAGGCTGGTTGGGTTGTGAAACTCGAACTCAAGGGCATCACCAAACGATTCGGAACGCTGGTCGCCAACGATTCCATCGACCTCGTGGTGGAGCCGGGCCAGGTCCACAGCCTGCTCGGAGAGAACGGAGCTGGCAAGTCCACGCTCATGAACGTCCTCTACGGACTGTACGACCCCACCGAGGGGGAGATCCTCGTGAATGACCGGCCCGTCACCTTTCGGGGTCCCGGGGACGCCATGGCCGCCGGGATCGGCATGGTGCACCAGCACTTCATGCTGGTCCCGGTCTTCACCGTCGCGGAGAACGTGGCGCTGGGCAATGAGGCCACCAAGGCCGGGGGGATGCTCAACCTGCAGGATACCCGCACTCGGATCCGGCAGATCTCCGACCAGTACGGGTTCGACGTCGATCCCGATGCGGTGGTCGAGGACCTGCCCGTCGGCGTCCAGCAGCGCGTCGAGATCATCAAGGCGCTCGTGCGCGACGCCGAGGTGCTGATCCTTGACGAACCGACCGCCGTGCTCACCCCCAAGGAGACCGACGAGCTGCTCGGTATCATGGGCCAGCTCAAGGCGGACGGCAAGTCGATCGTCTTCATCTCCCACAAGCTTCGCGAGGTCAAGGCGGTTTCGGACATCATCACCGTGGTGCGCCGGGGCAAGGTCGTGGGGACAGCGGATCCCGGGGCTCCCACCACGGAACTCGCGTCCCTCATGGTGGGCCGCTCGGTCAGCCTGACGCTCCAGAAGGAACCCGCCAGGCCGGGGGAGGTGTCCTTCAGCGTGAAGGACCTCGTGGTCCAGGCGGCCAACGGGCAGCGCGTGGTGGACGGGCTGAGCTTCGATGTGGCGCGGGGGGAGATCCTCGCGATCGCCGGCGTCCAGGGCAATGGGCAGACCGAACTCACGGAGGCCATCCTCGGACTCCAGGACCACGTTCACGGTTCCATCCTGCTGGAGGGCCAGGAGCTCCTGGGGCGGAAGGTCAAGGACGTCATCCGTGCCGGAGTGGGTTTCGTTCCCGAGGACCGCAGCGTCGAGGGCCTCGTGGGAAGCTTCTCCGTCGCCGAGAACCTGATCCTGAACCGCTACGACCAGGCGCCGTTCGCCAGGGGCCTTTCGATGTCCTCCGCGGTCATCGAGAAGAACGCCCAGGAGAAAATCGCCGAGTACGACGTGCGGACCCAGTCGGCAGCGGCTGCCGCCGGCACCCTCTCGGGCGGCAACCAGCAGAAGGTCGTCATGGCCCGCGAACTCTCGCGGCCGCTCAAACTGTTCATCGCCTCCCAGCCCACCCGCGGCGTCGACGTCGGCTCCATCGAGTTCCTGCACCGGCGTATCGTCGCCGAGCGTGACAGCGGCACCCCCGTCATCATCGTCTCGACCGAACTCGACGAGGTGCTCGAACTCGCCGACCGCATCGCGGTCCTGTACCGCGGCCGGCTCATGGGCATCGTCCCGGGAGCTGTCTCCCGGGACGTCCTCGGCCTGATGATGGCCGGCATGCAGGGCGACGAAGCGCTGGCGCAGGCCAACAACATCCAGGGAGAAAAACAGTGAGTGTGCAGGGAAGCCAGCCGGTTGCCGGATCGCAGTCGGTGATGCACCGGATCAGAACGGGAAACGCCCTCGTGGCGGTGCTCGCGGTGCTGATGTCGCTGATCCTCGGCGGGCTGTTGATCGCCGTGACGGACCCGGAGGTGGCTTCCTCGGCGTCGTACTTCTTCAGCCGCCCGCAGGACACCCTGTCGGCCGGCTGGGCCGCCGCCTCCGGCGCCTATCTTGCGCTGTTCCAGGGCTCCGTCTTCAACTTCGAGGGTGAGACGTTCACCCGCATGATCTATCCGCTGACGCAGACGCTCACGGTGGCCACGCCGCTGATCTGCGCCGGCCTCGGCGTGGCCCTGGCCTTCCGGGCCGGCCTGTTCAACATCGGCGCGCAAGGGCAGATCCTGATCGGTGCGACATTCGCCGGCTGGGTGGGGTTCACGCTCCACCTTCCCGCGGGCATCCACCTGCTGCTCGTGATTCTCGCGGGAATGCTCGGCGGGGCGCTCTGGGGCGGGCTGGTGGGCGTTCTCAAGGCACGCACCGGTGCCCACGAGGTGATCCTCACCATCATGCTCAACTATGTGGCGGTCAACCTCGTGCTGTACTTCCTCAGCACCCCCGCCTTCCAACGGCCCGGCTCGACCAACCCCATCAGCCCCCAAC
>NZ_KI914789.1:17489-25864 GCF_000520535.1 Arthrobacter sp. H41
TCCCCCCAACTCGACGCCACGGCGCTCTACCCGCCCCTGCTCGGGCCCGAATTCCGGCTGCACTGGGGTTTCGTGGTGGCCGTCCTGGCAACGGTCTTCGTGTGGTGGCTCCTCAACCGTTCCACCGTCGGATTCGAACTCCGGGCAGTGGGAGCCAACCCCAGCGCCGCGCGCACCGCCGGCATCAGTGTCAGCAAAGGCTATATCCTCGCGATGGCCATCGCCGGAGCCCTCGCAGGGCTCGCCGGAGTGGCCCAGGTCTCAGGAACCGAGAAGGTCCTCACCTCCGGTGTCGCTGCGAGCTTCGGCTTCGACGCGATCACCGTCGCCCTCCTCGGACGGTCGAGCCCCTGGGGCACCTTCGCGGCCGGTCTGCTGTTCGGCGCCTTCCGCGCCGGCGGCGTCACCATGCAGGCATCGACGGGAACCAGCATCGACATCGTGCTCGTGGTGCAGTCCCTGATCGTCCTCTTCATCGCGGCCCCGCCGCTGGTCCGGTCCTTGTTCAGGCTCCCGGTTCCCGGAGCCTTTGCCGCTCCGAAACGCAGCAAGGACCGCACCAGCGCTGCTACTGGAGGCACAGCATGAGTACATCGGCAACAGCGGCGCCCGTTCGCGAGGGTGCCGCCCCCGGAGCGGTCCGCAACTGGAAGAACCCCATCCTCCTGTCGGTGCTCGCACTGCTGGCGCTGCTCGGGTTCGCCCTCGGGGCGCCCGCCAATGACGTCACGTTCCGCCTGTCCGATCCGGGCGACGCTCTGGTGCTGCCCGATCTGGTCCTTTCGGCACCCGTGATCGGCTGGTTCACGGCCCTGGGGATGCTTGCACTCGCGGTCTTCGCCGTCGTGAGGACACGCCGCGGGGAACCCGTACCGCGGTGGCTCCTTGCCGCGTTCGCCGTCCTCTTCCTGCTCGGTTTCCTCACCTGGGTGGTCGGCAGCGCGCGGACACCCAACGTGGCGCTGTACGGCCTGCTGGCCGGGTCCGTCACCCTGGCGGTGCCGCTGATCTTCGGCTCCCTCTCGGGTGTCCTTTGCGAGCGGTCCGGTGTGGTGAACATCGCCATCGAGGGGCAGTTGCTGTTCGGCGCCTTCGCTGCGGCAGTCGCTGCGTCGCTCTCGGGCAGTGCGATCGTGGGACTGATCGCCGCAGCAGTGGCGGGCGTGATGGTCTCGCTCGTGCTGGCCGTCTTCAGCATCCGCTACCTCGTGAACCAGGTGATCGTGGGAGTGGTCCTCAACGTCCTGGTATCCGGGCTCACCGGTTTCCTGTTCTCCGCGGTGCTCAGTGAGGACTCCGAGACGTGGAACAGCCCGCCCCAGCTTCCCGTTCTCAGCATCCCCGGCCTCTCGGAAATCCCCATCCTCGGGGCGATCCTGTTCGAGCAGACCATCGTGGGCTACCTCATGTACGTGGCGGTGGCCGCCGTCTACGTGGCGCTCTACCACTCGCGGTGGGGCCTGCGCACCCGTGCGGTGGGAGAACATCCCAAGGCGGCCGACACCCTCGGCGTCAATGTGAACCGCCTCCGCTTCACCAACGTGCTGCTCGCCGGTGTGGTCGCCGGCGTCGGCGGCTCCTTCTTCACGCTCGTGCTGGTCTCCGGCTTCGGACGCGACATGACGGCGGGGCAGGGCTACATCGCCCTCGCGGCGCTGATCTTCGGGCGCTGGAATCCGATCGGCGCGTTCTTCGCCGCGCTCCTCTTCGGATTCGCCACGAACCTCACCAACGTGCTGAGCCTGCTGGGCACCCCCGTGCCGGACCAGTTCCTCCGCATGCTTCCCTATGTGGTCACCATCTTCGCCGTCGCCGGCCTCGTCGGCCGCTCGCGCGCTCCGGGAGCCAGCGGCATCCCCTACACCAAGGGCTAGGACAGAACCATCAGGACAGGATAATGACGGAAACCGAAATCCCCTGGGCGGATCTCACTGCAGCCGCCACCGCCGCAATGGAGAAGGCCTACGTGCCGTACTCCAACTACCCGGTCGGCGCTGCCGCGCTGATCGACGACGGCCGCATCATCTCGGGCTGCAACGTCGAGAACGCCTCCTACGGACTCACGCTCTGCGCCGAATGTGCACTGGTCAGCAGCCTCGCGATGACCGGGGGCGGCCGGATCGAGGCGTTCAGCTGCGTGGACGGTGCGGGCAACACGCTCATGCCCTGCGGACGCTGCCGCCAGCTGCTCTACGAGTTCCGGGCGCCCGGGATGGTCCTGCTGACCGTTCGCGGCATCCGGACCATCGACGAGGTGCTGCCGGACGCCTTCGGCCCGCAGCACCTCGCCTGAAGACCAAACCCTCCCTCTCGAATAGGTGACTTCCATGACTGAAGCATTCGACGCCGTCGATATCATCCGCATCAAACGGGATCGGGGCGTCCTCAGCCCCGAACAGATCGACTGGACCATCGATGCCTACACGCGCGGTGCCATCGCCGAAGAGCAGATGGCGGCCCTGAACATGGCGATCCTGCTCAACGGCATGGACCGGGCCGAGATCTCCCGCTGGACGGCGGCCATGATCGCCTCGGGGGAGCGGCTGGACTTCTCGGCGCTCGGCAGGCCCACGAGCGACAAGCACTCCACCGGCGGCGTGGGGGACAAGACCACCCTGCCGCTCGCCCCGCTGGTAGCGGTGTTCGGCGTCGCAGTGCCCCAGCTCTCCGGCCGTGGGCTCGGCCACACCGGCGGCACGCTGGACAAGCTGGAATCCATCCCGGGCTGGCGTGCACACCTCAGCAATGACGAGATGATGCGCCAGCTCGCCGACGTGGGCGCGGTGATCTGCGCCGCCGGAACCGGGCTGGCGCCCGCAGACAAGAAGCTGTACGCACTGCGCGACGTCACCGGGACCGTCGAGTCGATCCCCCTGATCGCGTCCTCCATCATGAGCAAGAAGATCGCCGAGGGAACCGGTTCGCTGGTCCTCGACGTCAAGGTGGGCAGTGGTGCCTTCATGAAGGATGTGGAGCAGGCACGGGAGCTGGCACGCACCATGGTGGCGCTCGGCAAGGACGCCGGAGTGAACACGGTCGCCCTGCTGACCGACATGGGAACGCCGCTCGGCCTCACCGCGGGCAACGCCATCGAGGTCGAGGAATCGGTCGAGGTGCTCGCAGGCGGTGGACCGTCCGACGTCGTCGAACTCACCGTCCGCCTCGCGGAGGAGATGCTCGCCTGCGCCGGCGTCACCGACGCCGACCCCGCGGCGGCGCTGAAGGACGGTAGGGCGATGGATGTCTGGAACCGCATGATCGAGGCGCAGGGCGGCGACCCCCGCGCCGTGCTGCCCGTCGCCCGCGAATCCGAGGTGATCCTCGCCCCGGCCGACGGTGTGCTGGTGGAGCTCGACGCCCTCGCCGTCGGAGTTGCCGCATGGCGCCTCGGAGCCGGCCGTGCCCGTAAGGAGGACGCTGTGCAGGCGGGCGCAGGAGTCCGGATGCATGCCAAACCCGGAGCAGTGGTGCGGGCAGGCGAGCCCTTGATGACCCTGCTCACTGATACTCCCGGGAAGTTCGAGCGGGCCCGGGAAGCCTTGGCCGACGCCGTCACGATTGCCCCCGAGGGGTCGCGTCCGGCGCACCAGCTCATTCTCGACCGCATCTCGTAGTAGGGGTTTGCTGCCGGGTTCCGGGAACCTGTCAGGGCTTTACCTGATGCGGGCGGGTGCTCTACGGCCGGAGAATTGGTGGAACCCGCTTCCCATTCGGTGAACGGGCGCCGAACCAACCCGAAGGAGCCCGGCGCGTGGACGTTTGGAACGCTGTCACCACCGGCCTCAGTGATCTGGTGGTCGCCGCAGCGGAGCAGCCCTGGGTCTACCTCCTGGTCTTCGTGTGCTGCACGGTGGACGGCTTCTTTCCACCCTTCCCGAGCGAGTCGGTGGTGGTGGGCCTCGCCTCCCTGATCATCGCCCAGGGCGTGCCCAACCCCTGGATCCTCATCGCAGTGGCCGCCGGAGGGGCGTTCGCGGGCGACAACATCGCCTACGCGATCGGCAGGGGCATCGGGACGCGCCGTTTCCGATGGATGCGCAGCACACGTATGCAGCGGTCCTTCGAGTGGGCAGGCTACGAAATGGAGAAACGCGCGGCGTCGTTGCTCCTGGTGGCGCGCTTCGTGCCCATCGGCCGGGTGGCGGTCAACCTGACGGCGGGCGCCACCGGGTACTCCCGGAAGCGGTTCGTCGCGCTCACGGCCCTTGCCGGTGTCGTCTGGGCAGCGTATTCGGTGGGCATCGGCGCGCTTGCCGGTGCCTGGTTCGAGAACAACCACCTCCTCGGCGTGGTGGTCGCCGTGACGGTGGCTGTCGTCCTCGGGCTGCTGGTCGACCGGGTGATCACGCTGTTCCGGGGCTCCGGACCCGCAGCTGCGAGGCCTGCGGGATCCGGTGCAGCCGCAGCCGAAGCCCTGGCCGCGGGAACTCCGCCCGTACCCGTGGAGTCGGGCCTCGCGTAGTCTTGGATCCGTGACTTCAACGCAACCGAATCCTGTGTCCGACACCGCCATCGACATCGCCACGCTTCCCAAGATCTCCCTCCATGACCACCTTGACGGCGGCCTTCGCCCGGCCACGATCCTCGAGCTGGCAGCGGAGATCGGGCATACCCTGCCGGCACAGGATGCCGAGGCGCTCGGTGCCTGGTTCCGTGAGTCGGCGGACTCAGGATCGCTTGAGCGCTACCTTGAGACGTTCGACCACACCATCGCGGTGATGCAGACCCGCGAGGCATTGATCCGTGTGGCTCGGGAGTTCGTCGAGGACCTCGCTGCCGACGGCGTGGTGTACGGGGAAGTCCGCTGGGCACCCGAGCAGCATGTCGCCGGAGGGCTGGGCCTGGACGAAGCCGTCGAAGCAGTGCAGGAAGGGCTTGAGGCAGGTGCCGCGGCGTCGATCGCCGCCGGCCGGGTCATCCAGGTGGGCCAACTGATCACCGCGATGCGGCACGCGGACCGCAGTCTGGAAATCGCCGAACTGGCCGTCCGCCACCGCGGCAGGGGCGCCGTAGGATTCGACATCGCCGGGGCGGAGATAGGCTTCCCGGCCGCACGCTTCGCCGAGGCCTTCACCTACCTCGCGAGTCACCAGTTCCCCGCCACTGTCCATGCCGGTGAAGCAGCAGGAATCGAGAGCATCGTCGATGCGCTGGTGCACGGCCGCGCCCTGCGCCTCGGCCACGGCGTCCGGATCGCCGAGGACATCGAGATCGACTACAGCGATTCCGGCAGTTCCGATTCCGGCAGCGATGCCGGCGCCGCCGATGTCGGTATCGCCAATCTGGGTAGCGTGGCCTCCTGGGTTCGGGACCGCGGCATCCCCCTTGAACTGTGCCCGTCATCGAACCTCCAGACGGGGGCGGTCGAGGCATTCGGTGACGACATCGAGAGCCACCCGTTCGATCTGCTGTACCAGCTCGGCTTCAAGGTCACGGTCAACACCGACAACCGGCTCATGAGCGGTGTCACCCTCACCGGTGAATTCGAGCTGCTGGTCGAGACGTTCGGCTACGACCTCGGGGACCTCCTCGAGTTGACGCTCAACGCCGTCGACGCCACGTTCCTGCCGCTCGAGGACCGCGAGGCGTTAGCCGAGCACGTGGCGTCGAGCTTCGATCGGGCCGCAGGCCAGACGTCGTAGGGCCGATCCGGATGAAGCAGCCGGTCGGCGAGCAGGCGGACCAGCCGGACGGCGAGCCCGTCGACCAATCCGTCGAACCGCCGGACGGCGAGTTGGCGGACCGTGCAGGTCCGTTCCCGCAGCCGGGCCCGGCGCTCGACCGTCTCCTCACGGTGGTCGGCCAGTTGCGGCAGTACTGCCCCTGGACCGCCGCGCTCACCCCGACGAGCCTTCGGCAGTACCTCGTGGAGGAGTGCTACGAGCTCCTCGACGCGGTGGAGCAGGTGGAGGCTGAACAGGCAGGGCCGCAGGTGCCCCCCGCGTCCGGCAAGCAGGCTTCGCTCCTCGATGAGCTGCGCGGCGAGCTCGGCGACGTCCTCTTCCAGGTGGTCCTCCACGCTGAGGTGCAGCACGAACGCGGTGCCTTCGGCCTCGGGTCAGTGGTGGAGGGGCTCACCGCCAAGCTGGTGCGGCGCAACCCGCACGTGTTCTGTGCCGACGGCTCCATGCAGGAGCACTTCCCTGCGTCCATCGAGGACATCATGGCGACCTGGCAGGCAGTGAAGTCGACCGAAAAGCCGGACCGTGAGCCTTTCGAGGGCATCCCGGGCTCTCTTCCGGCCCTCGCCTTCGCCACGAAGAGCCTTTCGCGGGCAGCGGCCGTGGGAGTCTCCCCGGCCCTCGGAGCCGCCGTCGACCCGGATGTCCGGACCGCGGAGGAGCTCGGAGACAGGCTGTTCGCGCTCGCGGCAGCCGCCGTCGGGCAGGGAATCGATCCCGAGCTCGCGCTGCGCCAGGCTGTCCGCCGTTTCCAGGCCAGCGCCACCGGTGCTACCTGAACTCACCGCTTGCGGATGCGGTGCGCTCCGGCACCGCCGGCGTGGGATAGTGCCCCGGTCTTGCGGCTGGAATCGGCTGATGACCGGCGTGTTGCTTGACGACACCCGGTGCGGCCTCCAGAAGCTGGGCAGGAAGCTACTGGATCAGCCTCAAGAGTAGGGCGACGGCCTTTCGGCGCAGAGACTCCTGATAACCGGTGTGTTGCCTGCGGACACGCGGTTCGGCCCCTCGAACGCGTGAGAAGTGGCACTGTCCGGCTTCGAAAACCGGTGGGCCGCTCGAACAGGCGAGATGTGGCGCGCTCCGGACTGGAGGTCCTGCTGGATAGTGCCGTGAGGTCCGCACAGCGGCGGCGTGAACTAGGCTTGCAGTGAGATCCTCCTCCAGACACTCCAACGAACAGGAGCACTTCCATGGCAATTATCGACGCCATCCATGCAAGGGAAATCCTCGATTCCCGCGGCAACCCCACGGTCGAGGTCGAGGTACTCCTCGACGACGACACCTTCGGCCGCGCAGCAGTCCCCTCCGGTGCGTCCACCGGAGCCTTCGAAGCGAACGAACGCCGCGACGGGGAGAAGGACCGCTACCTCGGCAAGGGCGTCCTCCAGGCCGTGGAAGCCGTCATCGAGCAGATCCAGCCGGCACTGCTCGGGTTCGACGCCGCCGACCAGCGCGCCATCGACCAGGCCATGATCGACCTCGACGGAACCGAGAACAAGTCGAACCTCGGCGCCAACGCGATGCTGGGCGTTTCCCTTGCCATCGCCCGCGCGGCTGCTGAATCCTCCGCCCTTCCGCTGTACCGCTACCTCGGCGGACCGAACGCGCACGTCCTGCCCGTGCCGCTCATGAACATCCTGAACGGCGGATCCCACGCGGATTCCGACGTCGACATCCAGGAGTTCATGATCGTTCCGCTGGGTGCGCAGTCCTACTCGGAAGGCCTGCGCTGGGGTGTCGAGGTCTACCACGAGTTGAAGGCGGTGCTGAAGGAGAAGGGCCTGGCAACCGGGCTCGGCGACGAGGGCGGCTTCGCGCCGAACCTGCCCTCCAACCGCGACGCGCTGGACCTCATCACCACTGCCGTCGAACGCGCGGGCTACACGCCCGGCACGGATATCGCTTTCGCGCTCGACGTCGCCGCCTCCGAGTTCTACAGCGACGGCGTCTACACTTTCGAGGGCAAGTCGCTCAGCACCACGGAGATGAGTGCCTACTTCGAGGAACTCGTCCGTGATTACCCGCTGGTGTCCATCGAGGACCCGCTGGACGAGGACGACTGGGAGGGCTGGAAGGCGCTCACCGAGGCCATCGGATCCAAGGTCCAGATCGTCGGCGACGACCTCTTCGTCACCAACCCGACGCGCCTCGAGCGGGGCATCCAGAACCAGACGGCCAACTCGCTGCTGGTCAAGGTGAACCAGATCGGCACCCTCACCGAGACACTCGACGCCATCACCATGGCCCAGCGCGCCGGATACACCACCATCACCTCGCACCGGTCCGGGGAAACCGAGGACACCACTATTGCCGACATCTGCGTGGCCACCAACGCCGGCCAGATCAAGACCGGCGCCCCGGCCCGCTCGGAGCGCGTGGCGAAGTACAATCAGCTGCTGCGCATCGAGGAGGAGCTCGACGACGCCGGACGGTACGCCGGCCGCAGTGCCTTCCCGCGTTTCACGGCGTAGTTGATCGGCAGTTGATCCGGAGGGCGGCTACCCTCGTAGGACGGGGTTCGACAGTCCTCCGCAGCGACCATCCGAGGAGTAACATGACCGCCCGCCGCCCCAAGGTGCCGCGCGCTGTCCGTCCCTCGCCACCGGCGGGGGAGCGGACGGGTGGGGAGCCGCCCAACGGGCATACCGCGAACTCCGCCGTGCCCGGTCACCCGACCGCCGGTTCACGGGT
>NZ_KI914789.1:25964-34497 GCF_000520535.1 Arthrobacter sp. H41
CGGGCGGCGCCGCAGCGCGGAGGGCAGGTACCGCGAAGCGAATGGGTGCCGCAGTCCGAAAAGCCGGCGCCCCGGCGTGAAGGGCCGGTGCCGGAGCGCGAGCGTGCCGTCTCGTCGTCGGAAGCGCGGGCCGCCGAGCGCACGCAGCTTGCCGGGGCTATCCGCCGCAGCCCGTCGGGGTCGACGAAGAGGCCCAACCGCGTCATCGAACCCGCGGAGGATGCGAAGCCGATCCCGGCGAAATCGTTCTCCGGCCGGTTGCTGGCCCTCGCCGTCGTTCTCGTCGCCGTCACTGTTCTCCTTGCCCCCTCGCTCAATACCTACCTGCAGCAGCAGGCGGAGCTGAATGCGCTGCGCCAGGATATTGCACGGCAGGAGCAGGTGCAGGCCGACCACCAGACGGAACTGGCCCGCTGGAACGACCCCGCGTATATCAAGCAGCAGGCGCGTGACCGCATTTTCCTGGTCATGCCGGGGGAGACCCGCTACCTGGTCAAGGGGGGCCAGGGAATCGAGGATGCCTCCTTGGCGGGGTCGGACGCGAAGCCGGAGGATCTGCCCTGGGTGGACTCCCTGTGGAGCACCGTCACCCGGGCCGCAACCGATTGAGTCGGCTCCGGAGTCCCGGCAGCCCGAGCGGGCGGCGCCGCAGCGCGGAGGGCAGGTACCGCGAAGCGAATGGGTGCCGCAGTCCGAAAAGCCGGCGCCCCGGCGTGAAGGGCCGGTGCCGGAGCGCGAGCGTGCCGTCTCGTCGTCGGAAGCGCGGGCCGCCGAGCGCACGCAGCTTGCCGGGGCTATCCGCCGCAGCCCGTCGGGGTCGACGAAGAGGCCCAACCGCGTCATCGAACCCGCGGAGGATGCGAAGCCGATCCCGGCGAAATCGTTCTCCGGCCGGTTGCTGGCCCTCGCCGTCGTTCTCGTCGCCGTCACTGTTCTCCTTGCCCCCTCGCTCAATACCTACCTGCAGCAGCAGGCGGAGCTGAATGCGCTGCGCCAGGATATTGCACGGCAGGAGCAGGTGCAGGCCGACCACCAGACGGAACTGGCCCGCTGGAACGACCCCGCGTATATCAAGCAGCAGGCGCGTGACCGCATTTTCCTGGTCATGCCGGGGGAGACCCGCTACCTGGTCAAGGGGGGCCAGGGAATCGAGGATGCCTCCTTGGCGGGGTCGGACGCGAAGCCGGAGGATCTGCCCTGGGTGGACTCCCTGTGGAGCACCGTCACCCGGGCCGCAACCGATTGAGTCGGCTCGAACGGCAATACCCGCAGCACAGCCGTCGCACCACGACGTACCAAGGACACAGTATGTGCACCGTGCAGGCGTACGAGGAAGGATCCGCGTGAGCGAGCAGGACCAGCGAACCCCCACCCAGCATGATCTCGACGTCCTCAGCCGGCAATTGGGCCGCCCCGTCCGCGACGTCGTCGAGATCGGCGCGCGCTGCGTCTGCGGCAACCCGCTCGTGGCAACCACTGCACCCCGGCTGTCCAACGGCATCCCCTTCCCCACCACCTACTACCTCACGCATCCGGTGGTCACCGCCGCCGTCTCACGTCTCGAGGCCGAGGGCGTCATGACCGATATGACCGCCCGGCTGGGTGTCGAGCCGGTACTTGCCGACAAGTACCGGGGCGCGCACGAGGCCTACCTTGCCGTGCGTCGGGAGATCGGCGACCGCACCGGCACCGGGGCGGTACCGGAGATCGACGGCGTATCGGCGGGCGGCATGCCCACGCGGGTGAAGTGCCTCCACGTCCTCGTGGGGCATTCCCTCGCAGCGGGAACGGGAGTGAATCCGCTCGGCGATGAGGCGATCGAAGGAATCCGCCAGTGGTGGACGCCGGACACCTGCTTCTGCGACGGCGCCTGGGACACCGCAGGTTCCGTTCCCTCCACCGACCTCAGCCGGCACCGGAAGACCCAGGGCCTCTCCGCCGACGAACTCGAGCGGAAGCGCGCCGCGCGCCGCACCCCATCCCAGGAGGACTGATGCGCACAGCTGCCATCGACTGCGGTACCAATTCCATCCGGCTGCTCATCGCGGATACCGACGAGACCGGCGGGCTGACCGACGTCGAACGCCTCATGCGGGTGGTGCGGCTCGGCGAGGGAGTGGACGCCACCGGACGCCTTTCCGACGCGGCGCTCGCGCGGACCTTCGCGGCGGCCGAGGAGTATGCGGAACTCATCGAGCGGCACGGCAGCCCCGAAGTGCGGTTCGTGGCGACGTCGGCATCCCGCGACGCCGAGAATCGGGAAGACTTCGTTGCCGGTATCCGCGAGCGGCTCGGGGTGGACCCCGAAGTCATTTCCGGCGCTGAGGAGGCGGCACTGTCCTTCGCCGGGGCAGTGAGCGTGCTGGGCGCTGCAGAGGACGAAACCGTCCTGGTGATCGATCTCGGCGGCGGCAGCACCGAATTCGTCGCAGGCAACTCCTCAGGCGTCCTGGCCTCCCGGAGCATGGACATGGGCTGCGTGCGGTTCACCGAGCGGTTCCTCCACGGAGATCCTCCTACCCGTGCCGAAATCTCGGCCATGGAGGCGGAGGTGACGTCGCTGATCGTCGTCGCCGCCGCAGCTGTGCCGCTCGGGACGATCACCACGCTGGTCGGCGTGGCCGGAAGCATCACCACCGTCACCGCGCACGCCCTGAAACTTCCCGAATACCTTCCGACGCGGATCCACGGGACAGTGCTCAGCACGGCCGAAATCGGGGCGGCTGCTTCGGACCTGCTGCACAGCGACCGTACAACTCGGGCAGGGCTTCCCTACATGCACCCGGGCCGCGTCGACGTCATCGGTGCCGGGGCATTTATCTGGAAGTGCATCGTCGAGGCGGTAACCGAGGCGACGCACGGCCGCGTGGGAGGCGCCACCGCCAGTGAGCACGACATCCTGGACGGTATCGCCCTCAGCGTCGCAACCCGCGGAAAATGACGAAAATGACCCACGCGCCGGTTTCCGGAAACCGCAGATCACCCTCCGGCGGGGTGCTGCGCACTGCCGCAGTTGCGCTGGTCGCCGCCTTGGCCCTGCCGTTCGGTGCCCTACCCGCCGCTGCCGACGAAGTTCGGGAGAAGGAGTACTGGCTCGAAAGCTACGGCATCACCGATGCCTGGGCCACCACCCAGGGTGAAGGCGTCAAGGTGGCCATCATCGACAGCGGGGTCGACGGCACGCACCCCGACCTTGCAGGAGTGGTGACCGGCGGTACTGATGCCTCCGGAGTCGGCAGCCCGAACGGGCAACTCGGCATAGGCGAGGTGCCCGTCCACGGGACCCTGGTGGGAACGCTGCTGGCCGGCCGCGGGCATCGAGGGCTGGCGCCGGTGCTGGCGCCCGGCCCGGAGCCGACGGCGACGTCGTCGCCCGCGTCCGAACCATCCGCGCCCGCACCTACCGCGACCGGATCCGCAGCGCCGGGATCCACTGCCGAAGCCGGACCGGGCGCTGAACCATCGGCGCCCGGGGACAGTCCTGCTCCGTCGACGTCCGGCCCAACTGCGGAGGCGTTCTCCCCGGAGCCCGTACCGCCTCCGGCGGTGCAGGCTCCAGGTCCCCTCAGCGTCTACGGCAGGGGGCCGGACGGAATTGTGGGGGTAGCGCCGAAAGCGGAACTGTTGGCTGTGTCGGTGTGGGTCGACGGACCGACCAGCGGGCCGAACCCGGCCGGGATCAATATCAACGACCAGATCCCGAGCGCGGTGCGGTGGGCTGTCGACAACGGCGCCAAGGTCATCAATATGTCGCTGGGAAGCACCTCGACCACCTGGCCGGAAAGCTGGGACGACGCGTTCCTCTACGCAGAGCAACAGGATGTGGTGATCGTCGCTGCAGCGGGTAACCGCGCAGGCGGACTCATCCAGGTCGGCGCGCCCGCGACGATCCCCGGTGTCCTCTCCGTCGCCGGACTCGACAGGGCGGGCGTGGCGAGCCGCGAGGCTTCGTCGGAGGGCATCAGCATTGCAGTCGCGGCGCCGTCGGAGGATCTGGTGGGTGGGCTTCCCGGAGGAGGGTACGCCGAGTGGTCCGGAACCTCCGGGGCGGCGCCCCTGGTCTCCGGAGTGGCAGCCCTCATCCGGTCGAAGTATCCGGAGCTGAGTGCCGCGCAGGTGGTCAACCGGATCGTTGCCACGGCGCAGGATGCGGGTGCGCCCGGGTTCGACACCCTCTACGGCTACGGCGTCCTCGACGTCGATGCTGCGGTCAATGCCGACATCTCGGTACCCGGGGTGAACCGCCTGGGAAGCATGGCCGAGTGGATCCAGGTGTACCGGAGGAGCGAGGGCGGAAGCGGGACGCCGGCGCCCGCTCCTGAGGTCGAGGAAGCCGCGCCGGATATCCCCGAGCCGCCGGTCCCGCAGGCGGAGGAACCGGAGACCAGTCCGGATCTGCTCCCAGCGGCAGTCGTCCTCGGATTCTCCACCCTGTTCGTGGTCCTGCTCACTGCGGGGACGGTCCACGTGGTGCGGACGCGGCGGAAATGAGCGCGGAAAGCGGACGACGACGACCGCCGTCCGACGCCGGATCGACCGGTTTCGACCTCCTGCACACTTAGTGAAGATTTTCACAAACTCCGGTAGCATCGAAGTATGGCACTGAACCCTCATTTTTCGGATCGACCGCGCGTTCTTGTTGTCGGCGGCGGGTATGTCGGCCTCTATGTGGCCCACGGGCTGCAGAAGAAGGTCAAGGCCCGCGGCGGCATCGTGACGCTGGTGGATCCGCTGCCCTACATGACCTACCAGCCCTTCCTTCCGGAGGTGGCAGCCGGGAGCATCGAACCACGCCACGCGATCGTCTCCCACCGGGTGCACCTGCCCCAGACCGAGCTGATCTCGGGCAAGGTCACGGGCATCGACCATGCCGGCCGCACCGCGACCATCGAACCCGCCGGCGGCGGGGAGGCCTTCGAACTCGGGTACACCGACGTCGTCGTGGCTGCAGGCTCCATCACCCGGACCTTCCCCATCGACGGGTTGAAGGACCAGGGAATCGGGCTGAAGACCATCGAAGAGGCAGTGGCCCTTCGCAACCAGGTCCTGGAGCGCATCGAGACCGGGTCGTTGATGCCGGCCGGGCCCGAGCGCGACCGTGCGCTGACGTTCGTCGTCGTCGGTGGTGGTTTCGCCGGTATCGAGGCGATCACCGAAATCGAGGACATGGCGCGCGACGCCGTGAAGAAGAACAGCCGCCTGGAGCGCTCGGACCTCCGTTTCGTCCTCATCGAGGCCATGGGCCGCGTCATGCCCGAGGTCACCGCGGAACAAGCGGTCTGGGTGGTGGAGCACCTGCGCTCCCGTGCCATCCAGGTCATGCTCAACACCTCGCTCTCCAGTGCGGTCGATGGTCGCCTGAAACTGATCAACATGCCCGACAAGACGCCCGCGGACGAGTTCGAGGCCGGCACCCTGATCTGGACCGCCGGCGTGCAGGCAAACCCCGTGGTCACGTCCACGGATTTCCCGGTGGATGAACGCGGCAGGCTCCGGGCCAGCGCCGAACTCCGCATCGCGGGGGACGACGGACCGATCCAGCACGCCTGGACCGCCGGCGACGTCGCAGCCGTACCGGACCTCACCGGCGGCGGTGTGGGAGGCTTCTGTGTCCCGAATGCGCAGCATGCCGTACGGCAGGCGAAGCTACTGGCCAAGAACATCCTCGCGCAGAACTACGGTGTCGGTGAGGTCAAGGAATACCGGCACACGAACCTCGGAGCGGTCGCAGGGTTCGGCACCTTCAAGGGTGTTGCCAACATCATGGGCTTCGGCATGCGGGGTTTCCCGGCGTGGATGGCTCACCGCGGGTACCACGGGCTGGCGATGCCGATGTTCGAGCGCAAGGCCCGGGTCATCACGAACTGGAGCATGAGCTTCATCTTCGGGCGCGATCTGGCTCCCATCTCGGACCTTCAGACACCGAAGCGCCAGTTCCGTGAGGCTGCCACTCCGCAGCCGAAGAAGGACAAGGCGCTGCCGAGCTCGCCGCCTAGGCCTGCCGGCAAGGCAGCCGCAGGCAAGGTGGGTACGCGGGCCTGAGAGTCCGACAGCCAGACAGAACGACGGCGGTCCCGCCCGGGTGGGACCGCCGTCGTTCTGTCGGCCAGCACCTGTGGTCACGACCCGTGGCGCTGAATCGCCAGGCGGACTGCGCCCGCGATATTCTGGACGGGCAGGACAGCGCCCCAGTAGCCCAATGGCAGAGGCACCAGACTTAAAATCTGTTCAGTGTCGGTTCGAGTCCGACCTGGGGTACCGGTGGCACGGAGCCACCTACTTGCGCAACTAGCGAAACAAGACAGGATACTGTCCAATCGCTGGTGTCAATACTCCTTAACATGCTCTGTGATGAGCGTTACAAGGATGTAACACGATTCCCTTATCTTCGTTCCGGTTTTGCACTAGTTTTTCTACATACCAGGAACACCTGGTGACTGCAGCAAAGGCAGAAAGCCTTTCGGTCGAGGAGAACAATTCATGATCGCAACACTTAACTCAGTGCGCTTCGGCACTGGGCAGAATGCCCCGCGCGCGGCGAAGGTCGCCGCGCTGGGTCTGGGGATCGCACTCTTGGCCTCCGGCTGCGGCGGATCCTCCGCACCGGAGAGTGAGGCCGAGGCGAGTGAGGCTCCTGCATCCGAGGCGGCAGCGGGAGCACTGGCTTGCCCCGAGAGCGAAGGCGGACAGGCCGCGGAAGCGAATCCCAAGGGAGACCCCGCGGCTGTTCCGGCGGCAACCACCGTCAGCGACCAGCCGCTGAAGCTCGGCTCCATCCTTCCGACCACCGGAACACTGGCGTTCCTCGGTCCTCCGGAAATTGCCGGCGTCAACCTCGCCGTCCAGGAAGTCAACGAAGCCGGAGGCGTCCTCGGCCAGGACATCACCATCACCCACCGCGACTCGGGTGACACCACCACCGACATCGCCACCCAGTCGGTCACCGACCTCCTGTCGCAGGACGTCAGCGCGATCATCGGCGCGGCATCCTCGGGCGTCTCCAAGACCGTGATCAACCAGATCACCGGTGCCGGCGTGGTCCACTTCTCGCCGGCCAACACGTCGCCTGAATTCTCGACCTGGGACGATCAGGGCCTCTACTTCCGGACGGCTCCCTCGGACGTCCTGCAGGGACGCACGCTCGGCAACTACATCATGACCTGTGGTGCACAGACCGTCGGCATGATCACCCTCAATGACTCCTACGGAACCGGTCTCCAGACCAACATCCAGGAAACCGTCGAGGGAGCAGGCGGCGAGGTCATCGCCAACGAGATGTTCAACACCGGTGATTCGCAGTTCTCGAGCCAGGTCGATGCCCTCGCCGCAGCCGCGCCGGACGCCATCGTCCTCATCACCTTCGACGAGGCCAAGAGCATCGTTCCGCTGCTCGTCGCCAAGGGAATCGATCCCAGCACCATGTTCCTCGTGGACGGCAACACCTCCGACTACAGCGCCGACCTGGAGCCCGGAACCATGGAGGGCGCCCAGGGCACCATCCCTGGTCCTTTCACGGGGGACGAGTTCCGGAACGCGCTGGCCGAGATCGATCCAGCACTGACCAGCTGGGCATACTCAGGCGAAAGCTATGACGCCGTCAACCTGATCGCCCTTGCATCCGAGGCCGCGGGAAGCGTTGAAGGCGCCGCAATCGCCGAGCAGCTCGAGTCCGTGTCCAAGGACGGGGAGAAATGCTTCGACTTCGCGGGCTGCGTCACGCTGCTCCGCGGCGGCGGAGACATCGACTACGACGGCATCTCAGGACCGGTCTCCTTCGACGAGAACGGTGACCCCACCGAGGCTGCCATCGGTATCTACGAGTACGACGGCAACAACGTACCTCAGCCCAGCCGCTCCGAACTCGGCCAGCTGTAACACCTGCACCAACTGAACGGCCCCGTCCGCACCGGAAAGGTGCGTCGGCGGGGCCTTTCTGTGTGCTGGATCGGGTGGCCTCGGCCGCCCGGGCATCCAGTATGCAGCAGTTACCGGAGAATCGGCTGACGACCGTAAGTATCGCGCACTCGACGGCGGCGTTATTGGATCCGGGGGCCGCGCATGTAGGGGAGCCGGGCCCGCCAGCGGGGCAACCAGGGCTTGAGCCGACGCTACGTGTCGGTGCGCGGGCGGCGGGCCATGGCGTAGGAAGGCTCGCGGAGACGTTTCGCCCAGCCATAGGTGTCTGCGCCCGGCAGGGGATTGAGCACCGGGTCGAAGCGGAGGTCAGCCTCCTCACCCAGGGGGTCGAGGCGCAGCGACAGGATGCCGAACTGGTGCCACGGCCCGCGCGGCTGCGCGTAGTACAGTCCCAGGGTCCACGTCCCGCGGCCCAGTTGCCGCTCGAAGCCCCTCAGCGACGCAGGGAGGGCTCCGGGGCCCAGGGTGCGCGCACCGATCAGTACCGGCCCTTCCGCACCGCGGTACGGGATGATCGTGGTGAGTGGTGCCCGGTCCGCCCTGAGCCTCGGGGACAGAACGAATCGTCCCAGGCGGGACCACCCGGTGGAGGACAGGAGAACATCGGCAGGCGGGC
>NZ_KI914789.1:34597-36044 GCF_000520535.1 Arthrobacter sp. H41
GTACTGGTGCCGGGCGTGTCGATCCAGCGGATGCCGCTCGCCCTGCCGGAGGGCGTCACTTCGGCAGTCCCGGTAAGGCGTAGCCCGCGTGAGTGGATGGGACGTTCCGGACGCACTTTCTTGAGGGCGCGGAACATCGCCGCGAGGCCGTGGCCCGCCGCACTGGTCAGTAGCTGTGCCATGATTGCCCGTCCTGCCGCGGGTGGTATGACCGGGTTATGCGGTATCGGCGAGCGTGCCGAGGTACAGCTGGATCACCTTCGGGTCCTTCATCAGTTCGCGGCCCGTGCCGGTGTAGGCGTCCCTGCCCTGGTCGAGGACGTAGGCGCGATCACAGATCTGGAGGCAGCGCCGCGCATTCTGCTCGACCATGATCACCGACACCCCGGCCCGGTTGATCTCATGCACCCTCAGGAACGTCTCATCCTGCTTGACGGGGGAGAGGCCCGCCGAGGGCTCATCGAGGAGGAGCACCGCCGGCTCCATCATGAGCGCTCGTCCCATTGCAACCATCTGGCGCTCTCCTCCGGAGAGCGATCCGGCGCGCTGGGCACGCCGCTTGCCCAGCTCGGGGAAGAGGCTGGTGACGAACTCGAAGCGCTTCTTGAAGTCCTTCGGACGCTGGTACATCCCCATCTCGAGGTTCTCCTCGATGGTGAGCGTCGAGAACACATTGTTGTTCTGCGGCACGAAGCCGACTCCCTGCGTCACCAGCCGGTTGGCCTTCAGCCCGGTGAGGTCCTGCCCGCGCACCACAACCTGCCCGGAATGCACCTTGACCAAGCCGAACATCGCCTTCAGCAGCGTCGACTTTCCTGCGCCGTTGGGTCCGATGATGCCGATCAGCTCACCCTTCCGCGCCTCGATGCTGCAGCCATTGAGGATGTTCACCCCGGGAAGGTAGCCGGCCACCAGATCGGTGACCTTGACCACCGAATCGGGATCGTAGTCACTTCGGGTTTCTTCACGGCTCATGGTTTCTTCCGATCAGTGTCAGTGTCAGTGTCAGCGGGGACGGTGTCAGCAGGACCAGCATCGGGAGCTGCCTGCAGGGAGGTGGTGCCGCCGTCCGAGAGGCTGCCCGTGCCGGACAGCTCGACGATCCGGTGCCCGAGGACGCCCTCCTCGTCGGTGCCGACCACCGACTCGTCGTCGTGCGCCAGTTCCTCCTCGAGGCGCTCGAAGCCGGTGGAATCGCCGAGGTCCACATCGTGGTGGGCGCCCAGGTAGGCATCGATCACGGCCTGGTCCTTCATCACGACATCCGGCGGGCCTTCAGCCACCACCTTGCCCTCGGCCATGACCACCACCCAGTCCGCGATATGGCGCACCATGTGCATGTCGTGCTCGACGAACAGGACAGTCATGCCCTCGGCCTTGAGGTTCTTGATGTGGTCGAGCAGCGACTGCGTCAGCGCCGGGTTCACTCCAGCCATCGGCTCGTCGA
>NZ_KI914789.1:36144-44794 GCF_000520535.1 Arthrobacter sp. H41
GCAGCCGCGGGCGCACCATGAGGGCGCGGGCCATCTCGAGCAGCTTGCGCTGACCACCGGACAGCGACGCCGCGTAGTCGTCCTTCTTCTCGTCGAGCTTGAACTTGGCGAGCAGCACGTCAGCCTGCTCGGTGATCTCGCGTTCGCGCTTTCCCCAGATGTTCTTGAACAGTGCCTTCGCCAGGCTCTCGCCGGGCTGGCCCGCTGCGCCGAGGCGCATGTTCTCCATCACGGTGAGCTTGCCCATGACCTTGGTGAGCTGGAAGGTACGCACCATGCCCATCCGGGCCACCTTGTAGGAGGGGACCTTGGCGAGCGGCTTGCCGTCGTACTCCCAGTCGCCACTGTTCGGCACGTCGAAGCCGGTGAGCAGGTTGAAGAGCGTCGTCTTGCCAGCACCGTTGGGGCCGATCAGGGCGGTGATCCTGTGGCGTGGAATCTCGAGGTATTCGACGTCGACGGCGTTGATTCCGCCGAAGCTGCGGGTCACGTTCTTCGCGACGACGATAGGGTCGGTCTTCCGGCATCCTGGTGCAGCTTCGCCGGTGGCGATGGGGCTGTCGTCATTCATGAAATCGTGCGCGGAACCGGAACCGGTGCTCGCCGTGCCTGCAGCGGTGGCGCCATGAGCGCCGTGGGCGCCGTCGTCGTCGGCCCGGTGCGCCGGTCCCTTCGGTGCACCGGCGGAATCGTTGGGATTCTCGGTCATGCGAACGCCAGCTCCTTCTTGTTGCCCAGGACACCCTGGGGTCGAAACACCATGAGCAGCATCAGGGCCACGCCCACGAGGATGTAACGCAGCTGGCCTGCCTGCACGTTCGAGAGGAAGGTGATGGCACCGACCTCGATGGCCCCGTAGAGAAGCCCCTGGGTCAGGGAGAGGACAACCCAGAAGATCATGGCCCCGATGACGGGTCCGAGCACTGTCGCCATACCGCCGAGCAGGAGGCAGGTGTACAGGAAGAACGTCAGTTCCGTCGCGTAGTTGGCAGGCTGCACGGCACCGCGGGGCAGGGTGAAGATGATTCCCGCGAGCGAGCCGAGGATGCCGCCGATCACGAGGGCCTGCATCTTGTAGGCGTAGACGTTCTTGCCGAGCGAGCGGACCGCGTTCTCGTCCTCGCGGATGCCTTTCAGTACGCGGCCCCAGGGGCTGCGCATAAGAAGCCACACGACCAGGCAGGCGATGACGACGACGCTCCAGCCGACGATGCGGATCCAGAGGTCGCGCCCGCTCATGGCCAGCGGGCCGACGTTGTAGCTGTCGTTCAGGAAGGGGTTGAGCGCGTAGAACCCGCCCTCGAATGCGGCAAGGCCGTTCGCTGAACCGGTGACCTCGGTGAGGCCGTTGGTGGTGACGATGTAGCGCACGATCTCCGCTGCCGCGATGGTCACGATCGCCAGGTAGTCCGCCCTCAGCCTGAGCGTGGGAATACCGAGCACGATGGCGAAGATGACCGAGGCGAGAAGTGCCACCAGAACGGCGACCGGGAGTGGAGCGTTGAACGTCAGGGTCGAGATGGCGTAACCGTACGCCCCGACCGCCATGAAGCCCGCCTGGCCGAAGTTCAGCAGGCCGGAATAGCCGAAGTGCACAGCGAGCCCGAGGGCCGCGAGTGCGTAGGCTGCCGTCGTCGGGCTGATCATCTCGCCGAACGCGTTGAGAAGTATGTTTCCGAAATCCATGGGAGCCCCTAACCTATGCGCTCTCGGCGGCCGAGGATACCCTGCGGCCGGAACAGGAGCACGAGAATCATAATGAGAAGCGCGCCGACATACTTGAGGTCGGCTTCGAGCCAGAGGGTCGAGATTTCGACGAACAGGCCCACGATGATGGAGCCGATCAGGGCGCCGAAGACGGTTCCCAACCCTCCGAGGACCACTCCGGCGAAAATCAGCAGGAGGATCTGCTGGCCCATGTTGTAGGAGACGCCGGGTCGGTAGTAGGCCCAGAGGATGCCGCCGAGTGCGGCGAGCATGCCGCCGATCACCCAGACGATGCGGATCACGCGGTCGACGTCGATTCCCGAGGCCGCGGCGAGTGCTGGGTTGTCGGCGACGGCGCGGGTGGCTTTGCCGACGCGGGTGCGCAGGAGCAGGAAGGCGACGAGCAGGATCACCACGAGGCTGACGATCAGCGACGTCAGGTTGTTGCGGGAGATGGAGACTGAGCCGATGTCGATGATGGCGCTCTGTGACCCGGGCAGCTGTTGCGTCGCGCCGCCGAAGTTGAACTGGATGATGTAGCGCAGTGCCAGCGCCAGGCCGATGCTGACGATCATCATGGGCACCAGCCCGGTGCCGCGCTTCCTCAGCGGCTTCCACAGGCCGGCATCCTGCACGTAGCCGAGCAGCCCACCGCCGAGGACGGCGAGGATGATGGCGACCGGAGCGGGCAGCCCGATGGCGGCGAATCCGAAGGTCAGGACGGCGCCCAGGGTCACCATCTCGCCGTGGGCGAAGTTGGTGAGGCCGGTGGTGCCGAAGATGAGCGAGAGGCCCACTGCGCTCAACGCCAGGAGCAGGCCGAAGCTGAAGCCGGCAAGGGCCCGCTCGGCCAGCGTGGTCCAGATGCTCGTGGTCGTGGTCACGATGCCTTCGCCGAACAGGAACAGCGTGCTGGCGGTGGAGGTCCCCGCGAAGGTCACATCGCGCGGGTTTTCCTGCCCCTCGGCCAGGGCTATGCCCTCGGGAAGGGTGTCCTCGTCGATTGCCACCTCGTAGGTGCCCTGCTCGGGTACCCCGATGGTCCAGGACCCGTTGGCGCCGGAGGTCGCCTCGCCCTCGAAGCCGTTTCCGGTAGCGGTGACCGTCACGTCGGCGATGGGACCGTCAACTCCACGAAGGACGCCGCTGATGCGGTTCTCGAACTCCTGGGACTGGATGCTTGTCGAGACTGCTGCCGGCGACGTTGCCGGAATGGGCGGCTGGAACGCCTGCGCCGAAGGAGCGCTGAGGAGCACAGTGGCAAGGAAACCGAGCACAAGGAGCAGCATCCTCCCGATCCGTGCAGGCGTCGGTTGGGTAATCAAGATTGGAACCTCCACGGTGGGGGCTGGCCCGGCGGTAGACCACCGGGCATAGGAGCATGTGACCATTGTCACTGTGCGGTCGCTTCATGTTACTCGGACGGGGTTTCGTCAATTGCCAAAAACGCCCTCGTAAGGTCGCGATTGAATAACGACTGAGTTGGTCAGTGCCCTGAGGGATTGACTTACGCGGCAGGGTGGTCAGGGAACAAATCTCGGTGTGCTGCGTTGATATTGGTAGGGTTTGAACTAACGCTCGGCCCCCTATTGGAGGACTACACAAAATGGCACTCGGCGGTAATCCGGTATTCAACGGAAAGAACTTCCGTTCCGCTGCACGCGGCAACAACGCGGCAGCCTATGGTTCAACAATGCAAGCTGGCCAGACTGTGGCCAGCCAGCAGCAGTTGGAACACATGTACAACCAGCCATCGGCTGGGCCCGCACAGATGGGTCGCATGACGTTCGACGACGTCATCGTCAAGACCGTGCTGTGCATCGGCGTGGTGCTGCTCGGTGCTTCGGTGCCGGCCTTCTTCCTGCCGGGGCTCGCTGTCCCGCTGATGATCCTGGGCATGGTCGGCGGCCTGGTCCTCGGCCTCGTCAACGCATTCAAGCGCGAGCCGGTTCCGGCCCTGATCCTCGCGTACGCAGCACTCCAGGGGCTCTTCATCGGCGGCCTCACCATGTTCCTCGAGGCACAGTTCCCCGGTATCGCGCTCCAGGCCGTACTCGGCACACTCACTGTCTTCGGCGTAACCCTCGCGCTCTTCAAGAGCGGCAAGGTGCGCGCCACGCCGAAAGCCATGAAGTTCTTCATGATCGCCATGATCAGCTACCTCGCATTCTCGCTGATCAACCTCGGCCTGATGCTCTTCGGTGTCTCCGATGATCCCTGGGGTATTCGAGGGGCGGACATTCCCGGGACCAACATTCCTTTCGGTGTTGTCATCGGCATCTTCGCCATCGGCCTCGCTGCCTTCTCGCTGATCATCGACTTCACGTCGATCAGCGAGGGTGTTCGGAACGGCGCTCCCCAGAAGTACTCCTGGACCGCGGCGTTCGGCCTGACGGTCACACTGATCTGGCTCTACGTGGAAATCCTTCGCCTCCTCGCCATCCTGCGCGGCGACGAATAATCCCAGTCCTTCGGGGCGGATTGAACTCCGGCGGCCGTTGCGGCATCCTGAATTTCGGATGCTGCAGCGGCCGCTTTCTCGTTCACTGGATGCTTCCGGCGAGCGCCTTCAAAAGCGACAAACGTCTTTGATAACGACAGATGCACCGTATGAATCCGGTGCATCTGTCGTTATCTGCTGCGGACCCGGGCAACGGCCCGGTGGCGAGGACATTCGGGTGATCCTGCCCGGCTTTCGGGGGCGAAACACCGTGTCGCGGCGGAACACGCCGGTTATTCCGGGTTCTGGCGCCACAAGCCGGACAGTTCGATACGCCCTGCGGCGCCCAGGTTCAGGCCACTCGTCCCGCTCCAGAAGCAGGCAGCACCGGAAAGATCATCGGTGCGGTGAAGCCGGCGTCGGCAAAAGCGCGCGTGACGGCGTCGGCCACCGCTGCGGAATCCCCGGACCGCACCAGCGCGATCGCGGCCCCGCCGAACCCGCCCCCGGTCATTCGGGCGCCGAGCGCACCGGCGGAGACCGCGGTGTCGACGGCTGTGTCCAGTTCGGCGCACGAGATCTCGAAATCGTCGCGCATGGAGGCATGGCTCGTGTTGAGGAGCTGGCCCAGGGCGACCGGCCCCTTGCCGGAAAGGACGTCGACGGCATCCTGCACCCGCGCGTTCTCGGTCACGATGTGGCGTACCCGCCGGAACGTCTCCTCATCGAGAAGGCCTGCGGCTTCCGCGAGGTCACGCACCGAGAGATCCCGGAGCGCCGGGACCCCCAGAAGTTCCGCCCCCAGCTCGCAGGAACGTCTCCGCGCGGCATAACCGCCCGTGGAATGGGAGTGGCTGACGCGGGTGTCCATCACGAGAAGCTCGAGCCCTACGCCTTTCAGGTCGAGCGGGACGAGGCGGGACTCCCGGGAACGGCAGTCCAGGAACACCGCGTGCCCCTCCTCGCCCAACAGGGATGCGGACTGGTCCATGATCCCGGTCGGCGCGCCGACCATCTCGTTCTCGGCGACCTGCCCGATGGTCACCAGCTCGGTGCGGGACAGACTCGCTGCGGAAAGGTCATTGGCTGCCACGGCGACGGCGCACTCGAGTGCTGCAGAGGAGGAAAGACCTGCGCCGACGGGCACCGAGGAGTCGATCAGGAGATCCAGGCCGGGTGAGAAGTACCCCGCCCGCTCCATCGCCCACAGGACGCCCAGCGGGTAGGCGGCCCACCCCTCGACGCTCCCCGGGACGAGGGCGTCGAGGTCGGCCAGTACGACGTCGTCCGGGGCGAAGGTCGAGCAGACCCGCACGGTGCGGTCGGAGCGGGGGCGCGCAGCCACCAGGGTGGAGTGGTTGATGGCGAAGGGGAGGACGAAGCCGTCGTTGTAGTCGGTGTGCTCGCCGATCAGGTTGACGCGGCCTGGCGCGGACCAGATGCCTGCCGGCTTGTCGCCGAAACGCTCGGTGAAGGCGACGGCGAGTTCGGATGGTCGAAGGTTCATGAAAGGTCCTGACGGGAGGTTACCGGTACGGCGTTGCGCAGTCTGTCCGCAACCAGTTCGGGCGTGGTGTCGTTGATGAATGCGCCCATGGCGGCCTCGGAGCCGGCAAGGAACTTGAGCTTGTCCTCTGCCCGCCGCGGCGAGGTGAGCTGCAGGTGCAGGTAGCTCGCGGGGCGCAACCGGGCGTCGAGGGGCGCCTGCTGCCAGGCGGCGATGTAGGGGGTGGGTGTCGAATAGAGGGCATCGACGCGTCCCAGGAGATCGAGGTACACCGTGGTGAGTTCATCCCGTTCCGCCGGGGTGAGCGCGGCGATGTCCGGAACCTGCCGGTGCGGTACGAGGTGCACCTCGAGCGGCCAGCGCGCCGCGAAGGGTACGAAGGCGCTGAAGTGCTTTCCCTCGATCACCATGCGCTCGCCCGAACGGCGCTCGGCGTCCAGAGCCGAGCCCAGCAGGGTCCTGGTGCCGCGCGCGGCATCGTGGAAAGCTACCGCCTGTTCGGCCATCACCGCTGCCCTCCGAGGGATGAAGGGGTAGGCGTAGATCTGCCCGTGCGGGTGGAGGAGGGTGACGCCGATGTCCTGGCCCCGATTCTCGAAGCAGAACACCTGCCGGATACCGTCCATGGCCGAGAGCGCCTCGGTGCGGTGGGCCCAGGCGTCGATGACGGTGCGCGCGCGCTCGGGTGACAGGGAACCGAAGGAGCCCTCGTGAGAGGAATCGAACGCCACCACCTCGCACCTGCCGAACGCCGTCGTCGTGGTTCCCCACGCGGCGTCCTCCGGCAGCGCGCCGAGATCCGGCCCGAAGGAGGAGAAGCGATTCTCGAACACCACCACCTCGTAGTCGGCGGCAGGAATTTCGGAGCGGTTCGCCTCCGTGGTGGGGCAGAGCGGGCACTGGTCCGCAGGGGGGAGGTGCGTGCGGGTCTGACGGTGAGCGGCGACCGCGATCCATTCGCCGGTCAGCGCGTCGTAGCGCGCCGTACCCGCGCCGCCCCGGGGTGGAAGCCCCCGCCGGTCAGCAGCGGCGGTGGCGTCACGGTGCAGCGCGGCCGAGGCCTCCGATGCGTCGAAGTAGATCAGTTCCCTTCCGTCGGAGAGCGTGGTGGAGGTGACCAGGGTATCGATCTGGGCATCGGTGCGGGTCGCGGGTTGCGCTGGGTACGGCACGCCGGGTGGCTGGGTCACGGAGTATCTTTCTCGCTGGACTGATTGCTGGACTGATTGCTGGACTGATTGCTGGACTGATTGCTGGACTGGCCGATGGGATGCGGGCCGGGCTGGGCGGGTGCCGTCGTGACGGCGGTCCGCGCCGCATAGCGCGGGTCGGGGGGACTGTCCGTGATGATGCCCGCCACGGCGTCGAGCCCCACGATGCGCGCCAGGCTGACGACGCCGAACTTGGTGGAGTCGGCCAGGATGAGCAATTGGCCGCACTGTTCCGCGAAGGATTGGTTCGTGGCGGCTTCGGCAAGGTTCGGTGTGCTGATGCCTGCGCTCACGTCGACACCGTGTGCGCCCATGAAGCACAGGTCCGCGTGGAGTGCCCGAATGGCCGCCGTCGCGAGCGGTCCCACCAGGGCTTCCGACGGCGAGCGCTCGCCACCCGTCAGCAGCACGTGCTGTCGGGGTGCCGGTCCCGCGGCATCCGACGGCGGCCGCAGGCGGTGCAGTTCCTCGGCGAAGGGAAGCGAGTTGGTGATCACCGTGAGGTCCGCGACCCGCACAAGGTGCCGCGCGAGTTCGAACGTGGTGGTGCCCCCCGTGACGGCGATGGTCATTCCCGGCAGCACCAGCGCGGCGGCTGCTGCGGCTACGGCGCGTTTCCCGACGCCCTGCCGCCCGCTGTTGACGGAGAATCCTGCTTCGGCGGCGCTGAGGCGCCGCGTCGCTCCGCCATGAACCCGCTGCAGCGAGCCCGCTGCGACGAGCACATCGATATCGCGCCGCACTGTCATCTCCGACACACCCAACCGGAGGCTGAGGTCGCTGACGCGTACGGCCGGCCGAGTCTCCAGTTCACCGAGAATCGCGGCGTGGCGTTCAGCTGCCAACACGTCCGCCACCTCCTCCCGTTTCCGCACTATTTCGCACAAAAACCAACAATAACGCACTACACGGTTCCTGAACACCCCGTACCGGGACAGGTAGCATCGGCTCTATGAATGCCGTTTCCGTTCCCGCATCGGGAACCAACTACACGCTCACCGCAGGCGCGGCCACCGCCGTCGTCGCCTCGCTCGCCGGCGCGCTGCGCTCCTACCGGGTGGACGGGATCCATCTCACCGAGACCTGGGGGGATTCGGCGATTCCCGCAGGCGGAGCGGGGATTCTCCTGGCCCCCTGGGCCAACCGCGTGGACGGCGGCGTCTGGCGGCTGCACGGTGCGGAACAGCGCCTCGACATCACCGAGCTCGGCAAGGTCAACGCGATCCACGGGCTGCTGCGCAACACCGGCTACCAGGCCGTCGCAGTCTCCGGAACCTCGGTGCGGCTGCAGGCCGAGATCTTCCCGCAGCACGGCTACCCGTTCCACCTCCTGCACACCGCGGAGTATTCCCTGAGCGAGCAGGGACTCAGCGTGACGCAGTCGCTCGAGAACCTCGGCGAGGCGGCAGCGCCCTTCGCGCTGGGTGCCCATCCCTACCTGAAGATCTCCGACGTACCCACCGAGGATCTGACGCTGACGCTGCAGGCCGACTTCCGTTTCGAGACGAACGAGCGCTCGATTCCCACGGGGAAGGTCCCGGTTTCCGGACAGTTCGACCTCCGCGGAGGGCAGCGGATCGGCGACATCGAGTTCGACGCGGCCTTCTGCGGCCTGGCACTGGACGGCGGGAGGCACGAGCACGTGCTCTCGGCTCCCGACGGGCGGTCGGTGGTCCTGTGGGGTGATGCATCGTTCTCCTTCGCGCACGTGTACGTGAGCACCATCTACCCCGGCGTCGCCAAAGCGGTCGCCATCGAGCCGATGACGGCGCCGGCCGACGCCTT
>NZ_KI914789.1:44894-48103 GCF_000520535.1 Arthrobacter sp. H41
GGCCGACGCCTTCAACTCGGGGGAGGGGCTGCGCTGGCTCGAGCCGGCCGGCTCCTTCACTGCGCGGTGGGGTATCGAGCCGCGTCTCGAATAGTCCCGCGCGGGTGCTTGTGTGGAAGGATTGGGCCATGCCGCGACTTTCTGGAGGTAGACCCAGACGTGCCCTGCAGCGCGCCATCTCCGAGCGTGTCGCGGCCATGGGCGATCCCGTTCCACCGGTGCCCGCGGGGCTGGTGCGGGGGCCCGCGCGGGGTCCGACGCCGGATCCGGCTGGAACCAGCACGGGCTCCCGGACGTCCTTCCGACCCGGGCGGGACGACGTGCCCTATGCCCTCCGCGTGGCTGCCTCCTGGTCCTGGCGCCTCGGGATCGTCTTCGTGGTGGTCGGAGTCCTGGTCTGGCTCCTCGGCCGGATCTCCCTCCTCGTCATACCGCTGATGATCGCCGGCCTCCTCGCCTCGCTACTCGCACCGGTGACCGACTCGCTACGCCGTCGTGTGGGCAACGGATCCGCCGTCGCACTCACCGTGGTGGGTTTCCTCGTCCTGGTGGGACTTGCGCTCTCCCTCGTCGGGCAGCAGTTCGCCGTGGGCTTCAGCGGACTCTGGGTAGAGGCCCGAACCGGGATCGAACAGGCGCTCGCGTGGTTGTCGCAGGGACCGCTGCAGCTGACGGCGACCCAGATCAACCAGTACCTGCAGGACGTCGGCGACGCGCTCCAGAACAACAGCGGCTCGATCGTGAGCGGCGCGCTGTCCTTCGGCAGCAACGCGGGACAGTTCGCCGCGGGGGTGCTGCTCACCCTGTTCGCGCTGATTTTCTTCCTTGCCGACGGCGCCCGCATCTGGCGCTTCGTCGCCAGCCTCGCGCCGGCGCGGGCGCGCGCCGCCGTGGACGGTGCAGGGCGGCGGGGCTGGAGTTCCATGGCGAGCTACGTCCGGATCCAGATGCTCGTGGCCTTCGTCGACGCAGTGGGGATCGGCGTCGGGGCCGCGATCATCGGGGTGCCGCTTGCGCTGCCGCTGAGTGTGCTCGTGTTCCTCGGCTCGTTCATCCCGATCGTGGGGGCCCTGGCCACGGGCTCGATCGCAGTGCTCCTTGCCCTGGTGGCCAATGGCTGGGTCAATGCCCTGATCATGCTGGCCATCGTGCTGGTGGTGCAGCAGGTGGAGGGGCACATCCTCCAGCCGCTCATCATGGGGCCGGCGGTCGCCCTCCACCCCCTCGCCGTGGTGCTGGCTGTGGCCGGAGGTACCCTCGTGGCCGGCATCCCGGGCGCCCTTTTCTCGGTGCCGCTACTCGCTGTGGCCAATACCGTCATCCGGTACATCGCCCACCGGGCCTGGGAGTACGACCCTGCGCTCACGCCCCCCGGCATCGAGGGCTCCGGCCCGTCCGCCCGCACCCTCCAGGAAGAGATGACAACGTGACCGAGCAAACCGCCCTCGCCGATAAGGCGGCGCTACCGCACCTGCCCGTCACCCTCGATGACGTCAAGGCCGCACGGGCGTTGCTGGACGGTGTGATCGCCCACACGCCCATCGAGGAATCGAGGGCGCTGGGCCGGCTGATCGGCGCCAATGTCTCCTTCAAATGCGAGAACCTGCAGCGCGCGGGCTCGTTCAAGGTGCGCGGGGCCTATACGCGCATGGCCAAACTGTCCGAGGCGGAACGCAAGCGAGGCGTCGTCGCCGCCTCCGCCGGCAACCACGCGCAGGGCGTCGCAGTCGCGGCGAGCCGCCTCGGCATCCAGGCGCGGATCTACATGCCGCTCGGTGTGGCACTGCCCAAACTCGCCGCGACCCGGGGCCACGGAGCCGAAGTGGTGCTGCACGGCCACAACGTCGACGAGGCATTGGCAGAGGCGAAGCGCTACTCCGACGAGACCGGCGCCGTTTTCGTGCACCCGTTCGACAACGTGGATGTGGTGGCGGGCCAGGGGACCATCGGCCTGGAAATCCTCGAACAGGTACCCGACGTCGACACCATCCTCATGGGCGTCGGCGGCGGGGGACTCCTCGCGGGCGTGGCCGTCGCGGTGAAGGCCCGGGCGCGCGAACTCGGCAGGACCATCCGGATCATCGGCGTGCAGGCGGAGAACGCTGCCGCCTACCCGCCGTCGCTCGCTGCCGACGCCCTGGTGCCGCTCACCAAGGTGTCGACCATCGCCGACGGCATCGCTGTCGGCCGACCGGGCCAGCTGCCCTTCTCGATCATCCGTGAGCTCGTCGACGACGTCGTGACGGTGAGCGAGGACTCCCTCGCGCGCGCTCTCATCTTCCTGCTCGAACGTTCCAAGATGGTGGTTGAGCCGGCAGGTGCCGTGGGCGTCGCGGCACTGCTCGATGGAAAGCTGACCGAGGACGGTGCGCTGCCGGGCAACACGGTGGTCATCCTCTCGGGCGGGAACATCGACCCGATGCTCATGCTCAAGGTGATCCAGCGCGGACTGGCGGCAGCAGGGCGCTACCTGGTGGTCCGCATGCTGCTGGACGACCGCCCGGGCTCCCTGGCCACGATCTCCCGGATCATCGCCGAGTCCGACGCCAACGTCACGGGCGTGGACCACACGAGGGTGGGCGGCTCGATCAGCATGGGCGACGTCGCAATCACCATCAACATGGAGACCAAGGGCGACGAACACTGTGAGCAGGTCCTGAGCAACCTTCGCGCCGAGGGCTTCCAGCCCGTCGTCATCCAGGGCTGACATGCTGGCACACCGGGCACGGACGGGACTGCTGACGGTCGGCATGCTGGTGGCGGTCCTCTGGGCCGTCTTCTTCCTCAATCTGCTGACCGGCCAGCTGCTGACCGGGTACTTCGCCATCGAGCCGCGCAGGGTGCGCGGGCTGGACGGGATCCTCTTCGCGCCGTTGCTCCACGGCGGACTGCCCCACCTGGTCAGTAACACCCTGCCGTTACTGGTGCTCGGCTTCCTGACGTTCCTCGACGGTGTCCGACGCTTCGTCGTGGCGATCGGAACCAGCTGGTTCGTCTCGGGGCTCGGCGTCTGGACGGTCGGCGGGGGGCTGACCATCGGCGCGTCGGGTGTGGTCTTCGGCCTCTTCACCTACCTGGTCGCCCGCGGCTTCTACAACCGGAACGTATTCCAGATCCTGCTCGCAGCAGTGGTGTTCCTCGCCTACGGCTCCATCCTGTGGGGCGTGCTCCCGGTGGTCGGCTCGAACATCTCCTGGCAGGCGCACCTC
>NZ_KI914789.1:48203-69443 GCF_000520535.1 Arthrobacter sp. H41
GGTGCGCTCGGCGGGGTTGCTGCCGCCCTGATACTGAGAAGGCGGCCTGCCCCGTCCGGGACAGACCGCCTTCCGCGCTGAAGCGCCTAGCCGAGGTAGGGCGTCGCTGAGATGATCTCCACAGTGATGCTCTTGCCGTTGGGCGCGGTGTAGACCACGGTGTCGCCGGCCTTCTTGCCTTGGATGGCGGCGCCGAGCGGCGACTTCTCGCTGTAGACGTCGATATTGGCGTCTCCGGCCACTTCACGGCTGCCGAGCAGGAAGGACTCCGCGTCACCGGCAATACTGGCCTGCACCATCATCCCGGGCTCCACGATGCCGTTGTCCTCCGGAGCTTCACCGACGTGGGCGCTGTCGAGCAGGGCCGTGAGCTGGCGGATCCGCGCCTCGGACTTGCCCTGTTCCTCCTTGGCCGCGTGGTAGCCGCCGTTCTCCTTGAGGTCGCCCTCGGAGCGCGCCTGCTCGATACGTGCGACGATCTCGGTGCGGCCGGGGCCTGAAAGGTGCTCGAGTTCGGCCTTGAGCCGGTTGAAGGACTCCTGCGTGAGCCAGGCAACGGGTGCGCTGTTTGTGGACACGGGACATCTCCTTAGGTTCGTCCGGAACCGCGGAATGCGGTCCGGCACACAAGCAAACACCCCACCTCATTGCTACCGTGCGGGCACGGTATGCCGTTGAGACGGGGCAGGTCGTATCCCACCATTCTAGTTCGGGTGCATAAAATACCCAAGATGGCGGGGTGTGCTGCATTCCGGACCGGTCAGTCGGCCACGAGCCAGCACGCGTTCACGCCGCCGGAAACCCCCGGGGAATCGGTGCGCAGCTCCGCGCGGTGGGCTGTGGTCCGGCCGTTGTTGACGCCGTCGGTCTCCGCATTGGGGCCGATGGCGACCACCTTCCAACCGACCACCGCGTAGTTCTCGCTCAGGACCTGGATGGCGCATTCGGCAGCGGCATCCGCGGGTTTGGTGAGCTCGAAGTCGACGCTGGCGCGCTGGTCGCCCGAGATGCTGAAACCGACGTCCTTCGACGAGATGCGGGGGTTACCGCTGGTCAGTGCGAAAACAGCGACGGCGGCAACGCTGGCCAGGAGCACCGTGACCACCAGGAGGCGGAAGGGCCTGGCCGGTTTGACCGGCTTGGGGGGACCGTAGCGATTGGCTACTCTTGGGGTAGGCGTGTACGCGGAACTCACCTCCGTCATTTTACCGTCGATCCACGGGCCCCAGTGACCTCTGTGGAACCATCAGCCGAATACACCTCCCAGGAGCCCTTGTTGTCCAGCCCGGATTCCCCCACCGCGTCCTCCAGCGGCTTCCGACTACTCGCAGTCCATGCGCACCCCGACGACGAGTCGAGCAAGGGATCCGCGACGATGGCGAGGTACGCCGCCGCCGGCGCACAGGTGATGGTGGCGACCTGCACCGGCGGGGAGCGCGGCGATGTTTTGAACCAGGCCATGAGCGGGGATGCACACGCACGCCGGGATCTCGCAGGGCTCCGGAGGATCGAGATGGCCAACGCCGTCGCAGCGCTCGGGGTCCAGCAGAGGTGGCTCGGGTTCACCGACTCGGGACTGCCCGAGGGGGATCCGCTTCCGGACCTGCCGTTCGGCTGCTTCGCCCTGCAGCCCCTCGAACGCGCCGCTGCGCCCCTGGTCAAGCTCGTGCGCGAATTCCGCCCGCACGTGATTCTCAGCTATGACGAGAACGGCGGCTACCCGCACCCCGACCACATCATGGCGCACCGGGTGGCCGTCGAGGCGTACGAGGCCGCCGGTGATCCCGACCGATATCCCGGCACCGGCGAGGCCTGGCGGGTGGACAAGCTCTACTACGACCGCGCGTTCAACCCCGAGCGCTTCCGTGCCCTGCACTTCGCCCTCGAGGAGGCCGGGCTGCAGTCGCCCTATGCGGAACGGATCGCGCAGTTGCTCGAGACCGACGCCGAGGGCCACCAGCCGCCGGCTCCGACGCACCGCACCACCACGCAGATCGAATGCAGCGAGTTCTTCGCCAACCGCGAGCAGGCCCTGCTGGCACACCGTACGCAGATCGATCCCGCCGGGTTCTTCTTTGCCGTCACCCTCGACCTCCAGCAGAAGGCCTGGCCCTGGGAGGACTACTCGCTCATCTCCTCGCGCGTGTCGACGTCCCTGCCCGAGGATGATTTCTTCGCCGGCATCACCGACGCGCGCTAGTTCTATCCGACAGTTCTATCCGACGTAGAATTGACAGGAACGGGCCGCCCGCCCGCAGCTCTTCCTGAAAGTGGTGTACCTGTGCTTTTCCCGCTGACCCTGGCCGCAGCGACGGCTCCCTCCGACGAACCGGCATTGCGGGAGGGCCTGGACCCGGCTTCGGTGACGCCGGGAACGCTCGGTTTCCTCGCAACCCTGTTCGTGGTGATCGGGGTGTTCTTCCTGATCCGCGACATGACCAAGCGAATCCGCCGCGTGCGGTACACCGCGATGGTCGAGGACGCGCGCCTGCAGGATGCGGCGGATACGGGGGGCGCCGCGGATTCGGGGAACGACGGCGGCCCTTCCGCCAGGCGGCTACCGGACCACCCGGGGGGTCCAGACCAGGGGACGCCGCCGATTTCCGAGGCCCAGCAGCAGGGAGCCCGCCCGATTCCCGGCGGCAGGCACGGGCCGGACGCCCGGTAGCCCATGCGCTGACCTCCTTCTGTCAACGATCAATATGCCGCCGACACGTCGGGAACACAGCAGACCCCGAAGGCCTGCTCCGCGGGCGCGCGGAGCCTCAGCTGCCCTGCACGGGATTCAGGACGGCCATTACGATCGCGATGTAGTGTGCAGCGAAAGCCGCAACGGTGAAGGCGTGGAAAAGCTCGTGGAACCCGAAAACGAGCGGGCTGAAGTTGGGCCTCTTGATGCCGTAGAAGACGGCACCTGCGATATACAGGGCGCCCCCTGTACAGATCAGGATTGCCGCAGGGATGCTGGCCGCGAAAAAGTCGGGCAGGTAGAACAAAGCGGCCAGCCCGAGGGCCACATAGATCGGCACATACAGCCACCGGGGTGCGGAGACCCAGAGGTTGCGGAAGAGGACTCCCGCGATCGCCCCGCTCCAGATGATCCACAGCAGCAGGGTCGCCTTGTCGCGATCGAGGAGGGCCCAGGCGAGCGGTGTGTAGGAGCCCGCGATCACCAGCATGATGTTCGTGTGGTCGAGTCGCTTGAGGACCACCCGGGTCCTCGATTTCCAGTTGCCCCGATGGTAGACGGCACTGACGCTGAACAGCAGGGCTCCGGTCAGGGCGTAGATGGTCGAGGCCACCTTGAGGCCGGTGGTGGGGGCAAGAGCAATGAGCACTATTCCGGCCGCGACGGCGAGGGGCGCGGTACCCGCGTGGATCCAGCCCCGCAGGGCGGGCTTGCTTTCGAGGGCCTCCTCGGCCTCCTCGGCTTTTTCAACGACACTCTCCCGGGGACTCCCGGTGCCCGTGCCGGGTGAGGGCCGGGGCGGCGGCGCGGAGGATCGCGAAGTCATGGAGAAATTCTAACCCAGCAGCCTGCGTTGTTACCCGAGGGTAACAACGCCCCAGGCGTCCCTCCACGGAATCCCCGGCAACAGCCGGTACCTTTGGAGGGGTGACGTGGAAATTCCCCGAGTTCCTCTACAGCTACTACGAGCGCAGGCTCCAACGCTCGCTGTCCCCTGAACGGATTCCGCACCACATCGGCGTGATGGTGGACGGCAACCGGCGCTGGGCCAGGCTTGCCGGGGCCCCCACAAGCCACGGGCACCAGGCGGGAGCCGACAAGATCCACGAGTTCCTCGGCTGGTGCGAGGAACTCGGCGTCGACGTCGTCACCCTCTACATGCTGTCCACCGACAACATGGGGCGCCCTCCCGAGGAAGTGGAGCAGCTGCTCGACATCATCGCGAATACCCTCGACCACCTCGGCGAGAGCAACCGCGTGCGTGTCCAGCCGGTCGGAGCGTTGGACCTCCTGCCCGACAACCTCGCCGGGAAGCTCACGGCGCTCGCCGGGCAGACGGAGGGCATCGACGGACTTCACGTGAACGTGGCCCTCGGCTATGGTGGGCGGCGCGAGATCGTGGACGCGGTGAAGGAACTGATGCTCGATTCGGCGAAGGCGGGGAAGTCGCTCGAGGAACTCGCCGGGGAACTCACGGACCAGCACATCTCGGCTTTCCTCTATACCCGCGGGCAGCAGGATCCGGACCTCGTGATCCGCACCTCCGGGGAGCAGCGACTCTCGGGTTTCCTCATGTGGCAGAGCGCGTACAGCGAGTTCTACTTCTGCGAAGCGTTATGGCCCGATTTCCGGCGCGTGGACTTCCTGCGGGCGCTGCGGGACTACGGCCGTCGGCAACGGCGCTTCGGCTCATAGGAGCACCCCCGGCCCGTCCTTGGACTCCTCCTCCGACACGCGGAAGCACATCGGCAAAGTTCGGGGGGACAGCGTATTGTCGGTCCATCAGCCGGTGTCCATGCCGGTGAATGGGAGGCCACCGATGACGCCGACCGTGCACACCAGCACGTCGACCAGATCGGGGAGGCCATGCCCGGCCTCTCGGCCGGACCGCCCCACACCCCTACTAGTTCGGGGTGTCCGCACCCCGGAGTGGAGTCAACGTGGCCACTACTGAAACAATCCAGTCCGCCCGGAGCAGGGGAAGCCGCACCTACGTGATCGATACCTCAGTGCTGCTGTCCGACCCACGGGCCCTCCTGCGGTTCGCCGAGCACGAGGTGATCCTTCCCGTCGTCGTCATTTCCGAACTCGAGGGCAAAAGGCATGATCCGGAGCTGGGGTACTTCGCCCGGAAGGCGCTGCGGCTCCTCGACGACCTCCGGGTGGAGCACGGCGGTCTCGACCGCGCGATCCCCCTGGGAGAAGAGGGCGGGACGCTGCGGGTCGAGCTGAACCATGTATCGCCCGAAGTCCTCCCGGTGGGCTTCCGCAGTGGGGACAACGATTCGAGGATCCTCGCCGTGGCGCAGTACCTCGCCGGAGAGGGCCGTGACGTGACCGTGGTGTCCAAGGACCTGCCGATGCGCGTCAAGGCCTCGGCCATGGGCCTGCAGGCGGATGAATACCGCAGCGAATTCGTGAGGGACTCCGGCTGGACCGGCGTGATGGAGCTGAATGTCTCCGTCGAGGAGGTCAACGCACTGTACGATCACCAGCCGGTGTTCAATGCGGCCGCCGCGGAGCAGCCGATCAATACCGGGCTCATCCTGCTGTCGCCGCGTGGCTCCGCCCTCGGCCGGGTGGGCGCCGACAAGCAGGTCCGGCTGGTGCGCGGTGATCGGGACGTGTTCGGGCTGCACGGGCGCTCCGCCGAGCAGCGGCTGGCCATCGACCTGCTGCTGGACAAGGAAGTGGGCATCGTCTCCCTCGGCGGACGGGCAGGAACGGGGAAGTCGGCGCTCGCGCTGTGCGCCGGGCTCGAGGCGGTGCTGGAGAGGCGCGAGCACCGCAAGGTGGTGGTGTTCCGCCCCCTCTACGCGGTGGGCGGCCAGGAGCTCGGCTACCTGCCCGGGAGCGAGAACGAGAAGATGAACCCCTGGGCGCAGGCCGTCTTCGACACGCTGGGCGCACTGGTCTCGAGCGAGGTGGTGGAGGAGGTGATGGACAGGGGCATGCTCGAGGTCCTGCCGCTGACCCATATCCGCGGCAGGAGCCTGCATGACTCGTTCGTGATCGTCGATGAGGCACAGTCACTCGAGAAGAACGTCCTCCTGACCGTGATGAGCCGGATCGGGCAGAACTCGAAGATCGTCCTGACCCACGACATCGCCCAGCGCGACAACCTGCGCGTCGGCAGGCACGACGGCGTCGCAGCCGTGGTGGAAATCCTCAAGGGCCACCCGCTGTTCGGCCACGTCACCCTCACACGGTCGGAGCGATCGCCGATCGCCGCCCTCGTGACGGAACTCCTCGAGGGCACCGACATGTGACGCACGGCACCGGAGTGTCCAGTACGGTGGGACGGTGATCAGCGCGCTGGCGGATTACCGGGGCGGTTCCCCGGCTGCGTTCCTCCTCCTGGTCGCGGCGCTGACGGGTTTCGTAGCCGTGGGTGTGCGGTTGAGTATCATCGATGCCCGGACGCACCGCCTGCCGAACCGGATCATCCTCCCGTGCTATCCGATTGCCGCGGCGCTTCTCGCCGGAGCGGCCCTGATGGCCGGGGAGCCGCACCGGGTGGTGTCCATGGCGGGCGGCGCCGCCGTCCTCTGGGTCGCCTACCTCGCCCTGCACCTGGTGCCTTCCGCAGGCCTGGGATTCGGGGACGTGAAGCTCGGCGGGCTGCTGGGGCTGTACCTCGGTTTCGTCGGATTGCCGCTGGTGATGGCAGGCGCTGCCGCCGGCTTCGTCCTCGGCGGGCTGTGGAGCCTCATGCTGGTTTCGGGGAGGCGGGCAGGCTGGCACGCGTCGGTCCCTTTCGGTCCGTTTCTAATCGGCGGTGCGGCGATCGCCCTGGCTGCCCTAGGGTGAGTTGATGCCCACACCCCAATTCGTCCTCGACCTCCGGAAGAAAATCGGCTCCGCCCCCCTCTGGCTGCCGGGAGCCGGTGCGGTGGTCTACGACGACGCCGGACGCGTGCTGCTCGGCAGACGGGCTGATAACGGCCAGTGGACCATCATCACCGGCATGGTGGAGCCGGGTGAGGAACCAGCGGTCGGGCTCAAGCGCGAGGTCTTCGAGGAGACGGGAGTGGAGGTCGAGGTCGAGGTGCTCCTCGGCATCGGCGTCGTGGGCCCCGTCACCTTCCCCAACGGCGACGTGGTGACGTTCCTCAACCACGATTTCCGCTGCCGCTACGTCAGCGGCGAGGCGAGGGTCAACGACGACGAATCCAGCGACGTCCGGTGGTTCCCGCTCGATGCCCTGCCGCACCTCAACCCGAGGCACCTCGAGCTGGTGACCACGGCCTCCACCGCCGACGGCATCCCGCACTTCGTCCGCTGACGGCCGCGGGGGTGCGTCGGGTGCGAAGCGGCCGACGAAGGGGCGCACCGGATAACGACATCCGCACCGGACAAAACCGGTGCGGATGTCGTTATTCCGTGCGTTTGTCGTTTTTCCGCGCGTCAGCCGGAATCGAGCCTGGGTGGAACCGCTGGAGCTACGCCTGGGGAGGACGCGTCATCGACAGCACATCGAGTGCCGAGTCGAGCTGCTCCTCGGTCAGCTCGCCACGCTCCACGAACCCGAGGGCGACGACCGCCTCGCGGACGGTCAACCCCTCGGCCACTGCCTTCTTCGCGATCTTCGCCGCGTTCTCGTAGCCGATGTACTTGTTGAGCGGCGTGACGATGGAGGGAGATGCCTCGGCGAGGAACCGCGCGCGTTCCACGTTCGCCGTGATGCCGTCGATCATCTTGTCCGCCGAGACGCGGGTGGAGGTGCTCAGGAGTCGGACGGACTCGAGGACGTTCCGGGCGATCACCGGGATTCCCACATTGAGTTCGAAGGCGCCGTTGGTGCCGGACCACGCCACGGTGGCGTCGTTGCCGACCACCTGCGCGCACACCATGAGAACGGCCTCGGCGATCACGGGGTTCACCTTGCCTGGCATGATCGAGGAACCGGGCTGCAGGTCGGGAAGGGCGATCTCGCCGAGGCCCGTGTTGGGGCCGGACCCGAGCCAGCGCAGGTCATTATGGATCTTGGTCAGTGACACGGCGATGGTGCGCAGCATGCCGGAGACCTCGACCAGCGAGTCGCGGTTCGCCTGGGCCTCGAAGTGGTCGCGGGCCTCGGTCAGCGGCAGCCCGGTGTCGGCTGCGAGCAGCTCGATCACGCGGGCCGAGAAGCCTGCCGGGGTGTTGATGCCGGTTCCGACGGCCGTGCCGCCGAGGGGAACTTCGGCCACCCGGGGGAGCGAGGACTGGATGCGCTCGATGCCGTAGCGCACCTGCGCCGCGTATCCCCCGAACTCCTGGCCGAGGGTCACCGGGGTGGCGTCCATGAGGTGCGTGCGGCCGGATTTCACCACCGTGGCGAACTCCTCCGCCTTGCGCTCGAGGGCCTCGGCGAGGTGTGCGAGGGAGGGAATGAGGTCATTGGTCAGGGCAGAGGTCGCCGCGACGTGCACCGAGGTGGGAAAGACGTCGTTGGAGGACTGCGAGGCATTGACGTGGTCGTTCGGATGGACCGTCGTCGCGCTGCCGGCGGCCTCGAGGGCGCGGCTCGCGAGGGTGGCGATGACCTCGTTCGCGTTCATGTTCGACGACGTCCCGGAACCGGTCTGGTAGATGTCCACGGGGAAGTCGCCGTCGTACCTGCCGTTCGCGACGTCTTCAGCCGCGGCCTCGATGGCGCGGGCGCGCTCCTCGTCGAGCACTCCCAGTTCCGCGTTGGCCGTCGCTGCGGCCTTCTTGATCCGGGCCAGCGCCTCGATGTGGGAGCGCTCGAGGGTGGTGCCCGAGATCGGGAAGTTCTCGACGGCACGCTGGGTCTGCGCACGGTACAGCGCGTTCACCGGGACGCGCACTTCCCCCATGGTGTCGTGCTCGATCCGGTACTCGTTCTCCTGGGAGGTCGAGGCGGAATCGACAGCGGGGGACGTGGAATTCGAGGCTGATGCAGGCGTTGGAGTCATTCGCCAATTCTCGCCTCCACAACTTCTGTGGACCAAATTTACAGTGCGCCGAATCCCGAAACCAGCACCGCCTTGCCCTCGTCGAGGCGGTAGGAGACGCCGACGACCGCGGCCGAGCCGCGCTCCACGGCGTCGGAGATGACGCGGGAGCTGTCGATGAGTCGCTTCGAGGTCTGCTTGGTGTGTTCGACGGACGTCGAATTCACGTCGAGGATGCCCGAGCGGCGCGCGGTCAGGACGGACGGAGTGATCCGTTCGACGAGGTCACGCAGGAAACCGATGGGCATGTCTCCCGTTTCCACAGCGTCCATGGTGGCGGAGACGGCTCCGCAGTTGTCGTGCCCGAGGATCACGATCAGCGGGACATTCAGTACGCTGACGCTGTATTCGAGTGAGCCGAGGACGGCGTCGTCGATGACCTGCCCGGCGGTGCGGACCACGAACACGTCACCGAGGCCGAGGTCGAAGATGATCTCGGCCGCGAGGCGCGAATCCGAGCAACCGAAGATGACGGCGAACGGGTTCTGGTCATTGACCAGTGACGTCCGGCGGGCGGCGTCCTGGTTCGGGTGCGACGCGTCTGCGGCTACGAACCGGGCGTTGCCCTCTCGCAGTCGCAGCCAGGCCTGGGCGGGAGACAGTTGCTTCTTCACGCCCCCACTCTAGCGGCGGATCACGGCGCTTCCGCCGTTGATGACGTTTGCACGGCTTCCGCTGCGGCATTGTCCTCGATCTTCTCCAGCGTCGCACCGCCCAGCACGTCGAACTCGGTAAGCTCGGCTTCCCCGTTGAGGATGATGGTCTTCCCCTGGAATTCGGTGGTGAGCGCCGTGTCTCCATCGGGGCTGTCCAGCAACTCCCACTCCACCCCGTCGATGACGCGCGTTCCCGACACCTGAGCTCCGTCGAGCCGCTGGGATACCCAGGTGGGGTTGGCCTCGTCGGTCTGGGTCAGCTGGATGAAACCCCGGTCCGCGCTCAGGTAGCCGACTTCCCAGTAACTGACGCCGTCGCCCGCCCCGCCGGTCCAGCGGGCGAAGTTGGAGGTCCACCCCTCGGGAAGCTCAGGCGCCGCCGGAAGATAACCGGCGTCGCCCGCTGACTGCCGGGCCACCATTTCCACGTTGACGTCCCGCTGATAGGTCTCGGCGGTGTAGGTGGGGTTGAGGAAGTAGACGGGAAGAACGACGGCGAAGGTCGCGCCGATGGCGATGAGCATGCCGATCACCGTGGAGTTGGCCCGTTTGGCCTGCGCCGGCGTGAGCACCGGCCTGACGCGGGGCTCATCGCCGCGTGCGCCGGCGTCGGACTCCCGGGCGTTTTGCAGATGTGCACTGCCGTCTGTGTCTCCACCAGTGTTCCGGCCGTTCGGTACGCGCTCCTGATCCTCCACGTTTCCATTTTCCCCTATCCGGGACGAGCGGCCTAACCCGGCTCATGGGGACGATCAGCGAACAGGCTCCTTCTAGGCACCAGGTTCAATCCGCGTCAGGTCAAACGTTGCGGAGACGGTGACCCTCCTGAAAAGTGCATGCAGTGATTGCATTGCAATCACTTCCGTCGTGCCGGTTTTGCGAAGTGATGGCACTGCATGCACTGCAATCACCTGTCCACCGACAACTTCCATCGACAACTTCCGCTGACGACGGGTGCCGGCATAGCCGGATCCGCCTCCACCGCTGGTGCTTCCGCGACTCGTGGACCACGCCAGCACTAGGATGGTCTACGGGGGACCTGCCTGCGGTTTCCCGACGCGCACCACCATGAACTTCGACGATGAGGATTGACGTGTCCCAAAACCCCGAGAACGCCCGGTATTCCACCCTTTCGCCAGCCCTTGCGGTGGGGGATGACGAGCCGGACCGTAACCTGGCACTCGAATTGGTCCGGGTGACCGAGGCCGCGGCGATCGCGGGTGGTCACTGGGTGGGGTTCGGGGACAAGAACCTCGCGGACGGCGCTGCGGTCGACGCCATGCGGTCGCTGCTCTCCACCGTCCATTTCAACGGAATCGTGGTGATCGGCGAAGGCGAGAAGGACGAGGCGCCCATGCTCTTCAACGGTGAGCGGGTGGGCGATGGAAGCGGACCGGAGTGCGACGTCGCCGTCGACCCGATCGACGGCACGCGCCTGACCGCCCTGGGCATCAACAATGCGCTCGCCGTCCTGGCGGTCGCCGAGCGCGGCACCATGTTCGACCCGTCGGCAGTGTTCTACATGGAGAAGCTCGTCACCGGCCCCGAAGCAGCAGACATGGTGGACCTCCGGCTGCCCGTCAAGCAGAACCTGCACCTCATCGCGAAGGCGAAGAACCGGAAGGTCAGCCAGCTCAATGTCATGATCCTCGACCGTGACCGCCACAAGCCGCTGGTCGAGGAAATCCGCGCGGCCGGTGCGCGTACCAAATTCATCATGGACGGGGATGTGGCCGGCGCCATCGCCGCGGCCCGCGAGGGCACCGACGTCGATGCGCTCATGGGCATCGGCGGAACCCCCGAGGGCATCGTCGCCGCCTGTGCGATCAAATCCCTCGGCGGAGTCATCCAGGGCCGGCTGTGGCCCACAAGCGACGACGAGAAGCAGAAAGCGCTCGACGCCGGGCACGACCTCGACCGCGTGCTCTCCACCAACGACCTCGTCACGAGCGACAACTGCTACTTCGCCGCCACGGGAATCACCGACGGCGACCTCCTCCGCGGGGTGCGCTACAACAAGGACAAGGTGCTCACGCAGTCCATCGTGATGCGCTCCAAATCGGGGACCATCCGCGTGGTGGACGGCGAACACCAGGCCCACAAGTGGGAGACCTACGCGCGCCTGCGGTGATGAATCGGCCGTGCGTCCGGGCGGACGACGCCGGCTCGCAGGGTGTCCGCCGTGCTCCCTGCGAATCGGCGTCGTCGCTACATCGGGTTGCGCTCAGCGCGGGGTTCTGGTGATGCCGCGTGCTGCCGCGGCCGCCCTGGTCCGGGCATAGCGCACGGCCGGGACCGCTGTGTCCCGCAGGCGGCGTGCCATCGAGTACGCGCGGTACATCGGCGCGTTGACCGGAAGGTCCCAGGAGCCGGGGTACTCCACTTCGAATCCGCCGAAAGAGCGTTTGAAGCGGGAGAATCCGGCCCACGGGTGTTCGGGCTGGTCTGCGGCGGAGACGCCCCACAGGTCGAAGGAGGTTCTTCCGGAGGCCTTGGCGTCCATCATCATGGTCACGACGAGCGGTACCCCGGCGTTGAGGCTGCGATGGGTTGCGTCGGCTGCCGCGTGGGCATAGACCCTGGTGGTTCCGGTGTCGTAGGACAGGGCCGCGGCGATCGGTTCGCCGTCCAGTCGCGCGATGAACAGTTTTGCGCTGCCGGCAGGCATGAGGTGTTGTGCGGCCTGTGCCAGGTAGTCGTCGGACTGGGCACGGAACGCCGCTCGTTCGGACACCGTGTGAAGGAAGGCGAGGAGCACCGAGATGTCTGCGGGATCCGTCGAGATGTCGAACGTGACACCCTTCTTGGAGATGTTCCGGTAGAGGCCCCGACTGGTGCTTCGCATTCCGCCGAGGATCGCCTTCTCATCCTGGCTGAGGTCCACCAGCCACGTCAGCTTCGGCTGCACGTCGGTGGGAGCCTTGACGAGTCCGAGCGCTTTCAGGGCCGAGTCGGGGTCCGAGCCGAGATCCGTACCGACCGGTTCGACCCGGACATAGTGGGCGTGCTCCGCGGCGGCAAGGGCGGCAAGGGCCTCGAGTGAGCGGCGCAGCCCATCCGGGTTCGCTGCTGCGGGTCCGAACGGAACGTAGAGGAAACTGCCGAGCGGGGTCTTCTCCTGAATCGCCAGGAACGAAAATCCGTCCCCGCTGCCGGTGAAGACCTTCTTGCCCAGGGCGCGCTGGAAGTCCGCCCAGGCGGGCGACTGCAGGATCGAGGGCTCCTTCTGGTGCTCGGCGCTCACCGGGGGAAGCCCTCGCGGCCGGCAGGCGTCCCGCAGGTCACCGCGAACAGGACTGCGGGGGAGTCCGCGCCCTGCACTGGGTGGACCAGGACCGGTTGTTCGATATCCGGCAGGAAGCCGGACTGCCCGCGGTGCAGGGAAAGGTCCGACTTCGGCGAATCCAGCCTCACGCTCCCTGAAACCACAAGGACCACCGCGGGACCGTTCTGGGCAAGCGGCACGGGGGCGACGCCGTCGTGCACGACGACGCGCTGGAGCTGGAACTCCTCATAGGGGGGAAGGTACAGCTCCTGGTCGAGGAGGTTCGTGACAGCCGGAACCGACGGCGGGGCGAGCGGTTCGAAGATCACGGTCCGCAGCAGTTCCGGGACGTCCACGTACTTGCCCGTCAGGCCGCCGCGTAGCACGTTGTCCGAGGACGCCATCACCTCGATCGCGAGGCCGCTGAGGTAGGCGTGGATGTTTCCCGCGGGAAGGTGGATCACCTCGCCGGGCTGGAGCGACACGCGGTTGAGGAGCAGGGCCACCAGCACGCCGGCATCGCCGGGGTACTGGGAACCCAGTTCTACCACCGTAGCGAGATCATCCGCGAAATCGCCGGCGTTCGGTTCGAGCCCCCGCGGTGATGCAACGGCGCCCTCGACGGAGGCCACGACGCCGCTATCGGCCGACAGCAACGCCTCGAAGGCGTTGCGCAGCGCGGCCGGAGCGTCGGATCCGAGCTCGGTGGCAACGGTACCGAGCAGCCCGGCTTCCTCCGAACCCGGTTCGCAGAGGCCCGCGAGGAACCCGAAGACCGCGGCGGATTCCTCAAGGGGCCGGAACCCGCAGAGCGCGTCGAAGCGCGTCAGCGCGAAGAGCATCTCCGGCTTATGGTTGCGGTCCTTGTAGTTCCGGTGCGCGGCGTCGGCCGGTATGCCGGCGGCCTCCTCGGCGTCGTAGCCGGCCGCGGCCTGGTCGAGGCTCGGATGGACCTGGAGCGACAGCGCTGACTCCGCGGCGAGCACCTTCAGAAGGAAGGGCAGCCGGGCGCCGAAGCGGCTCTCGGTGCCGCCGCCCAGAGCGACCGCGGGATCAGCCTCGATCAGCTCGTCCAGGGGGGTGCGTGTGCCGTCGGGGATCAACACCACCGACGGGAACCCGGGGTGTGCACCGATCCACAGCTCCGCCTCGGGACCTCCCGACGGCTCCCGCCCCAGAAGATCGGCAATTGCGGTCACCGATCCCCAGGCATAGGGGCGCAGCGGGTTGTCCAACAGGTACATGGTGCTGTTCCTTCGGTGTTGCGGTTGGGCCGGTCGGTCAGGCCGGGGAGCATTCCCCGTTGTCGGCAAGCAACTCAATGAGCGTAGCGTCATCCTGCATGATCGCGAGCTCCTGGAGGTATTCCTCGGTGATTCCGTCATCGGTGACGTTACCGGTGACGTTACCGGTGATGTTACCGGTGGTCCGGGAGGGAAGCACCGATGTCAGTCCCGCGCGCTCCAGTTCCGGGATGCCGGCGTCGGCCGGGGCACCGCCTCCCTCTGCCGAGGGATCCTCGGTGCCCTGGGAAAGCATGGCCTGGACGCGCTGGTGGATCAGGTCGAAGTCGGGATAGGTCACGAAGTTGTCCTCCGGCGTCCCGAAGTCCGGCGGCCCGATGGTCAACCGACGGACTTCCTGGTCCTGCGCCTTCAGGGCGAGGTTGACGAAACTGCCGAGCTGGTCCTGGGGGATGTCGGTTTCGACGATCTGCGTGCCGGCGGCGGCGATCTCCTGGAAGTGCGTGAGCAGGGTGGCGGGATCGAGCTGCGCGATCATGGCCTGCTGGACGCACTGCTGGCGTGCGATGCGATCGTAATCGGTCACGAACTCACGTGACCGGGCGTACCAGAGGGCTTGGTAGCCGTTGAGGGTCTGCACGCCCGGCGCGATCCAGCCGTCCGGGGGATAGTGGCGGATCGGGTCGGTGCCGGGGATCTCGGCGGCCGTGATGGGCACCCAGCCGCCCGCGTCGATCCGGATGCCGCCCATGGCATCCACCAGCTGCTCGAAACCGTTCATGTCGACCATCACGTAGGCCTGCACTTCGATGCCCAGTATGCCGCTAGCGGCGTCCATCATCGCCTCTGCGCCCGGGTCCTCGCTGTCGGGATAGAGGTCGGCGTAGTTCTGGGTCACCGTGGTGTAGAGGCTGTTGAGAATGCATTCGTCGCCGCAGTTGTAGCCGTCCGGATAGACCTCGGCCAGCGGGGAATCCTCGGGGAAGGGGGCGTTCTGGAAATTACGGGGGATGCTGAAGGTCACTGTGGCGCCGGTGGAGGCATCCACGCTGATCACCGAGATGCTGTCGGGGCGCCGGCCCGTCCGGTCCTCGCCGGCGTCGCCGCCCATCAGCAGGAAGTTGTACCGGCCGTCCACCGGGTCGAACGCCGGCCCGCCCTGGAAGATGGATCCTACCGTGGAGCGCCCGACACCGAGCAGGTAGGCGCCGTAGGCAAGAGATCCGCTCGTGAGCACCATCAGGAGGGCAAGGGTGCCGGCTACCGCTGCCCGAGCCCGACGCTCGAGCAGCGGAGGGCGGATGATCCGCAGGGTGTTGAGGAACAGGAGCGCCCAGCCCACGGCGAGGCCCAGCAGTGCTGCGATCAGCACCAGCGACCACCAACGGTGCGTCACCAGGGTGACGACCAGCTGCGGGTTGGTGAGCGCAAGGACGAGGCCGACGATCGCCAGCGCCCAGCCGGTGAAGGTCACGCGCAGTGCGTTGCGGCCAAGCTTACGGTTGCCCGCCACGACCTGCGCTGCCCCCGGCAGGGCCAGGGTGAGGCCGAGGAGGACGAAGGCGCGTTTCGTCCGGACCGCCGGTGCCGCCGTCTGGGGGTACCTCACCGGGTCGGTCAGGTGCTTCGACGTGGCTCCTGATGCTCCAGGGTCCGCCCTCGCCCCGGTCGTCATCATCGGCCCTCCGTCGGATGGTCGGGAAGCCGGTTCCGAAGCGCCGTTCCCTTGTCAAGGGCTGTCTGCTTCAGGGAAGCAGAGAAGTCGATCAGTTGCTTGCGCAGACGCTCGGATTCGGGCCCGTTTCCGGCCGCGAGGATGCGCACGGCCAGCAGCCCCGCATTGCGGGCGCCGCCGATCGAGACGGTGGCGACCGGAACGCCGGCCGGCATCTGGACGATCGACAACAGGGAATCCATTCCATCGAGGTACTTCAGTGGCACCGGCACTCCCACCACGGGAAGGGGAGTGAGGGCCGCGAGCATCCCGGGAAGATGCGCGGCACCACCGGCACCGGCAATGATCACTCGCAGGCCGCGCTGGTGCGCACCCTGCCCGTAGTTCACCATCTCGACCGGCATCCGGTGGGCGGAGACGACGTCGGCCTCGTAGCTGATACCGAATTCTTCGAGCGCGTCGGCCGCGCCCTCCATCACGGGCCAGTCGGAATCCGATCCCATGACGAGGCCTACTGCTGGGTTTTTCATGAAAGGTCCCTTTCGGAAGCCGTGCCGTCCCGGAGGATCGCCGCGGTGCGTCCCGCCCTTGCCCGCACCTGCTCCACCGTTTCGCCGGTGGTAGCGACCACGTTCACGTGGCCGATCTTGCGGCCGGGGCGGATGTCCTTGCCGTAGAAATGCACCTTGGCCGACGGGTCCGAGGACAGGGCCAGGCGGTAGGCGGCGTAGGTGTCGGTGTTGGCGCCGCCCAGGTAGTTCCTCATGACTGCCACGTCCGCAGTGAGGCGCGTGTCGCCGAGGGGGAGGTCCAGCACAGCGCGCAGATGCTGCTCGAACTGGCCCGTGACCGAGCCGTCCATGGTCCAGTGTCCTGAGTTATGCGGTCTCATGGCGAGCTCATTGACCAGGAAGCCCGGACCGGAGGACGGCGTCTCGAAGAGCTCAACGGCCATCACCCCCGTGACCCCCAACGCCTCGGCGATCCGGAGTGCCGCCTCGACGGCTGCCCGCGCCACCGGTTCGGCGAGGTCCTGCGCAGGCGCGATCACCTCGTCGCAGACACTGTTGACCTGCACCGACTCCATGACGGGCCATGCCGTGGCCTCGCCGGAGGGGGTGCGCGCCACGAGTACTGCGAGTTCACGCGTGAAGGGGACGTGTTCCTCGGCGAGCAGGTCCTCGCCGGTGAACCAGTCGCCCGCCTTGGGAAGTTCGGCGGCGGAGCCGAGCACCATCACGCCCTTGCCGTCGTAACCGCCGCGCGGGGTCTTCAATACGACGGGCCAGCCATGGGCGTCACCGAATGCTTCGAGGTCGGCGGGACCGGAAACCCGCGCCCACCGCGGATTGGGGAATCCGAGCCGTTCGATAGCCTCGCGCATGAGCAGCTTGTCCTGTGCGTGGGCGAGCGCCGCCGGCGGCGGCTGGATATTGATTCCCTCGGCCGCCAGTTCCCGCAGTAGAGGGCCCGGAACGTGCTCGTGGTCGAACGTGAGGACGTCGACTCCGCGCGCGAAGGCGCGCAGGGCGTCGGCGTCGCGGTAGTCCCCTACCGTCACGTGCGCTGCTACCTGGGCCGCTGAAACGGACGGGCCCTCTGCGAAGACGTGCAGCGGAACGCCGAGCTGCGCCGCTGGGGCTGCCATCATCCGGGCCAGCTGGCCGCCGCCAACCACGCCGATTACGGGAAAAGTCACCTACTCAGGGTACCTACCCGAACGGGAGCACGAGGACGTACCCCGGCACCGCCGGGTTGTTTTCGTAGGTAACGGCGGGCGCGGCCCAGTAAAATGGGGAGCTGGACGCCAGGCACTGGTCAGGCGGAGGAACGGCAACCTTACGTCGAGCGCGTATTTGCCGGGAATCCGCAGCATCAGCACTGCGGTGAAAGATAACTCGGATTCAACCGCGGAGGTTGTGTTGACGGCAATAGCAGAGCGTATTCGGGGCCTCGCCTCGCTTTTCTGGCGTGAAGTCGCCAAATTCGGGGCGGTGGGCGGCGTGGCGTTCATCATAGACAACGGCCTGTACTGGTACCTCATCAACGGCCCCATGGACGACAGCGTGGTGAAGGCCCGGTTCGTGTCGGCATCAGTGGCCACCATCTTCGCCTGGGTGGCGAACCGCTACTGGACCTTCCGCCACCGCCGCCGGCCGAATGCAGCCCGGGAACTGCTCATGTTCATCTTCATCAACGTGATCGGCATGGGGATCGCGGCCGGCTGCGTCTGGATCGTCCGGTATCCGTTCGACGTCAGGGACACCACGTACCTGTTCGTCGCAGGCATCGTCGGCACGGTACTTGCCACGTTCGTGCGCTTTATCGCCTACCGCTTCTGGGTCTTCAATTCCGAACTGGACGAGGAGCCCGAGTTCAGCCACGACCACGAGATCCTCCACCCCCATTCCGGATCAACACCGAAAGCATCCCCGAGAACGGCCGGAAAAGCCCCTGCCGGAGCCCCCGGGGCGGCCCGGAAAGATGGCGAGATCACCGCACAGGGGTCTGCCGAGGTGCCTGGCCAAAGCGAGGAGAAGAGCCCTACCGGGCGGCAAGCCGGACAGTGACCCGTTCGCCTGCCAGAATCCGGTCGGTCACCGGGACGTCCCGGTCCATCAGGATCAGTGTGCCTCCGGCGCCCCACACCGACGCCGCTGCCTCCAGTGCCCGGAGCACGGTGCACCCTGGTTCGAGGAGTGCCACGGTAGCGGGTGGCACCGCTTCCTCCGGCCCTCCGGAAAGGTCGGCGAAGGAGAGCCTTCGGGAGCCGGCTTCGCCTGCGGTCCCCCTGTCCTCTGCGGCCCCCCTGTCTCCCGCGGGGCCCGCCTCGACCAGCACGGTTCCCGGTTCCGGCGGTGCCTCCTCGGGAAAAACGTCGCCGTGCGAGCGCACCTCCGCGGCGTAGTCGACGGCGCCGCGCGGGAGTTCACCCGGCCAGCGCAGTGCCAGGGCACCCAGCGCCACGGGGACCAGTATCCGCGGTGCCTCGAGTGGTGACCGGGCGGAGGAGGTCACCACGATGTCGCCGTCGCCGTCATCGGGGGCTCGAGGCAGAAGGACCACTCCACCGGCTTGCCAGACGGCATACGCCCACACCACCGCCTTCCAGTGGTTGGAAAGGTGTACCGCCACGCGCGTCCCCCGGACGGCGTCGAGCTCATCCACGAGGAGGTTCGCCGTCTTCGCCACCCAGTTGTCGAAGACCCGTCCCGAAAGCTCCACCCTGCCGTCAGTTCCGTACCACACCAGCCGGGGAGACGATGACGCCACCGTCCGCAGGAAGGCGAGCTGTTCGGTCGGATTAGTGTGCTGGGGCATTGTGTCTCCGCCAAGGTTGTGGTGGTATGAATGTTACTGAAGTGATAGTTGATCAAAAAACAATCGACGCGCCGATACTTCTTTATTCGCTCCCGGCGTGGCGCACGCCAAACCGCGGAACCGACTCTATAGGATCCCCTCGCGGTTTGACTCAGTACGTATTACACGCTTGTAATTAGACATCGGATTTGTTCCAGCAGCTGGGCGCGACGGTCTCCTTGGCTGATGCTGGAACGGCAACACCGGGAAGGCACAGTATGGGGCACGCAGAGCGCATCCAGGAAAGACCAGACATCGTCGGGCAGGCATCAGCCCGATACGGATCGCGGGGAGTACCCGACGACTGGTTCCTGGATCCGGCTGACCCCGGTGCGGGCGGACGCTACCGCGAGAACGCACGTTTCGCGCTCGGGAACCAGGCTACGGCTTTCCTCACGGCGCATGAGGCCCTCTCGGCACTTCCCGAGGCCGGCCTTCCCGCGGTAGCCGGAGGGCCGAGCAGCCTCCTCGTGCTGCCCCGGGTGGACGACGACGTGCTGCCCCGGGTGGCCGACGACGCCACGGTGCGGAAGGCACCGGCCTTCGCGGAACCCTCGCACGCCGGCTGGACCGGCTCTCCGGCCCGCCCCGGGGACTTCCCCGATGAGGGTGAGCTCGGCTGGCAGTCGGACGCCCTGTGTGCCCAGACCGATCCTGAGGCCTTCTTCCCCGAAAAGGGCGGCTCGACACGCGACGCCAAGAAAGTGTGCGGTTCCTGCATGGTCAAATCGGAGTGCCTCGAGTACGCGCTGGAGAACGATGAGCGGTTCGGCATCTGGGGCGGGCTTTCGGAGCGCGAACGCCGACGGTTGCGGAAGCGAGCTGTCTGATCCTGCTCGACCGCCGTGTCACCGCCGTTGTCGTAGTCTCCAACGGATCCCGGTTCCTTCCCGAAACCCTGAAAGCCCTGGCCCGCCAGACCCGTCCGGCTGACCTCCATGTCGGCGTCGACGCCGGTCCGACGAACGAATTGGTGTCGATGCTTCGCCTGCACCTGCCCGGTGACAGCCTCTTCGCGGAGTCCGCGGCACGCGCGGGTTTCGGTACCGCCGTCCATGCGGGCACGCAGCAGATCCCCCGGCGGGACGACGAGCGGGACGACGGGCGGGAGGGGATCGAGAGCCAGGACTGGCTGTGGCTCCTCCACGAGGACTCGGCACCTGAACCGACCGCCCTCGAGGAGTTGCTCGCCGCCGTGGAACGCGCACCATCCGTCACGGTGGCCGGAGCGAAGCGAGTCGATTGGGAGGACCGGAAGAAGCTCGAGGACGTCGGGCTGTCCGTGAGCCGGTGGGCGGAGCGGCTATCGCTCATCGACGGGGATGAGCTCGACCAGGGGCAGCATGACGGCCGCAGTGACGTTTTCGCTGTCAGCTCCTCCGGCATGCTGCTGCTGCGGAGCGCATGGGATGAGCTGGGCGGGTTCGATCCCGCGCTGCCGGGCATGGGCGACGACGTCGATTTCTGCTGGCGGAACCGGCTCGCCGGCCACCGGGTCGTGGTGGTGCCGGCCGCCGTCGTACGGCATTTCGGGTCCTCGACGGACGCCGCTGCGGCGGCCCGCGCAGCACGCCGCGCGGAGGTCTACCTCCGACTGAAGCACTCCGTCCTTTGGACGGTGCCGTTCCTCGCAGCGGGTGCCGTCGTCGGCGGCGTTGTCCGGCTGCTCGTCGGCCTGGTGGCGAAGGATCCGGGGTACGGGGCGGGCCAGTTCCTCGCGAGCTGCGCCGGTGTCTGCCAACCCCTCGGCCTTCTCCGCGGCCGCCGTTCCATCGCGCGGACGAAGACCGTGCCCCGCCGCGTGGTCCATGCGCTGCGCACGCCCTGGCGCGAGGTCCGGTCCCATCGGCGGTCCATCCTTGAAGCCCTCCCGGCGCGCGACCGGCTGCCGGATGCCGTCCGGTACCCCGCGGACCTTCCCGCACGCGACGGTGACGGCTTCGCTGCACCCGGCGGTCCGCGCCGCCCCTGGGCGCGGCTGGGCGCGGGAGCGTCCGTCGGCGTGCTGCTGGCTGCCTCGTTGGTGGGCCTCTCCGGGCTGATCGGGGCGCCGGCGCTCGCCGGTGGGGCGCTCCTTCCCCTTCCGCAATCCCCGGGCGGACTCTGGGACAGCGCGTCCACCTGGTGGGTTCCGCTGGGAGCAGGTTTCGCGGGGCATGGCAGTCCCTTCTCCTATGTCCTGTGGCTGCTCTCGGTCCTCGGCTTCGGGAACGGGAACGCCGCTGTGGCGGGGCTGATCCTGCTCGCCATGCCTCTTGCGGGCCTGACCGCCTGGTTCGGCGCTGGAACGCTCACCCGCCACCATGGATTGAGGATGTGGGCGGCGCTCTCCTGGGGCGCCGTGCCGGCGCTGCAGGTGGCGATCGGCAGCGGGCGGCTCGGCGCGCTCGT
>NZ_KI914789.1:69543-76224 GCF_000520535.1 Arthrobacter sp. H41
GGCCCGGACGGGCTGGAGCGACGCAGAACGGATCGTACGGGGTTCCCAGCTGGACGGCGGCCGCTGCTGCAGGTCTGCTGCTCGCCGCAGTGACGGCAGCAGCGCCGTCGTTGCTGGTGGTGGCCCTCCTCGGTGTGACCGGTACCCAGCTGATCCTGCGCCGGCGCGCGAAAACCCTGTGGTGGAGTGTCCTTCCGGCCCTCGCACTCTTCGTCCCCTTCGCGGGGTCGGCGTCCGGCGCTCTCCGGGGTGTCCTGGCGGATCCGGGGATTCCCCTGCAATACACAGCGGCCGACCTCTGGCAACAGCTCCTCGGATTTCCGGTGGCCTTCGACCCGCTGGTACCGCCGGAGGCACTGGAGTTCCTGGGCTCTGGTCCCTGGGCACTGGTTCCGGTGCTCCTCATCGGCGCACCTCCAGTGGTCCTTGCCGTTTTCGCCCTCTTCGGCCCCACGAGCGGCAGACCGGGTGCCCTTGCCGCATGGGCTCTGGCGCTGCTGTGCCTGAGCGTCAGTGCTGCGTCCCTCTCCTTCCCCGTGGCGACGAGCGGAACCGCGCTGATCCCGCCCTTCACCGGCCCGCTGGTCTCGGGCGTCGTCCTGTTCCTCCTGGCCGCCGCCCTGGTGGGAGCAGACAGTCTCCTTGTTCCTCGGGATCCCCGGCCAACCGGAAAACCGGCTCCCGCAGTCCGTGCCCTCCTTCTGGCAGGATCGATGGTGCTTGCTGCAGGTCCCCTCACCAGCCTCGGCCTGTGGACCGTCCCGCAGCTGGCGCAGGCAGCCGACGCAGAGGCGGTCGGGCTCTCCCTTCCGGACGCACCGGACACTGGAATTGCACCGGAACCCGCGACCAGCTCAGGCTCGGCCACCGGCGACGGCCCTGCGGAAAGCACGGACTTCGGCACCGGCATCCTGGTGCATCCGGGCGCGGAGCGCATCCTGCCCGCCACGGCCGCCGATCGTGGAACGGGCCCGGACCGGACCAGGACCCTGGTCCTGACGATCGGCGGAAACAACGGAAACAACGGAAACAACGGAAGCAACGGCGACGGTGTCGCGGCAGCGCTCATGCGCGGCGGAGGCACTACACTCGACGCGTCGTCCCAGCTGAACTCCACCGTCGGGCTGTCCGGCAGCGGAACCACTCCGCAGATCCGCCCGGACGACGCCGCCACGGCGTCCCTCCGTGACGCCGCCGCAATGGTGGTGAGCGGCACCGGAGCCGATCCGCGCGCGGAGCTGCGGCGGTTCGGCGTCGGGCACGTGGTGCTCCAGCAGTCCGATACCGCGGCCGACCTACTGGCGGAACAACTCGATGCCGTGCCGGGCCTGGTCGCCGTCGGCAAGACGCCGTCGGGCTGGTTGTGGCGTGTGTCGCCCCCGGTACTGTCGAACGGAACGGAGGATCCCGGCGGACAGACGGCCCGGGCCCGGATCGTCGATGCGGAGGGCCGAACCGAAGCCCTCGTCCCGTCCGGGATCACCCGGATTGATACCGGTATCCAGGAAGGAGCCGAAGGACGCACCCTGGTCCTCGCCGAGCGGGCTGATGCCGGGTGGCAGGCCATGCTCGACGGGCGTCCGCTCGAAAGCACCTCGGAAGGGTGGGCACAGACCTTCGTGCTGCCGTCCCGGGGCGGGCACCTGACGGTCGGCTATGTCAGTGCCTGGCAACCCTGGACCGAAGCGGTCCAGGCAGTCGTGTTCGGTGCAACCGCCCTGCTCGCAGTACCCGTGCCATCGCGGCCGAGGGCTGCGCGGGTTCTCCCGACCGGCCGACGGGACACCCCCGATGACGGGTGGACTCCGGCACCTGGCCACGGGCCGGCGGATCCCGGCATTCCCAGCGAAGCCGACAGGGAGCCCGGCATGGCGACTGCCGGGGCCTCATGAGCGCTGCGGCCCCGCAGGGCGCGGCAGGACGGCAGTGCAGCCGTGGATACCGCCGGCCGGGTGCACTGGGCGTTCTTCTCCTCGGTGCGACGGCGGCACTGGTCGGGGTGAGCGCTGCAGGAGGATTCGGTGCGCCGCCGCCGAGCGTACCGATTCCCCGCGTCGAGGTCCCGGCAGGGGCCTACACCGCCGTGTGCCCAGGGCCACCCCGGCCCCTCGGTGACACCGCCCTCAGCGGAGATCCAGCCAGCGGGAATTCCGCCGGCGAAGATCCCGCGTTCAGCCCGGTATCCTCGACCGCGAAGACTGTCGCCGGCACCATGGTGCTCAGCGATCCTCGGGGGGCACGTCCGGCCGGCACCCTTGTCCCGCTCGGCGCCGGGGTGCCAGTGCCCGTTCCCGCCGAACGTTCCGGAACCTCTGGTCCCGCATCAGCGGGTCCACCGGCCGGCAGCAGCGGCGACGTCGCAACGAACAGGACGGCGGCTGTGGCGCGCAACGGCGCCGTCGATGCGCCGACCGTCTTCCGGGCCGACCCGCTGTGGGGGAATGCACCGATTGCCGGGGCGACGTTCACCCATACCGCTGACGACGGCGACCTCCGCGGCCTTGGCGCGCTGAGCTGCCGGACGCCGTCCAACGATATGGTGCTCCTGGGCGGTGCCACCGAGGTGGGCGATTCCTCGGTCCTGGTGCTCACGAACCCCACCGACATTCCCGCGGTCGTCGACCTCGGGCTTTTCGGTGCCGACGGCCCGGTGGAGGCCGCCGGAACGGGCGGTCATCTGGTACCGCCGGGGGAGTCGCGGAACGTGGTCCTCGCCGGGCTCGCCGGCAACCAGGAGCACCTTGCGGTCCGCGTCCGCAGCGACGGCGGGCGCATCTCAGCGGTGATCCAGCAGAGCGTCCTCCGCGGCCTGACGCCGGGCGGCGTCGAGTTGCTGGCGCCCGCCGCACCGCCGGCACTGGATCAGGTGATTCCCGGCGTCGTACTCCAGAATGCCGACACCGCCCGCGCCGTCCGCGAGCAGGACGGGTACGCTGCTGCCTCCCCGGTGCTGCAGGTCCTGGTCCCCGGCAGCACTGACGCGGTACTCGACATCCGGGTCCTCGGTCCCGACGGGGAGGTGCCCCTGCCCGATGGGGGAGTGATGACGGCGGCAGCAGGCAGCGTCAGCACCGTTCCGCTCGAAGACCTGGCCGAGGGCAGCTACACCGTGGCCATCACCTCGGATGTTCCCGTGGCGGCGGCCGCACGCGTCAGTCGCGGCTCGGCAGGTGGTCCCGTGGACTTCGGCAGCGCGCCGGCGGCCGAGCGGCTGGGGAGCGAGCACGCGGTGGTCCTTGCCGACGGCGTCGATGTGCAACTCGTGTTCGGGGCGCCCGAGGACAGTGCCGAGGTATCGCTCACGCCGGTGGGTGCCGACGGCGCCATCGGCGACCCGCGCGTGGTGGGCATCGCGGGGACGACGTCGGTGACCGTACCGGCGTCGTCCTTCGGGCCCGGTGCGGTGGCGGTGATCGTCGGAGCCGCAGGAGGCCCGGTGTTCGGAGCGCAGGTCGCAACCCTTGGAGGCGACACGGCCGGAATCTCGGTGAGCGCCATCTCCGAAGATCCAGGCGGCAGGAGGAGCATTCCGGTGGAGCTGAGGTATTAGGAGGGGACTTCCGGTCAGGCCTGTGAGCGTCCGTAGGCGGGATCGACGGCCTCCGGTGCCATGCCCATCAGCTCCGCGGTCTGCTCGATCACGACATCATGCACGAGTTCGTTGACCGGGAGGATGCCCTTGGCCGCCATCTCGATGGGATGACGGAAGACCGTGATGACAGCGGGACGGCCGGGTGTGGCAGGGGTGGCCGCCCCGAGGAGGCCGCGCAGGCTTCCGGGAGTCCTGTCCTCGAGGCCGTCGGGAATCTCCTGGACCACAATCTGCAGGTCCTGGATGCGCTCGCCCCACAGTCGCTCGAGGCGCTGTGCGGACTCCATCACCCACTCGTCGAACTGCTCCGAGCGGGTGCGGAAACCGGGGAGGTGCGAACCGATCAGCTCACCCCGCATACCGCGCCCACGGCGGTTCCTGCGGCGCTCGAAGAACGAACGTCCGGCCGACGGGCCGGAACTTTCTGCTTCGGCCAGGTTCACCGAGAATGTTGAAGCTTCCCGCATATAAAGACTCTAAGCCCATAGTTCCGCCAACGCATCCGTGTCCGGTCGATGGGCCTGTCGGCGTGCCCCGGGCAGCAGGAGGGCGGTAGGCTTTCTCCTCGTGGGATTCATCCGTTCATGTTCGCGTTCAGCCTGCCAGCGTTCGGCAGTGGCCACGCTTACCTATGTCTACGCCGATTCGACGGCGGTCCTCGGGCCGCTGGCCACCTACGCGGAGCCCCACACCTACGATCTCTGTGCACTCCACGCCGAGCGGCTCACCGTCCCCCGGGGCTGGGAGGTGGTCCGCCTGACCCTGCCGACCGCACCGCCCGAACACAATTCCGATGACCTCCTGGCGCTCGCCGACGCCGTCCGCGAAGCGGCGATGGACCGCTCCGCCCAACCTGCGGCTGCCGTCCACCGGGGAACCAAGCTACCCATCGAACCGCCCCCTGATGGCGCCGGACCCCGCAGGGGACATCTGCGGATTCTCCGGGAACACTAGTTCGCGGCCACCCGGCCGGGAACACTATTCCGCCCTCCCGGTTCGGCCGGGGACGGTCGTCGACGGTATCCTTGGGGGAAATATCCGTAGCGTCCGTCCTCCCTCTGAAAGTTCCAGCCATGGCGAACCTGCCCCAGCAACTGCTCGCCGTCCTCCGCTGCCCGGTCACGGGGTCGGAGCTCGTCGAAGAGGGTGGCGGCCTGATCTCGACGGCGCCGGGCCCGGACGGCGCACGGCCCAAATACCGGCTCGAGGAAGGCATCCCCGTGCTTCTTCGCCCCGAACTACTCGATGACCCAGCCCGACTTTAGGAACCCATGACTTTCGACTTCAAGGTTGCAGACCTCTCACTGGCAGTAGCCGGCCGCCACCAGATCCGCCTCGCCGAGCACGAAATGCCGGGCCTCATGGCGCTTCGGCGTGAATTCGGCGACGCCCAGCCCCTCGCCGGAGCCCGCATCGCCGGATCCCTCCATATGACGGTGCAGACAGCGGTGCTCATCGAGACCCTGACCGCGCTGGGCGCCGAGGTGCGGTGGGCGTCCTGCAACATCTTCTCGACCCAGGACGAGGCAGCTGCCGCGGTCGTGGTCGGTTCCGGCACCATCGAGGAACCCGCAGGCGTTCCGGTGTTCGCGTGGAAGAACGAGACCCTCGAGGAATACTGGTGGACCGCCACCCAGATCCTCACCTGGCCCGGCCAGGCCGACGGGCGGGGACCCAACATGATCCTCGACGACGGCGGCGACGCCACGATGCTCGTGCACAAGGGCGCGGAGTTCGAGGCGGTGGGTGCTGTGCCGGCGAATCCCCAGGAGGGCGACGCCGACTACTCCCACGAGTACACGGTTTTCCTCCACACCCTGCGCGGCACCCTCGAGTCCGAACCGCAGAAATGGACCGCCATCGCGGCGGGCATCCGGGGCGTCACCGAGGAGACCACCACAGGCGTCCTGCGTCTCTACCAGCTCGCGGCGAAGGGCAAGCTGCTCTTCCCCGCCATCAATGTGAACGACTCCGTGACGAAGTCGAAATTCGACAACAAGTACGGCATCCGGCACTCACTGCCCGACGGCCTCAACCGGGCCACCGACGTCCTGATCGGCGGCAAGGTCGCCGTGGTCTGTGGATACGGCGACGTCGGAAAAGGCGCAGCCGAGGCGCTGCGCGGGCAGGGTGCACGCGTGATCGTGACCGAGATCGACCCGATCTGCGCGCTGCAGGCAGCGATGGACGGCTACCAGGTGGCAAGGCTCGAGTCGGTGCTGGGCGAGGGGGACATCTTCATCACCACCACCGGCAACAAGGACGTCATTATGGCGCACCACATGGCGGGCATGAAGCACCAGGCCATCGTCGGCAATATCGGCCACTTCGACAACGAGATCGACATCGCCGGACTGGCACGCATCCCCGGGATCGAGAAGATCGAGATCAAGCCGCAGGTCCATGAGTGGGTCTTCCCCGAGAACGAGGCCGAGGGAACCGCGCAGCACTCGATCATCATGCTCTCCGAGGGGCGCCTGCTGAACCTCGGCAACGCCACCGGGCACCCCTCCTTCGTCATGAGCAACTCCTTCGCGAACCAGACCATCGCGCAGCTCGAGCTCTTCACGAAATGGGAGCAGGCGGACGCCGAGGGCAACCCCGAGTACGCGAATCAGGTGTACGTCCTGCCCAAGCTCCTCGACGAGAAAGTGGCACGCCTCCACCTCGATGCGCTCGGCGTGGAGCTCACCGAACTGTCGAAGGGCCAGGCCGAGTACCTGGACATCGATATCGCCGGACCGTACAAGTCCACGCAGTACCGGTACTGACCGGCACAGCAGGAATGCCGGGACATCACCTCCGGCTCGAGAGGCACGCAGCCGACGTTGCGTGCCTCTTTCAGTTCCTGCCGTCCTGCCCGAACGGCAGCCGGTGGAGGCGCTCCGCTGTGGCGCCGATGCGGGACCGTTGGCGGGACATCGCTCGGAACTCCCGGGTGCGCCGTGCGGCGATCACCGCGTGCAGGAACTCCTCGGGGTGGGTGCCCTGCGGTGGCGGGGGAGAGACGAGGAGGCTCACTTCCGATGCGAGTTCCGCCGCGAGCACGGAGCGGGCGGAAGGCGTGAGGCGGGGCGCCTGCGCGAGGA
>NZ_KI914789.1:76324-93179 GCF_000520535.1 Arthrobacter sp. H41
CGAGGAACTGGGAGACCCGCCGCGCCAGTGGATCGGGCAGGCGCCCGATGTCCGCCGTCGAGGCCCACTGCTGGAGCCGCGGAGGCATTCCCACCGCTGCGCGGGGCTTCACGACGACCCGTTCACGCATCGAGTAGGTTCCGGCGAGGAGGTCGCCGAGCCGCTTGGAGCGTTCATTGAACAGGGACACCACGAAGGCGAGTGACCCGAGCAGGAGATAGATCTCAAGGACACCCACCATCCCGCGCAGGAAGGCGTGCCGGAAACGGATGGCACCGCCGTCGTCGCGCACGATCCTCAGTCCCATGACCAGGCGCCCGAGTGATTTGCCGCGCGTGACGGTCTCGATGGTCACCGGGAGGACCAGGAGGACCAGGACCACCAGGATGAGGACAAGGGCGCCGGTGAGCGCCGAATCGAAGGCGCCCTCTAGGGCGTCCGCGAGCAGGAGGACCAGCCCGAACACGACGAGAAGCTGCGCTGCGACGTCGATGAGGGTTCCGAGGCCGCGGGCCGCGAACCCCGCGGGCCGCAGTTCGAGGACGACTGCCTCGCCCGTTACCACCGAACTCACCTGTCGCCCCCTCTGCCTCGTACCGGCCTGCTTTTCCGTGCCCAGCCTATAGCCGGTGTGACACTTCCGCCGTCGGCCGGTCGAGCGGGAGGGGCAGCACGCCGGAGTGGCGCGAGGAACTATAGGGTGATGGCATGGACATCGACGCCTTCGTTGAAGTGCACCGCACCGACTGGCAGCGGCTGGATGCGCTGGTGGGCAGGCGCCGGTTGTCGGGTCCCGAGTCCGATGAACTGTTGATGCTCTATCAGCGCGCTTCCACCCACCTGTCCATGATCCGCTCCGTGGACCCCGAAAGCGCGCTCTCCGGTGCGCTGTCCATGAGGCTGTCGAGGGCACGGACGCGCTTCACGGGCGCCCGCTCCAATTTCCTCGAGGACCTGGCCCGGTTCTTCCTTCTTTCCCTGCCCGCCGCTTTCTACCGCATCCGCTGGCTGACGGTGGTGGTCGGTGCAGTGTTCCTCGGTGTCGCCTGGCTGCACGGCGCATGGGTGGCGAACTCGCCCGACGTCATCGCCGCCATGGGTACGGACCAGGAGCTCCGGCAGTATGTGGAGGAGGACTTCGTCGACTACTACTCCGAGAATCCGGCGGCGTCGTTCGCGGGAGCCGTCTGGACCAACAACGCCTGGATCGCACTCCAGGCGGTGGCGTTCGGCGTAACCGGCATCTGGGCCCCCTTCATCCTTTACCAGAACGCGCAGGGAGTGGGCATGGCGGGCGGCATGATGGCGGCCTACGACAGGCTCGACATCTTCTTCCTCTACATCCTGCCGCACGGCTTCATGGAACTGACCGCCATCTTCATCGCTGCCGCTGCCGGGCTGCGCATCTTCTGGGCCTGGGTCGCACCGGGGCGGCGAACCCGAGCTGCCTCACTCTCCGAGGAGGGCAGGTCGCTGATCACGGTGGCCCTCGGACTGGTGCTCGTGCTCCTTCTCTCCGGCCTCGTCGAAGGCTTCATCACGCCCAGCGCGCTCCCTCCCTGGCTGCGAATCATTGTCGGGTTCCTCGTCCTCGCGGCGTACTGGGCCTACACCGTCCTGCTCGGCAGCCGGGCGGCGAAGGCGGGTTCCACCGGCGATCTCGACGCCGTCGACCGGGGGGAAACCGTCCGCACCGCCTGAACAGGTTCGGTTCTTCCTCCGGTCCTGCACCGGCCCGGCGTCGATGCACGAAGGAGCCCCTTCCGTCCCTCGGGGAGCCTCCCGCGCTGCCGCAGGTCCGGCCGGTACCCTCGATAGGGACATGCCGTCCCGAGCGGCGCCGTGCGGAGCTAGGAGACATCAGCAGTGGCCGACACCGACAACGCCCCCGGGCAGCAGGACACCGCCGGCGATGCCCGGCCTGTTCCGCGGCAGACCGACACCGTCGCGCACGACGACGCCGCCCCGGGGACTGACGCACGGGAGCCTGCCACGCGGCAGACCGACACCGTCGCGCACGACGACGCCGCGCCGCGCACCGCGGCACTGCCGACGGAATCGTTGTCGACGGAAGCGCCGCCCGCTGGGGCGCCCGCTCCCGCAGGTGCCACTCCCGCTCCCGTGCCCGCCGTTCCCCTGTCCGCCGAATCCGGTTCCCGTCGGGCCTCGGCCGACGACACCCGACGGTACGCCGAACCTCCCTCGGACACCGGGGCACTCACGCTGCGGCCCTCCGATGACGAGGTGGCGCGCCGCACAGCCCAGCGTGAGCAGGCCGTCGCCCCGAAGCCGGGTCTGCCCCGCTTCCTCCAGGTGCTGATCGCCGTCCTGTTTCCCGTCATCGTGCTCGCGGGAGCGGTGCGCGCAGTGACGACGTCGTCGTTCCTCTGGATCGAATACCACCGCCCCGGTTTCCCCGCCGACTCCTACGGTTTCTCCACCGAGGACCGCATGACCTACGGCTCCTACGCCCTTGACTACGTCATCAACCTGGCGCCGGCGCGCTACCTGGGGGGTCTGGTCGCCCCGGGCGGCGGCCAGTTGTTCCTCGACTCCGAAGTAGGGCACATGGAGGATGTGAAGGCCGTGCTGCAGCTTTCCTTCGGAGTAGCCTTCATGCTGTTCCTGGTGGCCGTCGCCTCCGGCATCTACCTGGCCCGCAAGTACAAGGGCGGCGTCCGCCGGGCGCTGTTCTCCGGCGCAGTAATCACCCTCGTACTGATCGTGGCCCTCGCGGTTGCCGCAATCCTCGCCTGGCAGACCTTCTTCACCCAGGTCCATGCGCTGTTCTTCGCCGACGGGTCATGGACGTTCCGCGTCGACGACACCCTGATCCGGCTCTTCCCGGAGCAGTTCTGGACGGACGCTGCAGCGTCGGTGGGCGCCATCGTGCTCCTCGCGACACTGCTGACCCTGGTCCTCACCTGGCCCACCAGGACCAGGCGCGAGCGGTCGAGGACAGCGCAGGAGGCGCAGCAGGCCCGCTACGCGGCAGGCCTCGAGCCGCGGGTCCGCTAGATCCAGCTCGGCATCCACATCCTCATCCGCCACTGGTCGTCGGGAATCACCTCGGCGGTCCACAGCGGCAGGAAGTAGGCGGACAGCGCCACGGCGGCCACCAGGAAGAGCCCGACGACGGCGATCCCCAGGCGACGGCGGGCAGAATCCGGCCGCACCGACTGGTGTGTTCCCTGTCGTCCTGCCTGCAGTCCTCCCTGCGGCGCGCCGAGGACCAGCCCCAGGCAGTGCACCAGAGCCAGGATCAGGAATGGTTCGAAGGACACGGCGTAGAAGAAGAACGTGGTGCGCTCCGGGTAGAGGAGCCAGGGCAGGTACCCGGCCGCAATGCCGGCGAGCACCGCTCCCGCCCGCCAGTCGCGGCGACCGGCCCAGACGAACAGGAGCACCACCAGCGCGGCGGCGGCACTCCACCAGATCAGCGGGTTCCCCAGGACCGTCACCGTCTGGGAGCAGGACTCGACCGCACAGCCCTGCCCTGCGCCCAGGGTCTCCCGGTAGAACGAGGTGGGCCTGCCCATCAGGAGCCAGGTCCAGGCGCTTGATTCGTACGGGTGCTCCGAGCCGAGTCCCTCGTGGAAGGTGAAGGCGCTGCGGTGGTACTCGGCGAGTGAGCGGAGCGACGGCGGCACCCAGCCCCAGAGCGCGGAGGGATTGGTGACGGCCCACTGCCGTCCGTACGCGTCGGTGGACAGCAGCCAGCCGGTCCATGAGGCGAGGTACGTCAGGGCGGCAACAGGCACCACTGCCGCAAAGGCCTGAAGCCCGTCCCGCAGGACACCGCCCACGATCCAGCGGTGCACTCCGGCGATCCGCCGTGCACTCAGGTCCCACGCCACGGTCATCAGCCCGAAGACGGCGAGAAACGGCAATGCCGACCATTTGGTCCCGAGGGCCAGGCCGAGGCACACCCCGGCGGCGATCCGCCACGGGCGCACGCCGAGCCATGGTCCGTAGCGCAGCTGTGCAGGTGTCGGCACGCCGTCGGGGGCCGCCCGGGCCAGGGCCGACAGCGACCGCGCCAGCCGGCGTCGTGCCTGGTCCCGATCCTTCAGCAGGGCGGCGAAGGCGGCGAGGATCCAGAAACTCAGGAAGATGTCGAGCAGGGAGGTGCGTGAGTGCACCAGATGGTGGCCGTCGACGGCGAGCAGCAGCCCCGCCGTCGCCCCCAGGAGGGGAGAGCTGAACAGGCGCTGGGCCACGAAGGCGATGAGCAGCACTGACAGCGTTCCCGCCAGCGCGGCCGAAAAGCGCCAGCCGAACGGATCGTCGGCCCCGAAGAGCAGCATGCCGGCACCGATCATCCACTTGCCCACCGGTGGGTGTACCACGTAGTCGGCGGTGGGGAGGAGAACGTCCGGGTTTCCCGCATTGAAGGAGTCGTTGGCGTCCTCGGGCCACTCGCGCTCGTACCCCGAGAGCAGCATCGAGTAGCCGTCCTTGACGTAGTACGTCTCGTCGAACACGAGCGAACCCGGTTCGCCCAGGCGGACGAAGCGCAACAGGCCCGCGATAACGGCCATCGTTAGCGGCAGGAGCCAGGTGAGCGGTCCGCCCGGAGCCGCAGCGCCCACCAGTCGGCGGACCAGCGCGACCTCGGTGAAAGCCTCCCGGGGAGCAGCGAGCCAGGCTGCGGGGGTGCCCTCTCCGGGCTTTCGGACGGCGGTGTGGCTCACAGGTGCCATGCTACCGGCGGGGGTGCCGGTCCCCCGCACGTTCGTGCTTCGGCGTGGAAGCGCCAGCAAGGAGCACCGCTTCGAACAGCCCCCACCGGTCGCCTGCGGAAGTGATTGCGATGCTTGCATTGCAATCACTTCCGCCTGCCGGTTTTGCGAAAGTGCATGCGTTGATTGCAGTGCATGCACTTGCACTTGCACCAGGAGAGTCCGGCTGGGAACCACCTCCGCCAGGCTCGAAGCTCGTGCGTGTTTCAGGACACGGTACCGGAGTGTTGATGCCGCCACCGGCCCGGTCGGCTGGACTACTGTGCTAGTGGGCGAGCCCGTCCTCATGAAGGCGGTGGCTGTCCGGCTCCAGCTGGAAGGTGCAGTGTTCGATGCTCACGGGAAAGTGCTCGGCGACACAGGTCTGGAGCTGATCGAGCACACGGTGGGCATTGCCGCTGCTGAAGCAGTCGTCGTCGACCACCACGTGCGCGGTGAGGACCGGCAGACCGGTGGCTATCTGGGTGATGTGCAGGTCGTGGACATCGCGCACCGACGGCAGCGCGCAGATGTGCTCCCGCACGGCATCGGGGTCGATGCCGGCCGGTGTGGACTCCAGCAGCACGTTCACCGTCGCATGCAGCAGTTTCATGGTCCGGGGCAGGATCAGCGCGCCGATCAGCATGGCGACGACGGCGTCGGCGCGCATCCAGCCGGTCAGTGTGATGATGACGGCGGCGAGAATGACGGCCACCGAGCCCAGGGCGTCGGCCAGGACCTCGAGGAAAGCCGCCCTCAGGTTGAAGTTCGCGCCGCGGTGCCGGGCGAGGATGAGCAGGGCGGCGAGGTTCCCCACCAGGCCGATGATCCCGAAAACCAGCAGTTCCCGCGAGGCGACGTCGGTGGGCGTGACGAGGCGCTGGATTCCTTCGATGAGGACATAGAGCCCGACGGCGAGCAGCACACCGGCCTGCGCCATCGCAGCGACCACTTCGGCCCTCCGAAAGCCCCACGTCCGGCGTGCTGTGGCCGGGCGGGCGGCAAGGGACGCGGCGCCCAGTGCCATGGCGAGGCCTGCGGCGTCGGTGAAGACGTGGGCGGAATCGAAGAGGAGTGCAAGGCTCCGGGTCCAGAGCGCCCCGATGAGCTGGAGCACGAAGACGGCGAGGGTGACGGCGAGGGCGGCGGCAAGCGGGACGCGGTGGAACCCGTCGGACGTCGGGCCCGCCCCATGCTGGTGATGGTTCCCCATCTCCTCAGGCTACAGCCCAGCCGGGAGCCCGGCGGAAATGCGCCGAACCCGCGCCGTGGGTCGATACAGCGCTAGGCTTGATCGGTGAGCGAGCCAGGAGTAGACAGCAGCGAAAAGACCCCCGATGCCGGCAAGGCGCATTTCGCGGCCTATCGGGGAACAGCCGGCGACGGCGCATCCCAGGGCCGGGTGGTTCTCGCCGGAACGCCGATCGGCAATATGGGCGATGCGACCGAGCGACTGCTGGGCCTGCTGGAGAGCGCGGATGTCGTGGCTGCCGAGGACACCCGCAGGCTCCACCGCCTGGTTCAGTCCCTCGGGGTGACGGTGGGTGGACGCATCATCAGTTACCACGAGCACAATGAGGAAACCCGGACGGCGGAACTGCTCGACCTCGTCCGCGACGGTGCCACGCTGCTGATGGTCACCGACGCCGGAATGCCCTCGGTGTCGGACCCCGGCTACCGGCTCGTCGAGGCCGCAGCAGGCGAGGGGATCCAGGTCACCGCCGCGCCCGGACCCTCGGCGGTGCTCACCGCGCTCGCGCTGTCGGGCCTGCCGACGGACCGGTTCTGCTTCGAAGGGTTCCTGCCCCGGAAACCCGGACTGCGTGCCGGGCGCCTCGCCGAACTCGTTGCCGAACGGCGCACCATGGTGTTCTTCGAGGCACCCCACCGGCTCGAACCCATGCTGCGTTCCCTGCAGCAGGCCTTCGGCTCGGCCCGCTCCGCGGCGGTGGCCCGGGAGCTGACCAAGGTGCACGAGCAGGTGCTGCGCGGCACGCTCCTCGAGCTGCTCCAGTGGGCACAGGACAGTGAGGTGCGCGGGGAGATCGCGGTGGTGGTGGGCGGCGCTCCCGAGGCTCCGCCGTCGCGCCCCGAGGACTCCGTTGCGGCGGTGCAGGAGCTCGTGGCCGACGGCGCCCGGCTCAAGGAGGCGGTCGCGACGATCGCCGAGGACGCCCGGGTGAGCAAGCGTGAACTCTATGCGGCAGTGATTGCCGCGCGCTAGCTCAGGGCCGTGCCTCCAGCGGCACGGAAGAGTCGGCCGCGTAGGCCCTGCTGATGGCTTGCTGGGTGTTCTCGAACACGGTGCGGCCGTTCGGGAGCACCGTGTAGGCGAGGAATTCCTCCTCGAACGTCACGATGTCCGCGTTGACCGCCTCGAGTTTCGCCTTGACCAGCAGGGCGAGCGTGTGCCAGCGCCGACGGGCCGCCTTTTCGCGGCCAGAGTCGTCGGTCTCGTCAGGGAACCCGGCCGGGCCGGTGAGCAGGAGGCGGAACTGGCGGTCGCCCGAGGAGAAGACGATCGTCGTCCGGCGCTGCTCGGAAATGCATCGCACACCGCTCGCACCATGGCGGCTCAGCAGTCCCACGATCTCGGCCCGGGAGTCCGCGCTGCTGGCTGAGGCGCCTCGAACATAGTTAGTCGTCATGATCTAGGGTACGTCGGAGCGCGGCCGCGACCAGGCTCCCCGCCGTGCCGAGTCGGTTGTGCAGGTGACCAGCGCTTTGCCGGTTCCGCCGTGCATCGACGTCTGGACACCGATTCCACCCCGCGGCTAGCGTGAAGCGTGAACTCTGCCGCGTTCGGGAAGCCCCGGCGCTGTCATCACCGATCAAGGAGCGCCATGTCCGTCACCGCTGTGACCGCCACCCGCGAGAACGAACTGCTGGAGCAGGTGCCGCAAGGCCTGCTGATCGGCGGCGAATGGCGGGATTCCTCCTCGGGTGCAGTGTTCAACGTCGAAGACCCGGCAACGGGCAAGACGTTGAGGTCGCTGGCCGACGCGACGCCGGAAGACGGTGTAGCCGCCCTCGACGCCGCCGTTGCCGCCCAGAGCGACTGGGCAGGGACAGCGCCGCGCGAGCGCGGTGAGATCCTGCGGCGGGCCTTCGAGCTCGTGACCCGGCGTGCTGAGGACTTCGCCCTGCTCATGACCCTCGAAATGGGCAAGCCGCTTGCCGAGGCCCGCGGCGAGGTGACCTACGGCGCGGAGTTCCTCCGGTGGTTCTCGGAGGAAGCGGTGCGGACGTCCGGGCGGTATTCGGTGGCGCCGGACGGCAAGTCACGGCTCCTCGTGAACAAGAAGCCGGTGGGACCCTGCCTGCTCATCACGCCGTGGAACTTCCCGCTCGCGATGGCGACGCGCAAGATCGCACCGGCCGTCGCCGCCGGATGCACCATGGTGCTCAAGCCGGCGAACCTCACGCCGCTGACGTCGTCGTTGTTCGCCGCGGTCCTTGAGGAAGCAGGGCTGCCTGCGGGGGTGCTGAACGTCATCCACACCACCGACGCCGGCGGCGTCACCGGCCCGCTCATCAAGGACTCCCGGCTCCGCAAGCTCTCCTTCACCGGGTCCACTCCGGTGGGTCGGAGCCTGCTTGCGGCGGCGTCGGACAACGTCCTGCGCACATCGATGGAGCTCGGCGGCAATGCGCCGTTCCTCGTCTTCGAGGATGCGGACCTGGAAGCTGCGGTGAACGGGGCGATGCTCGCGAAGCTCCGCAACATGGGGGAGGCCTGCACCGCCGCGAACCGTTTCATCGTGCACGAGTCGGTCGCCGATGAATTCGCCACCGAGCTGGCATCCCGGATGGCGGCCATGACCCCGGGGCGCGGCACCGAAGAACACTCCAAGCTGGGACCCTTGATCGACGGGAAGAGCCGCGACAAGGTGCATGACCTGGTGTCCGCGGCGCAGGGCGACGGTGCTGAGATAGTGACCGGCGGCGCCCCGGTGGACGGTGCCGGATATTTCTACCAGCCCACGGTGCTGACGAACGTATCGCGGTCCTCCCGCATCCTGAAGGAGGAGATCTTCGGGCCTGTGGCACCGATCATCACCTTCGCCACCGAGGACGAAGCGGTGACGCTCGCCAATGACACGGAGTACGGGCTGGTGGCCTACGTGTTCACGCGCGACCTCAACCGCGGCCTCCGCATGGGCGAACGGCTGGACACCGGGATGATGGGCCTCAACGCGGGCGTCATCTCCAACGCGGCAGCACCCTTCGGCGGCGTGAAGCAGTCCGGTCTGGGCCGTGAGGGCGGGTCGGAGGGGATTGAGGAGTACCTCTACACGCAGTACATCGGCATCGCGGATCCGTTGGCCTCGTAGGGCCGGCTGGCGGTGATGGACCTCGGATTCCCGGATCCGGGGTCCATCGTCTTCTGGCATTCCATCAGTATCTCCGGGGGAACCGGCTCATCACGGAGCGCGGCAGCAGCAGCGCCTTCAGCCGGGTGCCCCAGCTGCTGCGCTGGCGAAGAGCCGCGGTGACCGTCTCGACATCGTCCCAGAGGCTCTGCCTGCCGGTCCGCTGGACCGTCGTCGTCCCGTTCCGGTTCTGCTCCGCCCCCGGCGGAACGGGCACGGCGTATTCCTCGCGCTCGTATGCCTGTTGCAGTCTTGCCAGCGAAGTGGACGGCGCGCCGTGCAGCGCGGCCTCACCGCGGAGGCGCGCGGCGAACCCGCGCGGAGTGTCGGTGGGAAGCAGCGGGTGTCCGTAGTCGCCGGCCAGCTCTGTGGCCTGCGCCCAGGCTGTCGTGGCCGCTCGCGGTGCCGTTCCGCCGGCGAGCTGACGGCGCCGCAGTCCGGTGCGGGTGATGCGCAGGAGGAGCGGCAGGAGGAAAAGGACCAGTCCGCCTCCGACGACGACGCCCACGGCACGGGCCGGGCCGTCGTCGCCGGGAGCGGAACCCGTTCCGCCCGCCTCGGGTTGTTCCGCCGCGTCGCCCGGTGGGACCAGTGCATCGGGTAGGGTGCCCGGATTGAGGCTGTCGATGTCGTCGGCCCTCGGCCCCACCGGCGAGAAGGCCGCCTGGGCGTAGCCCGGTACGACGCCGCGTGAGGGAGTGGGCTCGAACTGCACCCAGCCCACTCCGGTGAAGTACAGCTCGGGCCACGCGTGGGCGTTGCGGGAATCGACGACGAATTCCCGTAGCTCCGTGTCTCCCGGGCCTTCCTCGAGCTCCCCCGTGGGGGTGCCCGGCGTATAGCCGACGGCTACGCGGCTGGGAATTCCGGCTGCCCTTGCCATGACCGCCATGGTGCCTGCGTAATGGACGCAGTAACCCGCCTTGGCTTCGAGGAACCGGGCCATGACGTCCATGCCGCTGCCGTCGTAACCGCCATCGACGGGCGCCTCGACCGAGTAGGTGAACTCGGCACTGCGCAGGTAGCTCTGAATGGCCAGGGCCTTGTCATAGGGGTTGGCGAAGCCGCCTGCCACCGCTTCGGTGGTCTCCCTCACGATGTCGGGGGTGTCGCCGGGGAGGTCGGTGAAGACATCCCCGACAGCGCCCGGCTCGGAGGGGCCGATCGCTTTCAGGCCTTCGCGCGTCAGCTGCGGAATGGCACTCTGTACTTCGTATACCTGGCGGGCTGTCGACCCGCCGTCGATCGCGAGCACGCTGAGGTTCTCGGGGTCCCACGACCACCGGCCCGTCAGCCCGGTGATACCGACGGGCGCGTACGGCGACAACAGCCACGGGCTCGAATAGCTCTGCGTGGTGATCCGGGTGAAGGCGCTGACGCCGTCGGACAGCGAGCTCCGTTCGAGTCCGGTCCCCATTTCCGCGAGTCCACGCTCGCGGTTCCCGAGGCGCTGGTCCGGCTCCCAGCGCCGTCCCGTGAAATTCTCGAGGGTCACTGCGCGCAGGTAAAGGGGCACCGAGGAATCGGTGGCGTAGGTGATCCGGCCGAACCCGGTGGGGTTCCGCAGGTCGTTGCCGAGCGTCACCGCGGGATTGAGGCCGGTGGCGCTGCCCCAGACGTTGAGGCGCGCGCCCTGCGGGAAAGCGCCCGTATTGAAGCCGGGGATGGCCAGGGGCAGGAGGACCGCTACTGCCAGCGCCGCACTGCCGGTCGCGAGCCCGCGCCCGAGGAATCCGGCAGACGCCCCGGAGGAGACGGTGCGGGTTTCCCGCAGTTGCGCACAGCCGAGGATCAGGAGGTACGAGGCCGCGCCGAGGACGAATGCCCCGATTCCTACGCCGGTGGGTTTGACGACGGCGGGAACCACCAACAGCGTCAGGAGCGCAAATCCGCTCGTCGCCGGCATCCGGAGGGTCGTGGCCAGGACATCCACGAGGATGGCCACGAGCCCGATCGCCGCGCATGCCACCAGCAGGATGCCGTCTCCGGGCAGCACAGGGGCAACCTGGGACACCACGGTTTCTTCTGCCGCGTCAAGGAGCGCCCCGAGCTGCGCCGGCGCGCCCGCCCCCGGAATCACTCCGAAAATGCTCTGGGCCGGTAGGAACTGAGCGGTCAGCGCGCCGGTCCACGCTGCCAGCCCTGCAAGCGCGGCTACGCTGCCGGAGAGGCCGAGGGCCCTCATCGCGGCCATGGCCAGCAGGACGGGAACAATGGTGCACGCCACCGGCAGGAACCAGGTCCATGGCTCCAGCACGCCGTTGAGGCTGGTGGCGGAGGCGAGGACGGCGAACAACGCCGCACCGGTGACCCACCAGTGCCCGGGATCAGCGGAGCGGCGTCGATCCGGCGCGTTCGGGCGCCCCTTCGACTCCTGCGCCGGGCGGTCGAGTAGTGCTGTCATGAGGATCTCCCGCGGGTTTCCGCTGCTGTGCCTGGGAAAGCCCATGTGCTGGTTCGAACACCCGTCGCGGTTCCGGGGGACTGATCCAGTCCGGCCCAGACTTCACGGAGGTCCGAATCCGGCGACGCCGCCGACGCCTGCCAGCCGGCTGACCGGAGGATTTCAAGCTGGGTCTCGACATCGCGGGCGCGGTCGGCGACGAGGATGGCGAAGGCTGCCGAGCCGTACTCGGACGCAGCCCCGAGCGCGGTCGCCTCGGCCGCCGTCACCAGTCCGAGGAGCGCGACCACCGGGCCGCGGTGCCGGTTCGCCGCGAGCTTATCCAGCAGTTCATCACCGAACGCGGCGCCGGCGGCCACCCGTTCAGCGTGGGAGCGGTCGGCCCGCAGCCGACGGACCGCCGATCGTGCGGCTTCGCCTCCGTGCACCGCCGAACTGCCGGCATGCCCGGGCTCCGGCGCGAGTTCGAGTGCGGCGAGGCCCTCCGCGATGTTCGCCAGCGCGCCCTGGCCCTGGTGTTCCTCCTCGCCGGGAAACGGAGCCGATGGTGAGCGCAGGAGTGCAGGGGATCCGTGGTGGTCGAGGAAGCGCAGCGCGTAGTTGCGCTCGAGAAGGTGCGCGCTGATGGACACCGCTGCCGTCACCGCCCATTCGAAGGTGGAAGAGGTGCTCAGACCGTTTCCACCCGGCGCGTGGTCGTGCCGAATGGCAGCTAAGGACCCGGAGCCGAAGCTGCCGGTCCGCTGGTCGAGCAGGAGTGTCGCCTCGGGTGCGGTCACCGACTCCTCCTGCCGGACCATGAGCTCGCTGTGCCGGGCGGTCGCGGCCCAGTGCACCCGGCGCATCGAGTCGCCGTGGCGGTACTCGCGGGTCATGACGTCGTCGTCGCTGGGGTTCGCCTGACGGCGGGTGGCTGCCGTGCCGTCGCTGCCGCGCGAGCCCGAGAGAGCGGACTGCAGCAGCTCAACGGGCGCCGGAGTCACCACCAGGGTGTCGGTTCCGCCCAATTGATGGCGTGACTTGCCCAGTCCGAACGGATCACCGAACTCGGCCAGCACCGGTCCTATCCTGTACATGCCGCGGGTCGAGGACCGGAGCCGGTACTCGTACAGCGATACCCCGTTCGAGGTGGGGTTATGGGAGGGGAAAGCGAATTTCGGTGCCTCACCGAAGCGTGCGGGCAGTTGCTCCTCCATCCGGACCAGAGCACCGGACGGAACCGGAGAGGCCAGCGCGAGCCCCACTGTCGTGGTGGAACCGGTCTCCATGGACTGCGGAGAGAAGCGGCGTTCCACGGTGAAGCGGGGCTTGCTCCAGCGCAGGATGAGCACCGAGAGAAGCGGCAGGCACAGGAGGAGGATCCCCAGGTAGAGCAGATCCCGGCGCCCCAGGGTCTGGGCGAACAACAGGGCCACCACCGCGGCGATGGTGAAGCCCCAGCCTCGTGGGGTCAGAACCCTGGAGGGTAATCGGTCGAGGAGCGCCATGAACCCGGCCGGCCGTCAGTTCAGCCGGTTCTGCCGGGCACCGGACCGGTGGTTCTCCCGCGCCACGGGAACCCTGGCGATGATGCCCTCAAGAACCGACGACGCCGTGTCGCCTGCCGTCGTCGCCTTCCGGTCCAGCATGAGGCGGTGGGCGAGGACGGCGTCGGCGACGGCAGCGACGTCGTCGGGCAGGACGAAATCCCGGCCTTCGAGGGCGGCACCGGCCTTCGCGGCCCGGAGCAGCTGCAGGAGCGCGCGGGGGCTCGCGCCGAGGCGGAGCCGGGGGTGCTCCCGGGTGGCCCTGCCGATCGCGACGGTGTACTCCTTGACGGCCGGGGACACGAAGACGGCACGGACCTGTCCCATCATCCCTGCGATGTCGGCGGCCGTGGCCACCGGGCGGATCCGGCTGAGCGGGGAGGTGGATTGGTGGCTTTCGAGCATCTCGACTTCCGAACGGGCATCCGGGTAACCCATGGAGATCCGCGCCATGAAACGGTCACGCTGGGCTTCGGGGAGGGGGTAGGTTCCCTCCATCTCGATGGGGTTCTGCGTGGCGACCACCATGAACGGTTCACCGAGCGAGTGGGTCCGGCCGTCGACGGTGACCTGGTGCTCCTCCATGGACTCCAGCAGCGCGGACTGCGTCTTGGCGGACGCACGGTTGATCTCGTCGCCGATCACGATGTTCGCGAAGACGGGACCGGGCCGGAACTCGAAGCGGCGCGTGTCCTGGTTGTAGATCGAAACCCCCGTCACGTCGGAGGGCAGCAGGTCGGGAGTGAACTGGATGCGGTTCACCGTGCAGTCGATGGTGCGGGCGAGGGTCTTGGCGAGCATCGTCTTTCCGACACCCGGCACGTCCTCGAGGAGCAGGTGCCCTTCGGCGAGGAGGACGGTGAGGGCGAGCCGGGCGGCGTCCGGTTTGCCGTCGATCACGGTGTTGATCGACTCCAGGATTTTCGTGCTGACATCGTAGAAGGAGTTTTCGGGCCCATGAGCCGGCTTTTCCGGCGCGGTATCACCCGCTTCTGCGAGGCCTGGCACTTCAACAGTGTTCTGAACGTCCATCGGTACCTTCCACACAGGCGGTTGCAAGCCGACGAGTCAGCGGGACTGCGGACCCGCTGACCCCGACGCACAGGATTGATCGTGATCTACAGGTTACTGTCTCAACCTGCCCCGCGGGGGATAAGTTCCGGTACTGGCTAGGCTGGAACCATGTGCAACAGCCAGCCTTTTTCCGCAGGGACCACGCCGGTGGCCTACCAGGCCGTCCACGCGGGTACCGAAAGCAGTGCCGCTGACCGCGGAAACCGAAGCAGTGCTGCCGACGGCGGTGCCACCGACGGCGGCGGACGCCGGCGGAAGCTCGAGTACCCGCCGTTGCCCGAACCGCTGGCGGTGCCGGTGATCGACAACCACACCCATCTCGATTTCCGGGACGGCCTTGTGCAGGTCGATGTACGCAGCGCGATGGACGCCGCGGCGGCAGCCGGCGTGCGGGCCGCCGTCCAGGTGGGCTGTGATCTCGAATCGTCCCGGTTCACGGTGCAGGCGGTCGAGGCCGACGAACGTCTCCTGGGCGCCGTGGCCATCCACCCCAATGACGCACCGGTGCTCGCAGGAGCAGGCCTGCTCGACGCGGCGCTCACCGAGATCGAACTGCTCGCCGCCCATCCACGGATCCGGGCGATCGGTGAGACGGGACTCGACTACTTCCGCACGCCGGAAAGCGGCGTGGAGCGCCAGCAGTATTCCTTCCGGCGGCACATCGACATCGCCGGTCGCCTTGGGCTCGCCCTGCAGATCCATGACCGGGAGGCACATGCGGACGTCGTCTCGGCGCTTCTGACGGCGAGCGCCCCCGACCGCGTGGTGTTCCACTGCTTCTCGGGGGACACGGAGCTGGCACGGCTCTGCAACGAACATGGCTGGTACATGTCCTTCGCCGGTACCGTCACGTTCCGGAATGCGCAGAATCTGCGGGACGCCCTGCAGGTTGCCGACCCCTCGCTGATCCTTGCCGAGACCGATTCGCCGTTCCTCACCCCGCACCCGTACCGCGGGCAGCCGAATGCGTCCTACGTGCTCCCGCACACCGTCCGCGCCATGGCCGAGGTGCTGGATGCGGACCTTGACGAGCTGTGCGGACGCCTGGCGCTGAACACCGAGTCGGTCTACGGAAGCTGGGCGCCTGCACGGCTACCATGAAAAGGTGACTGTGCCCCGGAAAAACCCGCCCCCCGTTCCGCTTCTCGGGGCCACGGATATCCGGCGCCTTGCCGCTGAACTGAACATCCGGCCCACCAAGACGCTCGGCCAGAACTTCGTGATCGACGGCAACACCATCCGCAGGATCGTCGCATCGGCGCAGCTCGGTCCGTCCGAGACGGTGCTCGAGGTCGGTCCGGGGCTCGGATCGCTGACGCTCGGCCTGCTCGACGTCGCGGACCGCGTGGTCGCCGTCGAGATCGATCCCGTGCTGGCCGCCAGGCTGCCGGCCACCGTGAAGCTCCTGCGTCCGGACAAAGCTGAAAGGCTCGACGTCGTTCTCGCAGATGCCCTGCGGATCACCGAGTTGCCTCACCAGCCCACCGCACTTGTGGCCAACCTTCCCTATAACGTGGCCGTTCCCGTGGTGCTGAACCTCCTCGAGCGGTTCCCCACGCTTCGTTCAGGACTGGTGATGGTGCAGGACGAGGTCGCCGACCGGCTCGCGGCGGGCCCGGGCTCGAAAATCTATGGGGTTCCCTCCGTCAAGGCCGCCTGGTACTCGAGCATGGTGAAGGCCGGCACTGTCGGAATGAATGTCTTCTGGCCGGCGCCCAAGATCGCGTCGGGCCTGGTGCGCTTCACCCGGCGCGACCCGCCGGCAACCACTGCCAACCGCACCGAAGTCTTCGCCGTCATCGATGCAGCCTTCGCCCAGCGCCGCAAGACCCTCCGAGCCGCACTTGCAGGCTGGGCGGGGAGTCCGACGCTCGCCGAGCAGGCTCTTCGAATGGCCGGCGTCGATCCCGTCGCCCGCGGAGAGGTACTGGATATCACGGCCTTTGCGCGAATCGCCGAGGCGAAGGAAGCTGCCGCAACGGCGGAATGAAGTGGCGGGTGTGCTTCGTTATGCCTTTGTGACGTAGCATGGGGCCACGATGAGAGGCGGCCCCGGCGAGGGGGATTCGTCGGGGGCGGGAGTGCGCGCGACTGTCGGATGTGGTTGTCAGTTACGGTTGTCAATGCAGAAAAGCTCCTGCCGATCGACCCCGCAGGCGAGGAGTGGACAAGTGGCAGGACGATGGATCTCCGCAGCGGCGGCTGTCCTCCCGCAGGGTCGGCAGCTACCCTCGGACCAGTGGCTGAGGCGCCATCGTGCGATCGTCGTCTCGGTGCTCATCGCCTCCGTCATACTCTTCGGGTTCGGCATGACCCAGGGACTGCCTTTCCCCCGGGCCCTTATCGACGGTGCCCTTCCCCTGGTCCTTGCAGCATCCGCCTGGTTCCTGCGGGGCGGCCAGCGGGTCCGGGCTTCACTCGCCTGCGCTGCCCTGATCGCCGTCGCTGCGATAGCAGTCGAAATGTCGGGAACCGTGGAGGCCCATTTCCTGTTCTTCATCGTCGTGCCGATCGTGGCGCTGTATGAGGACTGGGCTCCGTTCGCCACCGCCGCCGGACTGGTTTTCTCCTACCATGGAGCGGCGGCACTGATCGGTCCAGGCAGTTCCTCGTACCGGGTCGAGGAACCGCTCGTCTCGACTCTGGTCCATGGCGGACTGTTTCTCGGGATGTGCGTGACGAGTCTGGTCCACTGGAGCATCCACGAAAACGCGAGGAAGTCCGAGCGGAAGCTGATCAGCCAGCTCGAGCGGCAGG
>NZ_KI914789.1:93279-102481 GCF_000520535.1 Arthrobacter sp. H41
ACTGGCCAACCGCGCGCTGTTCAACGACCGACTCAATCACGCACTGCGGGAGCGGGAACGCAGCGCACGGCCGCTTGCGGTTTTCGTGATCGACATCGACGGTTTCAAACCTGTCAATGATGCCCTGGGCCACGCTGCGGGGGACGCGGTGCTGGTGGAGATCGCCGGACGCCTGCGGAGTTGTACCCGCACGGGGGACACCGTGGCAAGGGTGGGCGGGGACGAATTCGCACTGGTGCTTCCCGGGCTGGACGAGGCCGACGTCGGCGCGCTCGGCCAGCGAATCATCGATGTCATCGCCAAGCCGATCCTGCTCGATGGCGAGGAGGTCCGGATCAGCGCGAGCGTCGGTATTTCCGTGGCTTCGGCCGACAACCGGGGCCGTAACCTGTCCGAGGACGCCGACCGTGCCATGTATACCGCCAAGCACCAGGGCAGGGGATGTTTCCGGGTGTTCAACTCGACCTCGGAAGTCCCCGACCAGGGCCTGCTGACGGTCCACGGCTGATCAGCCAGCTCGAGCGGCAGGTCCTGCATGATCCACTCACCCAACTGGCCAACCGCGCGCTGTTCAACGACCGACTCAATCACGCACTGCGGGAGCGGGAACGCAGCGCACGGCCGCTTGCGGTTTTCGTGATCGACATCGACGGTTTCAAACCTGTCAATGATGCCCTGGGCCACGCTGCGGGGGACGCGGTGCTGGTGGAGATCGCCGGACGCCTGCGGAGTTGTACCCGCACGGGGGACACCGTGGCAAGGGTGGGCGGGGACGAATTCGCACTGGTGCTTCCCGGGCTGGACGAGGCCGACGTCGGCGCGCTCGGCCAGCGAATCATCGATGTCATCGCCAAGCCGATCCTGCTCGATGGCGAGGAGGTCCGGATCAGCGCGAGCGTCGGTATTTCCGTGGCTTCGGCCGACAACCGGGGCCGTAACCTGTCCGAGGACGCCGACCGTGCCATGTATACCGCCAAGCACCAGGGCAGGGGATGTTTCCGGGTGTTCAACTCGACCTCGGAAGTCCCCGACCAGGGCCTGCTGACGGTCCACGTCGCCGACGCGCGGCTCTGGGTGTCCTATATCGACGGGTTGCGGCAGGACATCGCCGCCGGAAAGGCGGAGGGGAAGCTGCCGAGCCAGACCAGGGCTCCTGAATCCACGCGACGCACCCTCGAATCGCTGCTGGGAGCCATCGGCGCCCTTCCTGTCGGTGAGAGCGGATTCGGAGCGTTGCCGCTTCCCGAACGGACGGCGCTCGAGGAGTTCGTCTTCCATCAGACGATGGTCCATGCCTGGGCCGATTCGCTGGTGGATCAGGGTTTGCTCACCGTCCGTCGAAGTCCCGCGGCCGAGCGTTTCTGGGCGTCCCTGCACGACTGTGTCACTGCTTCTCCGACGCCGGAGTTGAAGCCTGTCCTCGAAATCTCCTGAACGCGGACTGATCGACGAAGCCAATCCTTTCCGAAGCACGCGCCGCCGCCGCCCGGGCCGAAACTACCTCAGGAACCCCGCGGTCATCTAGGTTGGTACCTATGGTGTTGGGCAAAGCAGGTGAAATACGAGGCAATCCGCGTTCCGTCCGGGTGGCCGCTCCTGGCAAGATCAACGTCTCGCTCCGGGTCGGCCCGCTGCGCGAGGACGGCTATCACGGTATCGCCAGCGTGTTCCTCGCTGTTTCCCTCTACGAGGAGGTCACGGCAACCCCCATGCCGGGGCAGGAGGTCACGGTCTCGGTCACCGGTGCGGGTCCCTTCCCCATTCCCACCGACGCGGTTCCGCTGGACAGCACGAACCTCGCCGTCCGTGCGGCGCGGCTGCTCGCCGAGGTGAGCCCCGCATCCACCGGTGTCCACCTGGACATCGTCAAGAAGGTTCCGGTCTCCGGGGGAATGGGCGGCGGATCAGCCGACGCGGCTGCCGCGCTGCTCGCCTGCGAGGCACTGTGGGGCAGTGGCTTCTCCCGGGACGAGCTCGCCAAGATCGCCGGCGAACTTGGCGCCGACGTCCCTTTCGCACTGTTGGGGGGGACCGCCGTCGGGCTGGGAGTGGGGGAGCAGCTCACGCCCGCGATCTCCAAGACGCCCCTGCACTTCGTGCTGGTCCCAGCCGACTACGGCCTGTCCACGCCCGTCGTCTACCGGCTGCTGGACGGGATCCGCGAGCGGAAGGGCTTCGAACCTCCGGCGCAGCCGGAAGTCAACTCCTCGATCCTCGGTGCGATGCGCTCCGGCGACGGCCATGGGCTCGCGCCCCTGCTGCAAAACGACCTCCAGGAAGCCGCGCTGGAACTCGCCCCCGGGCTGGGGGATATCCTTGGGAGGGGACAGAAGGCGGGAGCGCTTGCCGGAATCGTCTCGGGGTCAGGGCCGACGGTGGCCTTCCTCGCTTCGAGCGAGGGGCACGCGGCCGAACTCGAATCGCGGCTCACCGCGGAGGGGCTGATCGCCATGGCGGTTCACGGACCGGTCCATGGAGCGCGGATCCACACCGGCCACCCTGCCTGACCGGCGTCCCGCCCGCACCGGACGCACTCACGTCATTAACGAAAGCAGCATTTCTTGGCACACCTTCTCGGCGCTGAAAACCTCAGCGTCGCCTTTGTCACCCGCACCATCCTCGACGGCGTCTCCCTGGGTCTCGAGGACGGCGACCGCATCGGAGTGGTGGGGCGGAACGGCGACGGCAAGTCCACCCTGATGCGCCTGCTCGCCCAGCGTCAGAAGCCCGACTCGGGCCGCGTGACGCGGCGCCGCGACGTCTCGGTCGGTTACCTGGACCAGACCGATGTCCTCGACGGCGCGCTCGAAGTGGGTCAGGCCATCGTCGGGGACCAAGCGGACCACGAGTGGGCCTCGAACCCGGGCATCCGCGACGTGATGGGAGGGCTCGTCTCGGAGGTCGACTGGCATGCGAAGGTCTCCTCCCTCTCGGGAGGACAGAAGCGCAGGGTGGCGCTGGCCAAGCTCCTGATCGGCGACGACGACGTCATCATGCTCGACGAGCCCACCAACCACCTCGACGTCGAGGGCGTGGCCTGGCTCGCGCAGCACCTCCGTCAGCGGTGGCGCCCCACCGAGGGCGGCCTTCTCGTGGTCACCCACGACCGGTGGTTCCTCGATGAGATCTGCAACCATACGTGGGAGGTCCACGACGCCGTCGTCGACGATTTCGACGGCGGGTACGCGGCCTACGTGCTGGCCCGCGCCGAGCGTGACCGCATGAATTCCGTGATCGAGTCCAAACGCGTCCAGCTCGTGAAGAAGGAGCTCGCCTGGCTCCGGCGCGGGGCTCCGGCCCGGACGGCGAAACCGAAGTTCCGCATCGAGGCCGCGAACGAGCTGATCGCCGATGTCCCGGAACCGCGTGACTCCCTGGCGCTCAGCAAGATGGCGATGTCCAGGCTCGGGAAGGATGTCCTCGACCTGGAGGGCGTCAGTTTGACCCTCCCCTTGGACGAGGACGGGGCCGGGCAACGGACGCTCTTCCAGGACGTGACGCTGCGCCTCGCCCCGGGGCAGCGGCTGGGCCTGGTCGGCGTCAACGGTTCGGGGAAGACCACCCTGCTCCACCTCCTCAACGGCGATGTGCTGCCGACGGGCGGCAAGGTCAAGCGGGGCAAGACCGTCCAGACGGCTGTGCTCTCGCAGGAGGTCCGCGAACTCGACGAGCTCGGCAACAGCCGCGTCATCGAGGTGATCGAGGCCGAGAAACGCGTGTTCAGCGTGGGTGGCAAGGAGGTATCGGCCAGCCAGCTCGTCGAACAGCTCGGTTTCACCAATGAGAAGCAGTGGACCCGCGTCAGCGAGCTGTCGGGTGGTGAACGACGGCGTCTGCAACTGCTCCGGCTGCTGGTCGGCGAGCCCAACGTACTGATGCTCGATGAGCCCACCAATGACCTCGACACCGACACCCTGTCGGCGATCGAGGATGTCCTGGACGGCTGGCCAGGCACGCTTGTCGTCGTGTCGCACGACCGCTACCTGCTGGAGCGGGTCACGGATTCGCAGATGGCGCTGCTCGGTGATGGCCGGCTGAGGGACCTGCCGGGCGGCGTCGACCAGTACCTCGAGCTGCGCAGGGCGGCCGGGCCACTGACCGCCACCGGTTCCGCCGCGTCTCCTGCCACCAGTGGCGGTTCCGCTGGAACGGGCGGTTCCTCGGAGGCCGAGTTGCGGCAGGCCCGCAAAGACCTGACGCGGATCGAGCGGCAGATCACCAAAGTGGATGCGCAGAAGGGCAAGCTTCAGCAGCAGATGCATGACGCAGGTTCCGAAGCCGATGCCGACTTTGCCAGGATTGCGGACCTCGACGCCAAGCTGCGGGCACTGCAGGCTGAGACAGGCGAGCTAGAGGAGCAGTGGATGGAAACCGCGGAAATCCTGGGCGAGTAGTTGCCCTACAAAATCGAGTAGTCAGACCGCGGGATTACCCTCGCGCCTCCGTTATGGCGTCGTTATCGTTGGTTTAAATGACCAATGTCGGACGCTCGTGAGGAATCTGAATGCCGTACGGTCTCAGCGTTGATGTGGGAACCAGCTTCACCGCAGCCGCGATTGCGCGGTTCGGTGGGGGTCAGAGCCCTGCGCCGCAGGTCCTGCCCCTTGGAACCCATGCCAACGCCGTACCCTCCGTCATTTTTCTCGGCGAGGACGGGCAGACCGTTGTGGGCGAGGCGGCCGAACGCCGCGGGCTTGCTCACCCGGAGCGTCTGGTGCGCGAATTCAAACGGCGCATGGGCGACGATGTCCCGATCATCATCGGGGACATCAGCGTGTTGCCCGAGGATCTTTTCGCCGCGATCGTGCGGTGGGTCGTCGACCGGGCCGAGGAGCGCGAGGGCGAGCCCCCGCTAGCCGTCACCCTGACCCATCCGGCGGAATGGGGCGGGCACAAGACCGGGCTGCTTTCCAGTGCCCTCGCCGGAGTGGGGCTCGCCGACGTTGCACTCCTGACCGAGCCCCTGGCCGCCGCGTTGCACTATGCCTCCCAGGAGCGCGTGGAACCGGGCAGCACCCTGGCGGTGTACGACTTCGGGGGTGGCACGTTCGATGCCACCGTTCTCAGGAAAACGGACGCCGACACCTTCACCGTCCTCGGAACCCCGGCGGGAATCGAACGCCTCGGCGGTGCGGATTTCGATCAGGATGTGTTCGGTCACGTCGTCGCGGGTGCTTCCGAGGCATTCGCCGGCCTCGACAGCGCCGACCCCGATGCACTGTCAGCGGTGGCACGTCTCCGCCGGGAATGTGCCGAAGCGAAGGAAGCCCTGTCCACGGATCCCGAAGCGTCCATCGCGGTGCTTCTGCCCGGGGCGCATGCCCAGGTGAGGCTGGTCCGCTCTGAATTCGAAGCCATGATCGAGGGCCGGGTCCATGAGACCATCGATCTGCTCGACCGCGCAGTCACTTCAGCGGGCGTTACTGCGGAGGATCTCGACGCGGTACTCCTGATCGGAGGATCATCCCGCATACCCCTCGTAGCGCAGCTGATCTCCGAGCGCCTGGGCAGGCCCGTCGCGATCGATGCTGATCCGAAGGCATCGATCGCACTCGGCGCGGCCTTCGCTACCGCGGCGCTCCAGGAGGACGGAACGGCGTCCGCCGGTCCTGCTTCCGGCTCTGATGGAAATGCCGTGGCTGTCGCCTCCCATGCCCCTGCGGCGAATTCCCTGACCCCGCGTCACGGGCCCCATCACGTGACGGCAGGGAGGAGGATCCGAACCCGAGCGTTCGCCGTGACTGCCGCTGTTGCGCTGCTTGGCGTCGCCACTGCAACCGCAGCCAACTCTCCGACGTCGTTCACGGCACTCTCCGACATCCTGACAGGCCCGGAACAGGCGGCAGAGGCGGCAGTAGTTCCCTCGACCGGGGCGGAAGTCGGCCAGCAGGCTCCGAGAGGCGGGGACGGCGGTGGCGGTGCGGCGGCAGACGATGGGGCGGCAGGCGGTGGGGCGGCAGGCTTTGGCCAGGAAACCGAGTCCGTTCCGCGTGCGAGCTGGTTCGACACAGTGGTTCAACCGGGCAATGCCGCCAAAGGGAGCAATGCGGCCGGCGGCACCGGAGGCACCGGCAAGGTCGCGGCTCAGCCCCCGGGACAGAGCGGACTGGACGGCCCGAAACGCGACATCGTCGTTGCCGATTCCGGCCGGAAGGACAGCTCGCAATTCCCGGGGGCAGGTAAATCTGCCAAACCCAATCCGGACCCTCAAGCGCCCGCGGTTGTCCGCACGCAACCTGCTGATTCTTCAGAACAGTCCCCTCAACCGAAGCCACCCGGCATTTCACCTTCCAGGTCTGATTCGGCTGTGGGGCCTTCGGCGCCGGAGCCCGATCCGGCTGGGACGCCGTCGGTCGCGGCGACTGCTCCGGCCGAAACGCCTTCACCCACGGCGACCGCTCCGGCTGCAGGGGTCCTGCCCCCTGGTACTGCTACGACAGGGACGCCGTCACCCATGGCCACCGATCCTGCGGCGACGCCGTCACCCTCGGTGATCCCTCCCACGGAGACTCCTTCTGCTTCACCGAAGGCGACTGCCCCGGCTGACTCTTTCCCTTCGGCGATTCCTTCGGGGGATCTTCCGCCTTCTGAACCGGTAATCTCTGGAACATCCGACCCGGAGCCGGATCCCTCACCGACGGGCGAACTGCCGGAAGTGGAAGACGAACTGCCGGAAGTGGAAGACGAGTGAGGGCCGATCTCCTGCTTTCGGGCCTGCACAACGCTTCCGGCGAAACCACCGGACCGGAGGGTACGGCTCCCGCGGAGGTCCTGGCACGGAAGCTCAGCGCTCTCGACGTGCCGCTGCAGGAATTGCTGCTCGCATCGAGTGTCGGTTTCCGGGTGCCGGACCAGGCGCCTCCACTGCTGCACGGCACGGGCGAAACGATCGGGGAATTGACGGCAAGGGCCCGCTCCGCCGGGCTACTTCTACCCAGCGGAAGCCCGGCGCCGCTGGTCAAGAAGCTGGTTCGGGAAAACGCGGAAGTGCACCAGGTGCGCCGCTTCCAGCGCTCATTGGTCGACACTTTCTGCTCTGAGGGCCTGCCGCTGATGGACATCGCGCGTGATTTCGTTCAGGAAGGGCTGACTGACCAGCGCATTGCGCAAGCGCTCGAAGCGGCAGGAGATGCAGCACTGGTCTCCGATCCGCAACTTGCGCTCACGCTTCTCACAGAGGCGGTAGCGGCAGGTGCCGGTGAACTTGCAACTGCAGCGCGGCGTGCGGAGGCAGCAGCGGCCGTGGGCGACCTCGACGGCGCCTGCCGCATTCTCGACGACCTCCTCGCTCGGCACAACGCCCCAGCGATGCCGGGAGCCGCATCGGCACAACCGGTGGAGACCCTTGATCTTGAGAGGGCAGTGCAGGTCGCAGCGTCCGTCTGGGCGCAGCGCGGCATGATGTCGAGGGCTGCTGACGTATACCGGTGGTTCGGTTCCGACGCTTCCGGAAGCTTCGCGGCGTTGGCCACAGTCGCCCTGATGGCAGCCGGTGATGCTTCGGGAGCAGCCGCCATGCTCAGTAAGCCCGGTTCCGGCGGTTCACCCACCCTGTGTTCCGTTGCGGCGTCACTCCTGGGTGAGGGAGCGATGCATTCCCTCGAAACTCCGCCGAGCCGGGCGGTGCCCACGCTCATTCGAGCATCGGACACCCTGACGGCCTCCGGCCGTGCCCTTCCTGCGCCGGAAGGCCCGGCGTCGTTCGCCGCCTTTGTCGCGCTGCACGCCGGTGAACCTGAGACGGCCGGCTCCATTGTGGCGGCGGCGCTCCACGGCGGACAGGGCGGACAGGCACAGCGGCCGCGGCTACTGCTGCTTCAGGCATGGACTGCCATGGTGCAGGACCGGCCCGTTATTGCACGGGAGGCGATTTTTGAGGCACGCGCCGCGGTCGAGCAGCTGGGGCCGCGGGACGAGTTGCTCGTGCAGGCACTCGAAGTGGGTCTAGCGCGAAGAGCCGGCGACACCACCGGCATGATCGACGCCTGGCAGCGTGCCAGCGAGGCCGTGCTCCATATCTCGATCGACATTTTCAGCCTCCTTCCGTTGGGCGAACTGATGATCGCGGCTGCCCGGCTCAGGGAATCGCACAAACTCGAGCCTCACGTGGCCGAAGCCTGGGCACTGCTTGCAAAGTTGGGGAATCCGCCGTTGTGGTCGGTCCCCCTCCATTGGTCGGCGATCCAGTCCGCACTCTTGCTGGAGCGGCCGGCGGACCTGGCGCCACATGCCTCCGCATTGGTACGCGCATCCGGTCAGTATCCCCTGGCAGCTGTCCTGGCAACCGCAGGGCGTTCCTGGGTATTCGTCCTTGCCGGAAGCTTCGATCCCGATGTGGTGGAATCCGCGGCACGAGGGCTTGCGGCAGTGGGCCTTCCCTGGGACGGTGCGCGATTGGCGGGACACGCATCGGCCAAAGCGCAGGATCGGAAGGATATGGCGCGACTTCTCGCCTGTGCCCGCGATCTCCGTCCGGACCAGGCGCCTTCAACAGGCTCGCCGGCTCCTGCACGCGAGACTGAAGCGGTTGCCGGGCCGGACCGGGGAAATAGGCGCGGGACAGCTCGGCCGGCCACGATAATCAAGCCGTCGGCCAAGCGGGTACACGCCTCACGATCCACGCATGGTTTCGACCTCAGCGGCAGGGAACGGGAGATCGCTCAGCTCGTGCTCGAAGGCCGCACTTACCGGGAGATCAGCGAAGCGATCTTCATCTCCCCGCGCACGGTCGAGCACCATATCGCGCGGGTCCGTCGTCGGCTCGGGGTGACAACCCGCTCGGATCTCCTGGCGAGATTGCGCCTGATTCTCGGTGAATCAGCGCAGGAGAACCCCCTGATCCCCTAATACCCGGACCTGCAAACCCCTAAGCGCGGGGCGCCAGTTAGGGGTATCGACCCCGATGTCCCGCTGAGCCCCCAATCCTATGTTTGTAACAAGCCAGGCATTCCGGCCAGGCGGACCAGCCTCAGCAAAACCCGATGCAAAGGAACGTGTCATGACCACTCTCGCCACTTCTCTTCTCGATTTCCTCATGAACCTGTTCAAGGATGAGGAAGCAGCAGCTGCTTTCAAGGAAGATCCCGAGGGCGCTCTCGCCAAAGCCGGCCTTGGTGACGTCGGTACGGATGATGTTGACGCCGTGAAGCCAGTCATCGAGGACTACGCGCCCGTGAAGCACAAGGACGACGACGAGGACGAC